>NZ_CP072392.1:2964386-3264386 GCF_017742835.1 Aquabacter sp. L1I39
GGATGCATGGCGGTACGGCCATTCCCATGGGCATCGGTTTCCTGGGCGTACTCTACACCATGTTCGGCTGGTGGCGGGACATGGTGCGCGAAGGCCATCAGGGCTTCCACACCCCGGTGGTGGAGATCGCCTTCCGCTATGGCATGATCCTGTTCATCGCCTCCGAGGTGATGTTCTTCGTGGCCTGGTTCTGGGCCTTCTTCGATGCCTCGCTGTTCGCCGGCGAAGCCATCAACTATTCCCGCTTCGAGTTCACCGGCGGCGAATGGCCCCCCAAGGGAATCGAGTCGCTCGATCCCTGGCACCTGCCGCTCCTGAACACGCTCATTCTGTTGACCTCCGGCACGACCGTCACCTGGGCGCACCATGCGCTGCTGGAAGACGATCGGCAGGGCCTGAAGTGGGGCCTGGTCTGCACCGTTGTGCTCGGGGTGCTCTTCTCCACCTGCCAGGCGTTCGAGTATCTGCACGCCCATTTCGACTTCGCCGGCAACATCTATGGCGCCACCTTCTTCATGGCCACCGGCTTCCACGGCTTCCACGTGATCGTGGGCACCCTGTTCCTGCTGGTGTGCCTGCTGCGCGCGATGAGCGGTGACTTCACCCCGAAGAAGCATTTTGGCTTCGAGGCGGCCGCCTGGTACTGGCATTTCGTTGACGTGGTTTGGCTGTTCCTCTTCACGTTCATCTATGTGTGGGGCGCCGGCTCGGGTGGCGGCCACTGAATGTTCGGGATGAGGCGGCGACCCGTGCGGCCCGCTTCGACCGCGACTTTTGACCGCCGGCCCCTCGCATGAGACGGCCGGCGGTTTTGTTTGAAGGGGGCCGACCATCGGCGCGGTGGGCGCCGGGGCAGAGCGGGAGGGGACATGTCCACCGGTAATTATTACGCACCCGTCTCGCCCGTCGCTGCCGGCCTCGCCTGCAAATGCCCGCGTTGCGGGCGAGGAAAGCTGTTCAAGGGCTTCCTCGATGTGGCGCCCCGCTGCGAGGCGTGCGGTCTCGACTATGGCTTTATCGATGCGGGCGATGGGCCTGCGGTGTTCGTCATCCTCATTGGCGGCTTCATCGTGGTGGCCCTGGCATTCTGGGTGGAGGCTGCCTATGAGCCGCCCTTGTGGCTGCATGCCGTCTTATGGATCCCGGCCATCCTGCTGGTGACACTGGGGCTCCTGCGTCCCTTCAAGGCGCTGCTGGTCGCCTTCCAGTATCGCAACAAGGCGGCCGAGGGCCGCTTGCGGGATCATTCCGGAGAATGAGCCGGGCCTCGTTCCTTCTCGCGTCCGCCCTGTCCCTCGTGGCCCTTGCGGTCCTGGTGGGGCTCGGCCTGTGGCAACTGGACCGCCTCGCCTGGAAAGAGGCGCTGTTGGAGATGGTTCAGGCGCGCACCTCCCAGCCGCCGGAACTCCTGCAGAAGGGAAGCTGGGAGGAGCTCACCCCAGCGGCGGACGAGTATCGGCCCGTCCAGGTGTCCGGCAGCTTCGATCACAGCCGAGAGACGCTGCTCTATACGGTGCTGTCCGAAGGGAAGGGTCCGCTGCGCGGGCCTGGTTTCTGGGTCGTCACGCCCCTGATGCTGCCGGATGGGTCCGCCATCCTGGTCAATCGCGGCTTCGTCCCGCAGGACAACAAGGACTCGGCCACCCGCAAGGCCGGTCAGGTTGAAGGTCCGGTCATGGTGCATGGCCTCCTTCGTTTTGCGGAGGATCCGAGCTGGTTCGTCCCGGACAACCAGCCGGCGCGCAATGCCTGGTTCCGCAGGGTGCCCGCCGAAATCGCCGCCGCGCGGGGGCTGGCCGATGCCGCCCCCTTCATGATCGATGCGGATGGGTCTCCCAATCCCGGCGGCCTGCCCCTCGGAGGGCAGACACGGGTCGAGTTTCCCAACCGCCACCTGGAATATGCCCTCACCTGGTTCGGACTGGCGGCGACCCTGCTGGGCGTCTATGTGGCCTTCCTCGTCACCTGGCTGCGTCGCCGCAGCAGTTGAGCGGGGAGGACGACCGCCATGCAGTGTGGAGGGAGCCGGCTTTGTTGCAATGCGAAAAGCTCGGCCTCTGTGCTGTTTTCCATTGCGCCGGCAAAGCCTAGGATCGTCTGCGAGCCAGGAGGGAGCGGCGATGGCGCGGGTGGATTGCGTGGTTCTCGGGGCGGGCATGGTTGGCGTGGGCAGCGCCCTGCACCTCCAGGCTGCTGGCCTCTCCGTGGTGCTGGTGGACCGCCGCGCGCCCGGTGAGGAAACCTCCTTCGGCAATGCCGGGGTTATCGAAGGCAGCGCGCTTTTCCCGGTCTCCTTCCCGCGGGACCTCAAAGTGCTGGTGCGCCACGCCTTGAAGCTGGCGCCCCAGAGCAATTACCGCCTGGGCGCCCTGCCGGGCCTCCTGCCCTGGATCTACGCCTATTTCGTCGCCTCCGGCACGGCGGGTCTCGCCCAGAGCGCGCGAGAGCTGCGACCGCTGATGGCGGCAGCGCGGGCAGACCATCGGGAACTGGCCGCCGCTGCCGGAGCGCAGAACCTGTTGCGCCCGACTGGCTGGGTGAAAATCTATCACAGCGAGGCCGATTTCCTCTCCGCCGCGCCCGAGCGGGAGCTGGCACGCACGGTGGGCGTCGGCTGCGAGGAACTGGATGCGGTGGGCGTCTGCGCCCTCGAACCCCATCTGAAGCCCAGCTTTGTGCGCGGCTCCTTCTGGCCCGATTGCGACAATTGCGATGATCCCGGCGGGCTGGTGAAGGCCTATGCGACCCTCTTTGAACAGCGCGGCGGGCTGGTGCTGCGTGGCGATGCCCGCAGCCTGCGGCGCACCGGTGGCCGCTGGCGGTTGGAAACCGCCGAAGGGCCGGTGGATGCCGAGCGGGTGGTCGCGTGCCTTGGTCCCTGGAGCACTGACCTGTTGGGCCCGCTGGGCCTGAAGGCGCCCTTCGCGGTGAAGCGCGGCTATCATATCCACTTGGCGCCCGAACCGGGCGTCACGCTCTCCCGCGCCATCGTGGACCGGGCGGGCGGTTTCTGTCTGCAATCCACCCGCTACGGCATCCGCGCCACCACAGGCATCGAGTTCGCGCTGCGCGATGATCCGCCCGATCCCCGCCAGGCCAAGTTGGTGGCGCCCCTCGCCCGCCGGCTGCTGCCCCTTGGTGCCGTGCGCGAGGCCGAGCCTTGGCTCGGTCGGCGGCCGGCCTTCCCCGATTCGAAGCCGGTGCTGGGCGAAATGCCCGGCCAGCCGGGCCTTTGGCTGAATTTCGGCCACAGCCACTGGGGCTTCACGCTCGGCCCCACCACCGGCAAGCTACTGGCGCAGATGATGACCGGCGCCACCCCCTTCACCGATCCCGCGCCCTATGCGCTGGGACGTTTCACGTCCTAGGGGTGGGCACTGGGACGGGGGTGCCGCGGGAAAAGTAGCGCCGCGGCCGATCGCCCTCCCGCATATAGCCCCAGAAGGCCGCCGCGCCTGCCGTCTGCACCAGGATGCCCGGCAGCAGGGCCGCAAGATCCCCCACGGTCAGCCCGTCCACCGCCATGGCATTGCGGATGCCGAACTGGCACAGCGCCGTCACCACGGCCCAGGTGGCAAGCAGCCAGGGCGCGACCAGCAGCGCGTGGGCGGAGCGCTGCACCGTGAGGATGACGAAGCTTAAGGACCAGATGAACAGCGCCAGCTGCGGGATGAGGCCGAGCCGTAGGATCTGTGCGGCCATGGACTGGCCCGACAGGCTGTCCACCACGGCGGAAAAGGCGCCCGTTGGCCCCAGCGCTGCGATCAGGCTGAAAATGCCCGCCAGCGGCACCGCCGTGATGCCGCAGGCGCACCAGAACAGGATGGCCAACGGCCCGGCCAATGCCGGCTCGTCTGGGCGGCGGCGGCGCGGAGTGAAGATGCGAGGCAAGGAGGGCATGGGTCTTCCTTCAGTCAAACAGGTCGCGCCAGGCCTTTTGGGCGCCGGGGAAGGGCAAGGTCGTGGCTTCGTAAACGGCGCGTCCGATGGCGCGGGCCATGACATGGGCGGCAGTGGCGCCGAGGAGTGTTTCCTCGACCAGCGTCACCGGTGCCGCGCTCCGGGCCGTGGCGAGGGCGAAGACGCAGTCGCCATCCTGCGGCGCGTGGGCGGGGTGAAGCCCGAGCGCAAACCCATCCTGGGCCATGACGGCGAGCCGCCGCGCCTGCGCGACCGAGAGGGCGGCATCGGTGGCGATGACGGCAATTGTGGTGTTGGCGCGGGTGCCAAAGCCCTTGATGCGCGGCGCGGTTTCGTCGGGCCAAGGGGCGGGCAGGCCCCGGCCGCCGAACTCCGCGTTCCGCTCATAGGGCGCGGCGCGCAGCCATGGCCCGTCGCCGACCAGGGGATTGCCGAACGCATTCACCGCCACCAGGGCGCCAACCACATGGCCGGACGGCGCCCGCGCCGAGGCTGAGCCGAGCCCACCTTTCACGGTTGCCGTCTGGGCGCCGGTGCCGGCGCCCACGGAGCCGAGAGCGAAGGGGCCATCGGCGGCGCGCGCCAAGGCCTCGATGCCGAGGGCGCGGTAAGGCGGCATGTCGCCCCAGGCCTTTTCGCCGCCATTCAGGAGGTCGAACAGGATGGCCGAGGGCACGATGGGCACACGGGCGGCCCCCACCGCAAAGCCGCGCCCCTGGCTTGCCAGCGCAGCCATGACACCGCTTGCGGCATCCAGGCCGAAGGCCGAGCCACCGGAGAGGACGATGGCATCTATCTTCTCCACAACGGCGGCGGGGGCCAGGAGATCGGTTTCGCGGGTGCCCGGGCTGCCGCCTCGAACGTCCACGGACGCCACTGCGGGGGCGTCGCAGAGCACAACGGTGCAGCCGGAGCCGAGCGCGAGGTCCTGCGCATGGCCCACCCTGAGGCCGCGGACGTCGGTGATGAGGTTCAGCAACCCAGCTTCCTTCCGTTCGCCCCGGCTTGTCCCGCGCCTCATGCGACGCAGTGTCTCTGTGCACGATCCGGGCAGGGGATTTCAATCGGCGTGTGGGCGCGGGGCGCCTTCACATCGCGGGGAGGGGTGAGGTGCGGACTTGCCGTGGCCATGCGCAGGCGCCATGAAGCCCCTGGTCGGCACCCCGGCGGCGGGGCCGGCATGTGTTCTCGTGCGGAGCCTGTCTTGCGTGTGCGTAGACGGCTTCTGCCTTGCCGCCACTGGGTGCCCATGGCCGACGTCACGCTTCCCGCCGCCTTCTTTGCCGGGCTTGCCAGCTTCCTGTCCCCCTGCGTCCTGCCGCTGGTGCCGCCTTATCTGTGCTTCCTGGCGGGCACGACGCTGGAAAACCTCACCGCCTCCGCGCGGCTGGACACGGTGGCGCGGCGCACCTTCTTTGGCTCTCTGCTGTTCGTGGCCGGCTTCAGCCTGGTGTTCGTGGCCCTGGGGGCGGGGGCGTCGGCCATCGGCGACGTCCTGCGCGCGCATATGGACGTGTTGGGGATGGTGGCGGGCATCGCCATCATCGTCATGGGGCTGAACTTCCTGGGCGTCTTCCGCATTCACCTCCTCTCGCGCACCGCCCGCCCAGCGGTGGCGCCGCAGACCGGACTCTGGGGCGCCTTTGTGATGGGGCTGGCCTTTGCCTTCGGATGGACGCCGTGCCTCGGGCCGGTGCTCGGCGCCATCCTTGCCGTGGCCGGCTCCGAGGCGACGGTGTCGAAGGGCGCGCTGCTGCTGGGTGTCTATTCCGCCGGCCTGGGCGTGCCCTTCCTGCTGGCTGCCGTGGCGGTGCGGCCGTTCCTGAGAGCCCTCATCCATATGCGGCGCCTGCTGCCGGTGATGGAGAAGGCCATGGGCGCCTTTCTCGTCATCACCGGCATCGCGTTCATGTCCGGCTGGGTGGCCTCAGCGAGTTATTGGCTCCTGGAGACCTTTCCGGGCCTGTCGAGCATCGGCTGAGGCTGCGCCTCAGGTGAGGGGAATGGCCACCGCCGCTATATAAGCAGGACGCACGCGGATGCGGTCGTACCAGGCTTTGAGATGGGGCAGGTCCGGGCGTTCAATGTCCATCTCGAACCAGGCATAGGCGAAGCAGCCGAGCGGTATGTCGCCCATGGCAAACGTCTCCCCCGACAGATAGGGCATGCGCGCCAGGTCCGCATCCACCCGCTTGAAGAGGGTGGCGCAGGTGGCGAGGCCCTTTTCCTGGGCGGCGGTGTCGCGCTGGTCCGGTGCGAGGCGGACCGTGTTCCAGAACAGGTCACGGAACGGGGCGGCGAGGGTGGAAGTGGCCCAATCCATCCATTTGTCGCCGACAGCGCGCACCGCCGGATCGGCGTGCCACAGGCGGCCCTCGCCGTACTTGGCGCTCAGATAGCGCACGATGGCGTTGGATTCCCACAGGATGAATCCGTCATCCTCAATGCAGGGCACGAGACCGTTGGGGTTCATGGCCCGGTAGGGGGCATCGTTCACCACTCCGAACGCGCCGCCCGCCTCGATGCGCTCGAAGGGAAGGTTGAGTTCGTTGGCGCACCAGACGGCTTTCTTCACATTTGTGGAATTGGCGCGTCCCCAGATTTTCAGCATGCGTTCCTCCTGAGAGGGGCCACCCGGGGCATGGGCTTATCCCCGCGGCGGGCGGGAGCCCTGCGTCACCCCCGTTTCTAGAACCGGATCCCGCCGGATTGAAGCAATCTGTCCGTGCATCTCGATGCGGATCTGCCAATGAAAAAGGGCCCGCGCCATAGCGCGAGCCCCCGAAGCCTCAATTGCGACGCGGCTCACATCTCGCTGTAGCCGCCATCCTTCCAGACATAGACCACATAGTCCTTCTTGGTGATGTCGCCCTTCTTGTCGAAGGAGAGCGGACCAAGCACCGTCTGGAAGGTGGCGCCGGAATGCATGTAGTCCGCGATCTTCTTGGGGTCGTTGGACTTAACGGCCTCGGCGGCCTGCTTGATGATCTGGGCTGCGGCGTAGGAGTAGAGCACGTAGCCTTCAGGATCGACGCCCTTGGCCTTGAACTTCTCCACCACTTCCTTGGCGGCGGGGTTCTTGCGCGGATCGGGACCGAAGGTCATCAGCGTGCCGGCGGCGCCAGGGCCGGCAATGGTCCAGAACTCCTTGTCGGTGATGCCGTCGCCGGAGAACAGGACGGTGGTCAGGCCCTGGTCGCGCATCTGGCGCACCAGGAGGCCAGCTTCCGGATGCAGGCCGCCATAATAGACCAGGTCGACGCCGGCCGCCTTCAGCTTGGACACGAGGGCGGAATAGTCCTTCTCGCCGGGATTGATGCCCTCATAGAGGACTTCCTTCACGCCACCCTTGTTCATGGCCTTCTGGGTCTCGTCCGCCAGACCCTTGCCGTAAGGGGTCTTGTCGTGAACGATGGCGACCTTCTTGCCCTTGAAGTTCTGGACGATGTAGTCACCCGCCACGGCGCCCTGCTGGTCATCGCGGCCGCAGGTGCGGAACGTGTTCCACATCTTGCGCTCGGTGAATTGCGGGTTGGTGGAGGCGGGGCTGATCTGGAGCACGCCGGCCTCTTCATAGTCCGTCGAGGTCGGAATGGAGACGCCGGAATTGAAGTGGCCGATGACGTATGTCACGCCGTCGGAAATGAACTTGTTGGCCGCCGACTTGCCCTGCTCGGGCTTGGAGGCGTCGTCACCCACATAAAGCTCGATCTTCTGGCCATTGATGCCACCGGCGGCATTGATGTCGGCCACCGCCTGCTCGACGCCGGTCTTCAACTGGGCGCCGAAGGCGGCATTCGAGCCAGTCATGGGGCCGCCGACGCCGAGCTTGACGGGCGCCTGGGCGAAGGCGGGGCTCAAGGCGAGCCCCGCGCCGAGCGCGAGCCCGGCCAGTAGAAGCTTCTTCATCCGGTTCTCCTCTGTCTGACGGTGCCGGCCTGATGCCAGCCCGTCGGGTTGTTCGCGTCGGAAGAGCCTGAGGCGTCGCTGCACCCCAGGGCGGCACGCCTCACCGAGCGGCATTGTGCCAAATTCCCGTCCGCTGTCGATGGCGCGGACCGGATCATGCGGTTCCGTCCTGCGCATCGGCACGGGTGCGCCAGGCCAGCGTGCCGGCAGGCTCATAGAGCCAGTCATAGCGTTCGATCATCTGCTTCCGCCGCACCGCACGGAAACCGAGCGTGGCAAGGGAGAGCAGCAGGATGAACTCGACCGCCGCATGGGTGTCGAAAGCCAGCGTTCCCTGGAACAAGGCGAAGTGACAGAAGCGGACCGCCCCAGTCAGGAGCAGGCAATAGATCACCACCTGCCAATACGGGCTCCATCCCTTGGCCACCGCGCGGCCCGTAAGCCAGGCGGCGCCACCGCCCAGGAACAGCGTCACCAGCATGAAGTCGCCGAGAGACACCTCCACGACGAGGCCGGGCCGCACGATGAACAGCGCCAGGACCACAGCCACCCCCAGAAGCGGCAGGATCACCATGGGTGCCGCGAAGCGGCCGGGATGCGCGAGCGGCGTGGATGCCATGTCAGCCTCCCCCTTCCAGATAGGCGGCGCGTACTTCCGGGCTCTCCAGCAATTGGCGGCCGGTGCCGGACATGGTGATGGCGCCGTTGACCAGCACATAGCCGCGATGCGCGAGCTTCAGCGCGTGATAGGCATTCTGTTCCACCAGGAAGACGGTGAGGCCCTCGGTCTGGTTGAGGTCGCGGATCACGTCGAAGATCTGACGCACCACCAGGGGGGCCAGGCCCAGGGACGGCTCATCCAGGAGCAGAAGCCGGGGCCGGCTCATCAAGGCGCGGGCGATGGCGAGCATCTGCTGCTCGCCGCCCGATAGCGTTCCGCCCCGCTGGTACAGGCGCTCCTTGAGGCGGGGGAACATCTCGAATACCCGCTCCAGGTCCGTCTCGAAATGGGCGTAGCCGTCAATGGCGGCACCCATCTGGAGGTTCTCGTAGACCGTCATGCGCGGGAAGATCCGCCGTCCTTCCGGAGACTGGGCGATGCGGCGGCGGGAGATTTCATGGGTGGGCAGGCGGGTGATGTCCTCCCCCGCGAACCGGATCTCACCGGTGCTGGCGCGGGGAGCCCCGCACACCGTCATCATCAAGGTGGACTTGCCGGCCCCGTTCGCACCGATGATGGTGACGATCTCGCCCTCATTGACATCGAGGTCCACGCCCTTGAGGGCGATGATCTTGCCGTAATGGGTCCGCACGTCGCGGATGGAAAGGAGCGGCGCGCTCATGCCCCCACCTCCGCTTCCACGCTATCGACCGCGTCCTCATCGACGCCCAGATAGGCGGCGATCACCTTGGGATCGGAGCGCACTTCTTCCGGCGTGCCGTCGGCGATCTTGCGGCCATATTCCAGCACGATCACATGGTCGGAAATCTCCATCACGACGCTCATGTCGTGCTCGATGAGGAGAACCGAGGCCTTGTGCTCGTCCCGCAGGGACAGGAGCAGGGAATTGAGCGCCAGGGATTCGCGCGGGTTCAGGCCGGCGGCGGGCTCGTCCAAGCACAAGAGAACCGGCTCCGAGCACATGGCGCGGGCGATCTCCAGGCGGCGCTGGTCGCCATAGGGCAGGTCGCCGGCCGGATCGTCCGCCCGGTGGGTCAACTGGATGCGCTCCAGCCATTCCACGGCCCGGGCCACCGCCGCCTTCTCCTGCCGCCGCCAGGACGGCAGGTTGAGCAAGGCTGCGGGGTTGATGAGGCCGCTCTGGGTCAGGCTCATATGCTGGGCCACCAGCAGATTCTCCAGCACGGTCATGCCGGAGAAAAGTCGGATGTTCTGGAACGTGCGGGCCACCTTGGCGGCGGAGGCCACCTTGTGGTCCGGCAGGCGCTCCAGCAGATAGAGGTCACCGGCCTTGGTGCGGGCATGGGCGAGCCCGTTGCGCGTCAGCTCGGCCAATTCCTCGTCCGTCGGCCCGGCGCCATGGGCCAAAGCGAGGCGGCCGACCGAGGGCTTGTAGAAGCCGGTGATGCAGTTGAAGACCGTGGTCTTGCCGGCGCCGTTGGGGCCGATGACGGCCGTCACCTGCCCGCGCCCGGCATGGAAGGACACGTCGCCCACCGCCACCAGCCCGCCGAAGCGCATGGAGAGGTGGTCCACCGTGAGGATGGGGTCCTGTTCCCAGGGTCTCATCCGTGGCCCTCCTTCACCAGATCGCCCGACACCTTCTTGCGTTCCTTCAGGAAGATGGTCGCCATCCTGCTGGATACGAGGCCGCGCGGACGCCAGACCATCACCGCCACCATGGCGAAGCCGAAGATGAGCATGCGGTAGAGCGTTGGGTCGAAATCCGGCCCGAACAGCCAGGGATCCTTGAGGAAGGTCAGGTTGCGCAGCATCTCCATGCCACCGATGAGCAGGATGGCGGAGGCGGCCACCCCCATCTGCGATCCCATGCCACCCAGCACGACAATGGCCAAAATGACGGCGGATTCCATGAAGGTGAAGGATTCCGGCGACACAAACCGGATGCGCACGGCGAAGAAGGCCCCGGCAAAGCCACCGAACATGGCGCCCGTGGCAAAGGCGGTCAGCTTGGTGAGCGTGGTGTTGATGCCGAGCGACCGGCAGGCGATCTCGTCTTCACGCAACGCCTCCCAGGCCCGTCCCACCGGCATGCGGCGCAGGCGCACCGTGGCGATGGCGGTCAGTGCGGCAAGCACCAGGATGACGAAATAAAGGAAGATGTTGCGGTGCATGGGATCGAACCCAAGCCCGAACCGCGCCGCGAACCCGGCCTCCCCGGAGGAGAAGGGAATGCCGAAGAAGGTGATGGGCGGGATGGAGGAAATGCCCGCCCCGCCATTGGTCAGGTCCACCCAATTGATGAGCACGAGGCGGATGATCTCGCCGAAGGCCAGCGTCACGATGGCGAGATAGTCGCCCCGCAGCCGCAGCACGGGGAAGCCGAGGATGACGCCCCACAGGGCGGCGAGCAGGCCGGACACCGGCAGGCAGACCCAGAAACTCCACGCCTTCCAGAAATCCGCTCCGAGTGCGCCGGCGAAGAACTCGTTCACCGGGATGCTGGTGGAGAGAAGCGCGAACGTGTAGGCGCCCACCGCATAGAAGGCGACATAGCCAAGGTCGAGCAGGCCGGCGAGGCCCACCACGATGTTCAGCCCCCAGCCCAGCATCACATAAGTGAGAATGTAAATGCCGAGGTCGATCCAGTAGCGGCTCGGGCCCAGGCCGCCCGAGCCCAGGATCGCGAGTGCGGGATAGAGCACCAGGAGCGCGAAGAAGGCGGGCTTCGCCACGGCGCCCACTCGCTCGCCGAAGGCGGCGAGGTGCGGATTGCCACCGGTCCGTTTCACCCGCCCCGGCCGCCACAAGGTGAGGAGGAGAATGAAGCGCAGCACCGCGACCAGGCCCGCGAAGATCGCCACCAGGCCGAAGCGATAGGTGAGGATGAGCGGTCCCTCGGAGGTCTCCGTGGCGCGCATGCCCACCAGGGGCAGGAAGAGCAGGGCGGTGATCGCCCCGCTGATGAGGGCATCCTTGAGGGCCGATCCAAGGGCCGAGGGCGGGGTCTTCGCCGGCGCGGCGAGGGCCATCACACCTTCTCCACTTCCGGCCGCCCGAGCAGGCCCTGCGGCATGAAGATGAGCGTGATGGCGAGGATGGAGAACGCCGCCACGTCCTTGTATTCGATGGAGAAATAGGCCGACCAGAAGGTCTCGATGAGGCCGATCAGCAGGCCGCCCAGCACCGCCCCCGGCAGCGAGCCGATGCCCCCGAGAACCGCCGCGGTGAAGGCTTTGACGCCGGGCACGAAGCCGTCAGCGAAATTCACCACGCCGTAATACATGAGGTAGAGCACACCGGCGACGGCCGCGAGCGCGGCGCCGATGACGAAGGTCAGGGATATCGTGCGGTCCACATCGACCCCCAGCAACGCCGCCATCTTGCGGTCCTGCTCGCAGGCCCGCTGCGCTCGCCCGAGTGGCGTCTTCTGAACCAGCCACCAGAAGGCGCCCAGCAACACCGCCGTCACCACCATGATGAGGATCTGCTTGTACGCCAGCGTCACCTGATAGGAACCGGTGTCGTAGAGCACGATCACGTCCGGCAGCATGGGCGGGATCGCCTTGTTGCGCGGACCCTGGGCGACCTGCACGAAGTTGGACAGGAGGATGGACATGCCGATGGCGGAGATCATCGGGGCAAGGCGGAAGGAGCCCCGCAGCGGTCGATAAGCCACCCGCTCAATGGCCCAGCTTACCAGTCCGGTGAAGGCCATTCCGAGAATCAGAACGATGGCCAGGGCCACAAAGATGGAGGTAATGCCGATGACCGTGGTCATCAGCAGGAAAAAAATCAGCGCAATGAAAATGGACACCATGAAAACGTCGCCATGGGCGAAGTTCACCATGCCTATGATCCCGAACACCATCGTGTAGCCGATGGCGATCAATCCGTAGATTGACCCAAGAGTCAGCCCATTAATGAGCTGCTGGAGGAAGATATCCATCCGACAACTGCCCCTCTGTCTGAGTACGCCTAATCTTTGATCGTGCCTCATGAACGGGCGAGCGTACCCATTGAGTCATAGCGCGGCCCGCGTTTTGACACAAACGCTCCCACGGGGGTTGTGGATGCCGGCTTCGCTCACGTCCCCGTGCGCAGTGGAACGGCGTTCCACTTTGGGTGCGTTGAGATTGTTCTGGTATACCTGTATACGTGTATACCAGAGCGGCGCCTCGGCCTCAGGCGGTGGCAGCCATAAGAAGCACAAGATCTAGGGTTGCCTGGCCAGCCTTTCGGAGGGCCGGGTGGAGGAGACGGCCGCGGAGCATTTCGTCCTCAGGACCTCTTGCCCTCATGTCGCTACGTTTGAAGCTCGATCCATTCCTGCCGGCGCTCGCTGCGACGGTGGCACTCGCCTTGGCCTTTCCCGATCCGGGCAAGACCGGCGGCATTCTGCATGCGGACACAGTTGCCACCTATGGCATCGGCGTCATCTTTTTCCTGTACGGGCTCACGCTCGCGCCCGAGCATCTGTGGAAGAGCGCGGGCAAGTGGCGCGTGCACCTGGTGGTGCAACTCTCCACCTTCGTGCTGTTTCCCGCCGTGGTGGTGGCCACCCAGCCGCTTCTGGGGCTGGTCTTCCCGCCGGAGGTCTTGCTGGGCCTGTTCTTCCTGGCCGCGCTGCCGTCCACCGTCTCCTCCTCGGTGGCGATGACCTCGCTGGCGCGGGGCAATGTGCCGGTGGCCATCTTCAACGCCTCCATCTCCAGCCTCATCGGCGTCTTCGTCACGCCGCTCCTGCTCGCCTGGTACCTGCACGCCAACGGCGGGGGGCTGCCGCTCGAGAAGGTGATCCTGAAGCTGGTGATCATGGTGCTGCTGCCGCTGGGCGTCGGTCAGCTCCTGCGCCCGCTGCTGCGCAATTTCGTGGCGCGCCACAAGGCGGTGATCAAGGTGGCGGACCGAGCCGTCATCCTGATGATCGTCTACAATTCCTTCTGCGATTCCGTCGCCGCCGGCGTGTGGGAAAAGCAAAGTCCGCTGGTTCTGGTGGGAATGGCGGCGGCGGTTATCGGCCTATTCTTCGTGGTGTACGGGATCGTCGGCATCGTCTGTCGCCTGATGGGCCTCTCCACGTCCGACCGCATCGCCACACTCTTCTGCGCCTCGAAAAAATCCCTGGCGACGGGCCTTCCCATGGCGGGCGTCATCTTCGGATCAAGCGGGGCCCTGGGTGTGCTGATCGCACCCACCATGATGTTCCATTTCTTCCAGTTGGTGATCGTCAGCTTCCTTGCGGCGGGCTATGCGCGGCGATCCGATGATCCAGTGCCGACCCCCGAGCTTGCAACAAAGGCGAGCCCGAAGGCGAAGGGGGGAAAATCCCGTCCGACACGGGCTGCGCGCGCCGACGAGGTGGAGGTGGCCGGCCGCTGAGGCCGGCTGCCGTCTCACGCTTTCCCACTCGCGTTTTACATCGGCTCGGTGGACGCATCGGTGCGCAGAGGCCGCTGGCCTCTGCGAAAACTCCAGGTTGTCCTGAGCCTCCCATTCCACGTTCCAAGAGCGGCATTGGTTCGGCTTGACCGGGAGGTTCGTGGAGCCCCACACTGGAACCCATAAAATTCAAAACTGGACGACGCCTCGTCCGATCGGTTCCGGCCGGACCGGGGCGACAAGCCCAAGTGGGAGGTCGTGCATGACGAAGATTTCCTTGACCGTGAACGGGCGTGCCGTGACCGCGGAGGTGGAGCCGCGCACCCTGCTGGTCCAGTTCCTGCGCGAAAAGCTGCTGCTGACGGGCACCCATGTGGGCTGCGACACCAGCCAGTGCGGCGCCTGTGTGGTCCATGTGGACGGGGCCTCCGTGAAGTCCTGCACCATGCTTGCCGTCCAGGCGGACGGCGCGTCCGTCACCACCATCGAAGGCGTCGCCAACGGGGCGCAGCTTCACCCCATGCAGGCGGCGTTCCGCGAGCATCATGGTCTCCAGTGCGGTTTCTGCACGCCCGGCATGATCATGACCGCCCTCGACATCGTGGCGCGCCACGGCACCGCGGTGGATGAGGCGACCATTCGCGAAAATCTCGACGGGAATCTGTGCCGCTGTACGGGATATCACAACATCGTCAAGGCGATCGAAGCCGGCGCCCGCGCCATGGGCGGCGCCACCCTGACTGTCGCTGCGGAATAAGCGGCCGCAGAGCCGCCACCGCAGAACCGTGACCGCCGGGTCTTTGTCCACGCATTTTGCGAACGAATGCATTCGTCCTTTAGGGAGGACACCCCTGTGAACGCCAGCACCGTCACACCCATCGGCGCCCCCGTGCGGCGCAAGGAAGACCAGCGCTTCATCACCGGCAAGGGCCGCTACACCGACGACCTGTCCCGCCCCGGCCAGGCCCATGCCTATTTCCTGCGCTCGCCTTACGCCCACGCCAACATCCGTTCCATCGATACCAGCGCGGCGGCCGCCATGCCGGGCGTGGTTGGCGTGCTCACCGGGGCGGACATTGCCGAGGATAAGATCGGCTCGCTCATCTGTGGCTGGATGATCCATTCGAAGGATGGCTCGCCCATGCGCATGGGCCCCCATCCCGCGCTCGCGCTCGACAAGGTGCGCTATGTGGGCGACCACGTGGCCATGGTGGTGGCGGAGACGCTGAACCAGGCCAAGGACGCCGCTGCCGCCATCGTGGTGGATTACGAGGTCCTGCCCGCCGTGGTGGACTTGGCCACTGCCGCCGACGAAGGCGTGGCGCAGGTGCACGAGGTGGCGCCGCGCAACACCGTCTATGAGTGGGAACTGGGCGACAAGGCCGCCACGGAAGCGGCGTTTGCCCGCGCGGCGCGGGTCACCTCAATCGACATCATCAACAACCGCCTCGCCCCCAACCCCATGGAGCCGCGCGCCGCCATCGGCGAATATGATTCCGGGGACGATGCTTTCACGCTCTGGACCACCAGCCAGAATCCCCATGTAGCCCGGCTCGTCCTTTCGGCATTCGTGGGCCTCGCGCCCGAAAACAAGCTCCGCGTGATCGCGCCAGACGTGGGCGGCGGGTTCGGCTCGAAGATCTTCATCTATGCGGAGGAGACCGCCTGCGCGTGGGCTTCCAAGCGCCTGGGCCGGCCGGTGAAATGGACGTCGGACCGTTCCGAGGCCTTCCTTTCCGACGCCCATGGGCGCGACCACATCACCCATGGGGAGCTGGCGCTGGACGCCAATGGCAAGATCCTGGGCTTCCGGGTGAAGACCATCGCCAATATGGGTGCCTATCTCTCCACTTTCGCCTCCTGCATTCCCACCTATCTCTACGCCACGCTTCTGTCGGGCCAATACGACATACCCGCCATCTATTGCGAAGTGGATGCCCGCTACACCAACACCGCCCCGGTGGACGCCTATCGCGGGGCCGGGCGGCCCGAAGCCACCTTCCTGGTGGAGCGCATCATCGACAAGGCGGCGCGGGAGTTGGGGCTTGATCCGGCGGAGATGCGGCGGCGCAATTTCATCACCAGCTTCCCGCACCAGACGCCGGTCATCATGTGCTACGACGCCGGTGACTATGCGGCCTCCATGGACAAGGCGCTGGGGCTTATCGACTATGCGGGCTTTCCGGCCCGCAAGGCCGAGGCGGCGCGGCGCGGCAAGCTGCGGGGCATTGGCCTGTCCAATTACATCGAGGCCTGCGGCATCGCCCCGTCTGCGGCGGTGGGGTCCCTGGGCGCGGGTGTCGGCCTGTGGGAGAGCGCCGAGGTGCGCGTGAACCCCACCGGCAATGTGGAGGTGCTCACCGGCTCGCACAGCCATGGCCAGGGCCACGAGACCACGTTCGCGCAACTGGTGTCATCCCGTCTCGGCATTCCCATCGACCAGGTGAGCGTCATCCATGGCGACACCGACAAGGTGCAGTTTGGCATGGGCACCTATGGCTCGCGCTCGGGGGCGGTGGGCATGTCCGCCATCTCCAAGGCGCTGGACAAGGTGGAGGCCAAGGCCAGGAAGATCGCCGCCCATATCCTGGAGGCCAGCGAAGGCGACATCGAGTTCAAGGATGGCCGCTTCACGGTGGCAGGAACGGACCGGGGGCTTGCCTTCGGCGAGGTGGCACTCAACGCCTATGTGGCGCACAAATTCCCCACCTCGGAGATCGAGCCGGGGCTGAAGGAAGGGGCTTTCTATGACCCCACCAACTTCACTTTCCCGGCCGGCTGCCACATCTGCGAACTGGAAGTGGACCCGGAGACGGGCGTCACGCAGATCGTGAACTGGGTGGCGGTGGACGATTTCGGTGTGGTCATCAATCCCATGATCGTGGAGGGGCAGGTCCACGGCGGCATCGCGCAGGGCGTCGGCCAGGCGCTGCACGAGGGCGTGCGCTATGACGAGGACGGCCAGCTCGTGACCGGCTCCTACATGGACTACACCATGCCCCGCGCCGGCGACCTGCCGTCCTTCACGGTGGGGCTGACGGAAACGCGCTGCCCCTCCAACCCTCTGGGCATCAAGGGCTGCGGCGAAGCGGGGGCCATTGCGGCGCCTCCGGCGGTCATCAATGCGCTGACCGATGCCTTGGGGACGCAGGACATCCACATGCCGGCGACGCCGGCCAAAGTCTGGGCCATTGCGCAGGGCGCCCTCACGCGCCGCGCGGCCGAGTGAAGGAGACGCAAGCATGTATGCCTTCGACTATCAGCGCCCGGCCGCACTGGATGCCGCCGTGGCCTTGCTTCGCGACGCTGCCGAGCCCAAGCTCCTGGCCGGCGGCCAGACGCTGCTGCCGACGCTCAAGCAGCGCCTCGCCCAGCCCGGCACCCTGGTGGACCTGTCTGCCGTGCCGGGGCTCGACGCCATCGAGGCGACTGGCGATGGGGTGAAGATCGGCGCCATGGCCCGCCATGCGAAGGTGGCGGGTTCGGATGTGGTCCGCTCCGTCATCCCGGCGCTGGCGGACCTTGCCGGGCTGATCGGCGACCCCGCGGTGCGCAACCGGGGCACCATGGGCGGCTCTGTGGCCAATAACGACCCCACCGCCGACTATCCCGCCGCCTGCCTCGCGCTAGGCGCCACCATCCTCACCTCGGCGCGCGAGATCGCGGCGGACGACTTCTTCATCGGCCTGTTCGAGACCGCCTTGGCGGAAGATGAGGTCATCCTGGCCATTTCCTTCCCGAAACCCGTGCGGGCCGCCTACCGCAAGTTCCGCAACCCGGCCTCCCGCTATGCCATGGCGGGCGCGTTCGTGGCGCAGACCGCCGGCGGCGTGCGGCTGGCGATCACGGGCGTAGGGCAGGGCGGCGTCTTCCGCTGGGCCGAGGCCGAGGCGGCGCTTGGCGCCTCCTTCACCCCTGATGCGCTCGACTCGCTCTCCCTTGATCCCTCCGACGTGATGGCGGACCTGCATGGCAGCGCCGAATATCGCGCACATCTCGCCAAGGTGATGGCGAAGCGCGCTGTCGCTGCCATGGGTGCCTGAGCCAAGGCAAGAAAATGTGGGCCGGCCGGATCTCGTGGTCCGGCCGGTTTTTTGTTCGCGGGGCAGGGGATGAAGCGCTGACCTTGTGTGCGCGAAAGGTGCCGGTCAGCCTCTGCCCACGGGGCCGTTTCGCAGCAAGGTTGTCTTGCCCATGAGCCGATTTTCCAGGCCACGCCTCGAAAGCCTGACCGACGGCATTTTTGCGTTCGCCATGACGGTCCTGGTGCTGGACATCCGCCTGCCGGCAGACCTGCCGCTGTCCTCCGCGGCGGATCTGACCGCCCACCTGATCGGCCTGTGGCCGCAGACGATCACTTATGTCATCAGCTTCTTTGTGCTCGGCGCCCACTGGAGGGGCATCGCGGAATTGCGTCCGGGCGCGCAGCCGGCCACGTCCGGCCAAGTGCATCTGCAGATGATTTACTTGTTCTTTGTGACCCTTGTGCCGTTTTCCTCAAGTCTGGTGGGAAAATATGGCTCGCTGCCGCCTGCGGTCATTTTCTATGCGGGCAACATGATCGCGCTCGGGCTGCTCTCCATTGCGCTGCGCTACAAGGATTTCCCGCCCCATGAGCGCAGAGGCTTCTGGCGGGTGGCGGGGCCACATATGCCCGTCTTCATCGCCTCGGCAGCGATGTCCGCTCTGCTCAGCCTCGTTGCGCCTGACTATGCGATGCTGGCCTATCTCCTGAACATCATCACCCGCTTTCCACGCCAAACCGGGCTTGTCCCGCCGGGAACCGCCGGTTGAAACGAACACGGCCGCCCCGAAAGGCGGCCGCTTGCGTATCTCCTGCGGCCCGCGCGGGCGGCGGGTGTCAGGTAAACAGGAAATCGGCGCTTTCGAACTGCGCAACCGTCATGTTGCGGACAAGCAGTGCATCGTCATTGCCGAAGATGAAGGCCACGTCGTTCCCCCACTGCTGGGCCACCGCCAACACCTGATCCGCCGTCTCCAGCCCAAGGTCTGCCTTGATCGCGATCTTGTCGATGCCAGCCTCGAAGTCGGCGATCTGGTCGAAGCTGTAGCCGAGGCCGAATACGAAGGTGTCACCCCCCTGGTTGCCCTCCAGCGTATCGGTACCCGCGCCGCCGTCCAGCACGTCGTTCCCGGCCCGGCCGGCAAGATAGTCGTTGCCATCGAGGCCAGAGAGGGTGTTTGCCCCCTCATTGCCCACCAGCAGGTTGCCGCTCTCATTGCCCGTGCCCGACAGATCGGCAGATCCCGCCAAGGTCAGGTTTTCCACATTTCGGCCGAGGGTGAAGGACACCGAGCTTTCCACCGTGTCGATGGAGCCGTCATCAATGGTTTGCCCGAACACCTCGTTCACAATGTCGAGGATGTTGTCGACCTTGTAATAGTCGGATCCCATGCCGCCGCGCATCTCGTCGGCACCGAGGCCGCCGTCGAGATAATCGTTGCCGCCAAGGCCGGAGAGGATATTGGCGCCGTCATTGCCGTAGATGTAATTGGCGCCGTCATTCCCGGTTCCGGACAGGTTCGCGTTGCCCTGGAGCTGGAGCACCTCGATATGGTCGCCGATGGTGAACGACACCCCGGCATAAACCACATCCCAGGCGCCATCGTCGGTGCCGCCGTCCTCGACCGCCACATCGCCGACGGAATCGACCACATAGTAATCGGACCCTGACCCGCCAAACATGTGGTCAGCGCCGGTGCCGCCATCCAAATAGTCCCGTCCGGCGCCGCCGAATAGGAAGTCACGGCCGGCGCCGCCAGAAAGGGCGTTGTCGCCATTATTGCCGGTGATGATATTGGCGAGGTCGTTTCCGGTGCCCGAAAGACCTTCATTGCCAAGCAAGGTGAGGTTTTCCAGGCGGCGGCCCAAGGTGAAGGACACCGAGGACATCACCGTATCGATGGCACCGTCGCCGCCGCGCTCGTCCACCACATCACCGGCATTGTCCACCATATAGATGTCCGCCCCGATGCCGCCCTGCATCACGTCGGCGCCGAGACCGCCGTCGAGGAAATCGGCGCCCGCGCCGCCGAGCAGGGTGTCGTTGCCGGCGCCACCGTAAAGGTCATCGATACCGGCCCCGCCACCGAGCACGTCGTTTCCCTCGCCGCCGAACAGGCTGTCATTTCCGGCGCCGCCGGACAGGATGTCGTCTCCCGCCCCGCCATAGAGGGCATCGTCGCCCAACCCGCCGACCAGATGGTCATTGCCTTCGCCGCCATAGATCACATCATTGCCCGCGCGGCCGAAGACTTCGTCATTGCCGGCGGCACCATAAAGGGTGTTGTCGGCGGCATTGCCGATCAGGAGGTTATCGATCTCATTGCCCGTCCCGATGGTCGCACTGCCCGCGAGGCGGAGGTTCTCAACGAAGTCGGGCAAGGTGAAGTCGACCTTGGACACCACGGTGTCGACGGCGCCGTCGTCCACTGCCTGCCCGCTCTTCTCGTCAACGAGGTCTCCGTCGGCATCCACGCGATAGAGATCGCCTCCGGCGCCACCGATCATCGCGTCGTCGCCGCGCCCGCCATTGAGGATGTCGCCACCTCCGGCGCCGATCAGTGTGTCGTTGCCGGCATGTCCCAGAAGCCGCTCCGCCAGGTCCGCCCCCTCTATAAGGTCGTCATGGGCCGTGCCGCGAAGCGTCGTGAAGGCTGAGTCCGAAATGGACATTCTTGATTCTCGCTGTGTTGGACGTATCGGACAGTTTGCTCGCCTTTAGCGTAGCCATGTGTGCTTTTGAAGAGATGAAAATTGTCTGTAATAAGGAAGTGATGTCTTTTCGGCGTGGTTTCTGGCGCGTCGGGATGTGTGTTTTGCCTGAATGACCGTTCATGGACGCATCCGGTCGGGCCAAATACGCATGGCCAGGCCTGCAGGTTCTGTGCGGATTGCGAGGCCGGAAGGCAGCCTTTATCTTCTTTCTGCGTTTCGTTTTTTTTCGCCGGCCCGCACCGCGTGTCGGGAGGCCTGAGGTCGGATGATGGAAAACCCTGCACGCCCTGCCTCCATCGACGCGACGGCTCGCCTGCTTCACGATGCTGGCTATGTTCCCGATCGTGCGCTCGCCACCGTCATCCATCTCGCGCTGCGCATGGGCCGCCCCTTGCTGCTGGAGGGCGAAGCCGGGGTCGGCAAGACCGAGGTGGCGCGCACCTTGGCCCGTGCCCTGGGACGCCGCCTCATCCGCCTGCAATGCTATGAGGGGCTCGATCTGGCGGCGGCGGCCTATGAATGGAACTACCCCGCACAGATGATCGCGATCCGCCTCGCCGAGGCGGCGGGGGATGCGGACAAGGCTACCATATCCTCCGACATTTTCTCGGAGCGCTTCCTCCTGCGTCGGCCCCTGTTTGATGCGCTCAGCCCCGATCCTGCGGGGCCGCCGGTTCTGCTGGTGGACGAGCTTGACCGCACCGACGAGGCCTTCGAGGCCTTCCTGCTGGAATTGCTGTCTGATTTCCAGATCACCATTCCCGAGTTGGGCACCATAAGGGCATCTCATCCGCCCATCGTGATCCTCACCTCCAACCGCACCCGGGAAATTCACGACGCCTTGAAGCGCCGCTGCCTGTTTCATTGGGTAGATTATCCAGATGCCGAGCGGGAACTGACCATCCTGCGCGCGCGCCTGCCGGATGTGCCTGAGATTCTGTCGCGTCAGGTGGTGGCCTTCGTGCAGGCCATCCGCAAGGAAGACCTGTTCAAGGTGCCGGGCGTTGCCGAGACGCTGGACTGGGCCTCGGCACTGGTGGAGCTTGACGCCGTGTCGCTCGATCCGGCGACGGTCAAGGATACTTTGGGCGTTCTCCTGAAATACCAGGATGACCTTGCCCGCACGGACGCACCCCGCATCCAGCGTCTGCTGGAGGATGCGCGCCACGCGCTGGCGGCAGGATAGACACGCCATGGCGGACGGCCGGCTGGCGGAGAATGTGCTTCATTTCGGCCGCGCCTTACGGGCGGCGGGGCTTCCGGTGGGGCCGGGCTCCATTCTCGACGCCACCCAAGCCCTTGCAGTGGCAGGGGTGGGCAGCCGCGAGGATGTCTATTGGACGCTTCACGCGGTGTTCGTCACCCGCCGAGAGCATCACGAGGTGTTCCATCAGGCATTCGGCCTGTTCTGGCGGCGGCGGGACCGCATGGAGAAACTCATTGCGCTCCTGTCTCCCGAGGCTATTGGTGCCAAGCCCAAGGAGAAGGGCCTCCTGCGACGGGTGGAGGAGGCGTTTGCGCCGGCCCCCGCGCCGCGTGCTGCGCCTGAGCCGCCGGAAATGGAGTGGGACGCGCGCCTCACCGCCTCCGCGCAGGAGGTGCTCCGCACCAAGGACTTCGCGCAGATGAGCGCCGACGAAGCACGCAACGCGCGCGCCTCCATCGCCCAGATGCGCATGCCGGACGACCTCGTGCCCACCCGGCGCTTCGCGCCCGACCCGCGTGGCCGGCGGCCGGATTTGCGGGCCGCCTTGCGGGCGGGTTTGGCCACTGGCGGGCTCTATCTGCCCCTGCGCCACCGGGCGCCCCGCTGGAGGCCGCCGCCTGCAGTTGCGCTGGTGGATATTTCCGGCTCAATGGCGGACTATTCCCGCCCCGTGCTGCATTTCCTCCACGCTCTGACCGCCCAGCGCAAACGGGTGTACAGCTTCCTTTTCGGTACCCGCCTCACCAATGTGACGCGCGCCCTGCGGCACAAGGACCCCGACGAGGCATTGGAACAGGTGGCAGCGGCGGCGCAGGACTGGTCCGGCGGCACCCGCATCGCCGCCTCACTGCGTGCCTTCAACAAGGACTGGTCGCGCCGGGTGATGGCGCAAAACCCCGTGGTTCTCTTGGTGACGGACGGCTTGGAGCGGGACGTGGGGCCGGATCTGGAAGAAGAGATTGGCCGCCTCCACCGCTCCTGCCGACGCCTCATCTGGCTCAATCCGCTGCTGCGCTATGCGGGCTTCGAGCCCAAGGCCAAGGGCGTGCGCGCGCTGCTGCCCCATGTGGACGAGTTCCGCCCTGTGCACAATCTCGACAGCCTCGATGCGCTGGTGAAGGCCTTTTCGGCGCCTTCGGTCACGGCCCATCCGGATAGGGATGGACCCGTCCGTCCCGGTCGCGCACGCTGAGGTTGCCGTCTGCACCCCTCTCAACGGCGCTCTCCAATGGAGCCTTTCCGTGTCCGCCGGGGATGTCCAGCACATAGGTGGGCATGCACAAGCCAGAGATGCGGCCGCGCAACTGCGCCACCAAGGATTGTCCTTCCGAGACACCGAGCCGGAAGTGGGACGTGCCTGGCGCCAGATCCGGATGATGGAGATAATAGGGTTTCACACGGTTCGCGACCAAAGCGCGGAACAGCGCCGCCAACGTGTCCGCGTGATCATTGACGCCCCGCAGCAGGACCGTCTGAGACAGAACGGGGATACCGGCGTCCACCATGCGCGCGATGGCTGCGCGGGCCTCGGCCGTCATTTCGCGGGCGTGGTTCACATGAACAGCCACGTAGGGGGTGATCCCCTCGGCGCGCAGGGAGGAAACCAACTCCGCGGTTACGCGCTCGGGCGCGGCGATGGGCACGCGGGTGTGGAGCCGTAGCACATGGACATGTTCCATCGCCCCCAGGCGCTCCGCCAGCGCCTGCATCCGGCGTGGGGACACCATGAAAGGATCGCCACCGGTGAGGATGACCTCCCAGATCTCCCGATGCTGGCGCACATAGTCGAGCGCCGCGTCGATCTCGCGCTCGCTCAAGGTGGTCTCGGCGCCGGGTCCCACCATTTCGCGGCGAAAGCAAAAGCGGCAATAGACCGCGCAGACACCGACCACCTTCAGGAGCACCCGGTCGGGATAGCGGTGCACGAGGCCCTTAACCGGCGAGAAGGCGTTGTCGCCGATGGGGTCGGCAAGCTCCTGGGAAAGAATGTCCAGCTCCGCCACATCCGGAAGGAACTGGCGGGCGATGGCGTCCGTGCGGTCCGGCCCCGCCATGAGTCCGGCGAGGTTCGGTGTGACCGCAACCGCATAACGGGCGGCGACGCGGGAGAGGTCGGCGCGGTCTGCCTCGGGGACGAGGCCGGCGGCGATCAGGTCCTCCGCAGTGCGCAATGTGGTCATCAAAGGTCCGGCAAACAGTAAAGGGTGCGCTTCAGGCTCGCGGGCGAAGCGGACGCCTCCTATATATGGAAGGGAATGACGAAGCCATAAGCCCTTCAAGGGAGGCATCTGCCATGCTGGCACGGGATGAGGACGTTCTTGGGGCCGCGCTGCAATGGCGCAAGGAGGGGCGGGGGGTTGCCATCGCCACGGTCCTTGAAACCTGGGGATCGGCACCGCGACCAGTGGGCAGCCATCTGGCGATCGACGGGGCTGGCAATTTCCTCGGCTCGGTCTCGGGTGGCTGCGTGGAAGGCGCGGTGGTGAGCGAGGCGGCGGAGGTGATCGAGACCGGCACCCCGCGCATCCTGGAATTCGGCGTGGCGGACGAGACCGCCTGGCGGGTAGGCCTGTCCTGCGGCGGGGCGATCCGCGTCTATGTGGAGCGGGTGGACTAGCCCTTCCCACCGGTTGGCCGAGCCTTGCCTGTTTCCGTGCAGAGCGGATGCGGCCTCATCGATCCTCATATCTCCCTTGCTGCGGGCCTTCCCCATGCGCCTTGACCTGCTCGAAGCCCTCCATGCGGACCGTGCCGCCCGTCGTCCGGCAATCCTGGTCACGGAACTCGCCGGCGGTGCGCAGCGCCTCGTGCGTCCGGCCGATATTGCTGCCGATCCCTTGGCACCGGCGCTAAGGGCGGCCTTGAGAACGGGCAAAAGCACCTTGGCCGGGGAGGGCGAGAGCCGCGCTTTTCTGACGGTGCAGGTGCCGCCGCCGCGCCTGGTGGTGATCGGCGCGGTTCACATTTCCCAGGCTCTCGCCCCGATGGCGAAGCTGACCGACTTCGATCTGACCATCGTCGACCCGCGCACCGCCTTTGCGACGCCCGAGCGCTTCCCGGACGTGCGCCTGATCGCCCGCTGGCCGGAAGAGGTCATGGATGCGTTGGCCCTCGATCCCTTCACCGCCCTGGTGGCGCTGACCCATGACCCCAAGATCGACGAACCGGCCCTGGAAGCGGGCCTGCAGGCCGGCTGCTTCTATGTGGGCGCGCTCGGTTCCCGCCGCACCCATGCCAAGCGCCTGGAGCGCCTCGCAGCCCGTGGCCTCACCGCAGAGCAGACCAACCGCATCCACGCGCCCATCGGCCTCGACATCGGCGCCGTCAGCCCGGCCGAGATCGCGGTCGCCATCCTTGGCGAGGTCATTGCCGAGCTGCGCAAGGACAAGGCGGGCCAAACCGGGGGGGCGGCATGAAATTCGGGCCGGTGCCCCTCGCGGACGCCCTTGGTCGGATCGCCGCCCATTCGGTGCAGGCGGGCGCGCATGTGATCCGCAAGGGGACCCGGTTCGATGCGACCCATATCGCGGCCCTTGCGGCGGATGGCGTCAAGGAGGTAATCGCCGCGCACATCGAGCCGGAGGACGTGCCGGAGGATGCCGCGGCCGCCCGTCTCGCCGCAGCCCTGGCCGGGCGTGGCGTGCGCGCCGCCGACGCCTTTACGGGCCGCGCCAATCTGCATGCGCTCCACTCCGGCATCTTGCGTCTCGCACCCGGTGCAGTGGAAGCGTTCAATCTCGTGGACGAGAGCATCACCCTCGCCACCTTGCCTGCCTTCAGTCCTGTGGCGGCGGGGGACATGGTGGCCACCGTCAAGATCATCCCCTTCGCCGTGCCCGCCACAAAGGTGGAGCAGGCGCGCGCGAGCGCGCGGAACCTGTTGGAGGTGGCCCCGTTCCGGCGCCGGCAAGTGGGCCTCGTCTCGACGCTTCTGCCGGGCCTTGCCCAAAAGGTAGTGGAGAAGACCTGCAAGGTCACCACCGCGCGGCTGGCGCGCATGGAGGCGCGCCTTGTCTGCGACCTGCGCGTGCCGCATGCCCCCGAGGTGCTGGCCGAAGCGATCTCCAAGGCGCGGGCGACGGGTGCGGATTGCATCATCGTGTTCGGCGCCTCGGCCATCGCCGACCGGCGAGATGTGATTCCCGTCGCGCTGGAACGCGCCGGCGGGCGGGTGGAACGCCTGGGCATGCCGGTGGATCCGGGCAATCTGCTGATGCTCGGCTTTCTGGGCGATTGCCCGGTGCTGGGCGCGCCCGGCTGTGCCCGCAGCCCCAAGGAAAACGGCTTTGACTGGGTGCTGGCGCGCCTCCTGGCGGATATTCCCGTGACCGGCGCGGATATAGCCCGGCTGGGCGTCGGAGGCCTACTGTCGGAAATCCCGACCCGGCCCCAGCCCCGCGACGAGCCACCGCCCGATGCGCCTCTGACCCTTGCGGCGGTCATCCTGGCCGCCGGGCGCGGCAGCCGCATGGTGGGGGAGAACAAGCTGCTGGCGCAGGTGAACGGCCGCCCCGTGGTGCGCCATGTGGTCGAGGCGGCTCTGGCCTCGGCCGCCCGCCCGGTGATCGTGGTCACCGGGCATGAGGCGCCCCGGATCGAAGAGGCACTCAAGGGGCTGCCGGTGATGTTCGTGCACAATGAACGCTTCGCCGAGGGCATGGCCGGCTCGGTGCGAACCGGCATCGCCGCCGTGCCGCGCGATGCCGGCGGCGCGATCCTGCTCCTCGGCGACATGCCCCTTGTTTCGCCCGACCTCCTCGATGCCCAGATGGCCGCCTTCGGGCCGGAGCGGGGGCGGCTCATCGTCGTGCCCGTGCGGGATGGGCGCCGGGGCAATCCCGTCCTTTGGTCGCGACGTTTTTTCCCCGATCTGTGCAGCCTCGACGGCGACGTGGGCGCGCGCCATCTCATCGCAGCCCACGGGGAGGCGGTCTGTGAGGTGGAAACGCAAGGCCCCGGGGCCTTCCTCGATGTGGACACGCCCGAAGCGCTGGCTGACGTGCGGAAGGCGGCGGCGCGCACGCCCTCTGTCGAAGTGTAAAAAGGCGCCGGACGCCTCAGAACGGGTCTGGTACCAGATGGTCCACAGGCACATCGAGCCGCTCGCACAGCCATTGGGCGAGGCGCAGCCGGTGGCAGCCTTCCACGTGACGCTCATAACACAGCAGGCACAGGCGCCGCCCGGGAGCGAGGGCGCTCAGTTCTTCCAGCGCTGCCCGTGCCCCGGGGCTCTGCAAATGGGCATCGTAGATGCGCATCAGGGCGCCATGGTCTCCCGAGCGCGCGGCGAGTCGCCCCTCCTTGGGCGTGCCAAGGGCGCGCAGGTGCACATAGGCGATGCCGTGCGTGGCAATGCCGGCAGCAAGGGAGGTCTTGGAGAAGCCTGGTCGGCGCGAAGCCGCCACCGCCCGCACATCCACCACCAGGTCCACCCCCGCCCGGACCAGAGTGTCGTTAAAGGCGGAAGGGGTGGTCTGCTCGTAGCCGATGGTGAACAGGCCGCTCGTCTGGGCTGCCATGAGGCTCCATTCCGATGAACCGGCACTGTGCCATGGAAGGACCGCCGATGCACCCGGTGCGCCTCGACGCCCCCTCGCGCCGTCTGCGGACCCCTCGATGCCCGGAACAGTTGTACCTTGATCCGCATGGCGTGGACGGGCAGGTGAGGCCCTAATGCTGCCACCTTGCCGTTCAGCACGGGGGCGGCTAGGTCTATCCGCCTTCGCCGGCCCCGCGCCGCTGGAAGAGGAGCATGCGCATGTCTGCCGCCCAGGAGCCGATCGAGCTTTATTACTGGCCGACCCCGAACGGATGGAAAATCTCCATCATGCTCGAGGAGTGCGGGCTTCCCTATGAGGTGAAGCTCATCAATATCGGCAAGGGCGACCAGTTCAAGCCGGACTTCCTGGCCATCTCCCCCAACAACAAGATGCCCGCCATCGTCGACCCGCAAGGCCCGGACGGCGCGCCCATCTCGGTGTTCGAATCGGGGGCGATCCTCCAGTATCTCGGCCGCAAGACCGGGCTGTTCTATCCCAACGACGAGCGCGGCCGTGTCGAGGTCGACCAGTGGCTGTTCTGGCAGATGGGCGGCCTTGGCCCCATGGCCGGGCAGGCGCACCACTTCCGCATCTACGCCCCGGAAAAAATCCCCTACGCGATCGACCGCTACACCAACGAGGTGCATCGGCTCTATGGGGTGATGAATACCCGCCTTCAGGACCGTGAATTCCTCGCCGGCGATTATTCCATCGCCGACATGGCCTGCGTGGGATGGGCCAAGCTCTGGGAGCGGCAGGGCCAGAAAATCGAGGAATTCCCGCATCTCAAGCGTTGGCTGGAGACGATGCTGGGCCGCCCGGCCGTGCAGCGCGGCCTCGCCGTGAATGCGGAGGAGCGCCAGAAGGTGGACCTCGCCAAGGACAAGGACGCCCAGCGCGTCCTGTTCGGCCAGCGCGCCCGCCCGTGATGTCTGGGCGGATGTCCGCCCGCGCCTTGATCCGGCCGCGCCGGCGCCCTCAAGAAGGAGGGGCCGCTGCGGCTTGAGACTTTTCCGGAGAGTGTGTCCCGATGCAGCCCGACCCGCGTCTCGTCCTGGCCCAGGCGGCCTCCCTTCACCGTTCCGGGCAGGTGGACGCGGCCATTGAAGGCTTTCGGCAGGCCGCGCGCCTTCAGCCCTCCTGGCCCGATCCGCACCGGATGCTGGCCATGGCCCTGCTGCAGAGCGGGCGGGCGAAGGAAGCGGTGCAGAGTGCACGCACTGTCAGCACACTCATGCCCAACGATCCCCATGCCCATCTGTTGCTGGGCGTGGGATTGATGACGGCCGGGCAGGCAGACAAGGCCATTTCCGCCTTCGAACGTGCCATCCGCATCGCGCCACGCCTCGGCGAGGCGCAGTTTCAGGCAGGCAACGCACTGGCGGCCACCGGTCGATTCAAGGAGGCGGTGGCCCGCTACGACAAGGCATTGGAGATCGATCCGCTTGGCGTGGAGGCACTGGTCAACCGCGCGGTGGCTCTGGCGCGGCTGAAGCGGCGCGACGAGGCGCTGGGCGATCTCGACAAGCTGATCGGCCTCCAGCCCTGGGCCGCCATGCACCATGTGAACAAGGCCGCCCTGCTGCTGGAAGGGGGCGAGGCCGGGATCGCCGACGCCATTGCCGCCGTGCAGAAAGCCATCGAGATCGCGCCCAAGGATCCGGATGCCTGGTCTTTGCTGGGCCAGGCGCGGCTTGCCGCAGGCGACATTGACGGCGCCCGCGCGGCACATGAGCAGGCCGTGGCCGCCGCCCCCGAGCGGGCGGACCTGCGCGTGCCGCTGGTCCAGGTCTTGCGCTACCAGGAGGTCTTCGCCGAAGCCAGGGGCCATGCCGACGCCGCGATCAAGCTGGCGCCGCGATTCGTGGGCGCCCTTTACGAGCGGGCGGAGGTTCTGCGCGCCCTGGATCAGCCGGCGGAGGCGCTCGCCGACATTGACGCGCTCCTTGCCCTTGAACCGCGCCACGCCCGCGCGCTGGTCGCCCGTGCGATCATCCTCCAGGACATGAACCGGGCCGAGGAAGGCCGCGCCGCGCTCGACAAGGCCGCCCGCCTCGCACCGGAAGAGGCAGACGTGCGCCTGCAACTGGGGCAGGACGACCTCGCCCGTGGCCGCTGGGAGAAGGGCTGGATCGGCTACGAGGCCCGCGGCTCCATCCTCCCGCCCACCTATGCGCCGCTGCCCTTCACGCGCTGGGACGGCAAGGAGACGCCGGAGCGCCTGGTGGTGCTCGTGGAGCAGGGCTATGGCGACGCCATCCAGTTCGCTCGCCTCATTCCCCTGCTCGCGGACCGGGGCGTCACTGTACGTTTCCTCACCCGCGCGCCGCTGGTGCCCCTGTTCCGCACGCTCGATCCTCGCATCGAGGTGAGCGCGGATCTGGATGATCTCGACCTTGGCGCCCCTGGCCTGCGCTGGGTGCCGCTCGGTAGCCTGCCGCGCCTGCTGGCCCGCGATCCCGCCACTTGGCCGGCCGCGCCCTATCTGACCGCTGACCCTGAGCGCATCGGCCAATGGCGGCACGTTCGGGAGGAGGGGGACTTCCTGGTGGGAATCACCTGGCAAGGCTCCACGCGCCGGGTGCTCGACATCGGCCGCTCGGCCCCCTTGGCCAAGTTCGCGCCTTTGGCGCAGATCGACGGTGTCCGGCTGGTGACCATTCAGCGCGGCGCCGGCTCTGAGCAGCTCGACCAGGTGGAGTTCCGGGGCAAGGTTCTCAAGCTGGACGAGGATTTCGACGCCGACGGCGCCTTCCTCGACACGGCGGCCCTGCTTCAGAATCTCGACCTGGTGGTGACGACCGACACGTCTATGGCCCATCTGGCCGGCGCGCTTGCCGTTCCCACACTGGTGGCGCTCCGGGCTGTGCCCGACTGGCGCTGGGGGAGGGCGGGAGCCCAGAGCATCTTCTACCCCTCTCTTGAACTGGTGCGTCAGAGGACGCCGGGCGATTGGGACGATGTCTTCGCCCGTATCGCGGACCTGGTCCGCGCCCGCATCGCCGCCCGCGGCACCAAACTGGAGGGAGGCGCCGCATGAGCGCTTTGCCGGGCGCGTCCCCCGCGACGCTGGAAATCCGAGCACCCATTTCGGCCGGTGAGCTGATCGACAAGATCACCATCCTGCAGATCAAGGCGGAACGCATTTCCGAAGGCTCGAAGCTTGCCAATGTGGAGCGCGAGCTTGCCGAACTGAACGCCCTGCGCATCCACCACCGCCTGGACGGCCTTGATGTCCTCACCGCCGATCTGCGGACCGTGAACGAGACGCTGTGGGAGGTGGAGGACGAGCTTCGCCTCCTGGAAGTGGAGCAGCGCTTCGACGACCGCTTCATTGCGCTGGCGCGTGCCGTCTACCAGACCAATGACCGGCGGGCGGCGCTGAAAAAGGAGATCAACCTGCTGGTCGGTTCGGCCATCGTCGAGGAAAAATCCTACGCCGGCACCTGATTTCCGGGGGAATGCGCTCCCCCCTCCTTGCCAATCGCGCCCGCCTTCGGCATAGGAGGCGCTAAGGAGACGTGGCCGAGAGGCTGAAGGCACTCGTTTGCTAAATGAGCAGACCCCTAAAAGGGTCTCGAGGGTTCGAATCCCTCCGTCTCCGCCATTTGCCCTTTCTAAATTATTGATTTCTTTATAGACAAATGAGCGACCCGGTCACCCAGCCCCGTCGCTAGCCCACCGCGTGCGTCTGGTTGGCCCTGTACATGGGCGAACAGGGGCGAAACGCGAAAGGGCCACCCGTGGGCAACCCCTTCATCCTCTTTCCATGCTCGCGACATTCTCACATTAGGCGCGGGCAGTCGTCGTCATCCGGCTGGGGATTGGCTATGGGCTTGATGGAAGTGCCCTGGAGCTGCTTGACCAGCAGGGTGTGGGTTCTGGGCGTCACCCTGGACCATTCAGCATGCCCAGGTGGCGGGCGAGGCGCGTCGGACCGTCGCCTTCAGCCCATGGCTCTATCGCCAGAGGAGCCAGATCGAGCGCTTCTTCAAACCGCATCAAGCAGATGCGAGTGATCCTCCCTCGGTTTTGTGGACCCCCATGTTAGCTTTTGCGAGCTTCACAGGAGTGTTCGATGGGCCCACGGCGTCGGGTTTTTCCAGAGGCATTCAAGCGGGAGGCCGTTGACCGGGTGACCTCCAGCGGCCTTTCCACCGTTCAGGTGGCACAGGAGCTGGGGCTGTACGAGACGGTGCTGCGGCGGTGGGTGAGAGATTTCGCACCCCAGGCGAGGGGGCCGGCGCGGCGCCCGATCCCGCAGGCGGCGGTCCCGTCGCCGGCCGACCTTGCTGCGGAGAACGCCCGGCTCAGGCGGGAGAACGAGCGGTTGCGGATGGAGCGCGACATCTAAAAAAAGCCGCGGTGGGTTCAACCGGTCAGGGCAACATGATGGATTTCATGACGCCGATGGCGAGGTGGAGGGATGCGGGAGCGGCCGGCGCGCGGCGGCGCGCCAGGGATAAATGGGTTAGACGTCGGAGCCGGGCTCCGTCCGCTCCCGCGCGGGGATTTCTGGCCTCGGCCCCGCGCCGCGTGGGCGACAGGTTCTCCCATCAGCACCGGCCGAACCACTGCCGGATCGGTGCGCCTGGGCCTTCAGCCTCCTCTGCTAACGGGCGCGAGGTGCGTTAAGCCCCGTCCCGTCGGACACCCGCCCCCGGCACCACCCGTCAGGCCGCTCCGGACGCGCCCCTCCTTGGTGCCAGGTGAGACAACCATAACAGAGGTGTCTGGAAATAGGAATATGGTCTAGGATAATTTTCTCTAATAGGCAGGAGCCTTGACCCTTCCCGGCCCCCGTGCGACCGGAGAGGATCGTCGCAGGAGCCGCCATGTCCCCCGCCAGCCTCGTCTCCATCCATCGCTATCCGGTAAAGGGCTTTTCCGCCGAGACCCTGGCGGATGTTGAACTGGAGGCCGGCCGCTTCTTTCCCGGCGACCGTCTCTATGCGGTGGAGAACGGGCCGAGCGGGTTTGATCCGGACGCCCCCGCCTACAAGGACAAGACCTCGTTCCTGGTGCTGATGCGCAATGCTCGCATCGCCGCCTTGAAGACGCATCTCGATCCGGACAGTCACGTCTTCAGCCTGAACGGCCCGGACGGCGTCGTGACGGGCGATCTGCGCACGGCCGAGGGGCGCGCCACTGTGGAGACCTTCCTCACCGCCTTCATGGGCGAGGCGGCGCGCGGACCCCTGAAGGTGCTGACCGCGCCCGAGGGGCATCGCTTCACCGATAGCCTGCGGTCCGGCTTCGTCTCGCTGGTCAATCTGGCCAGCGTGCGGGATTTGGAGGCGCGCATGGGCGCGCCGGTTGATCCCATCCGCTTCCGCATGAACCTGCATTTGGACGGCTGGGCGCCCGGCGCGGAGCTGGATCTGGTGGGGCGGACGCTGGCCATCGGCCCCGTGCGGCTGAAAGTGTTGAAGCGCACCGAGCGCTGCGCCGCCACCTCGGTCAATCCCGATACCGCCGAGCGCGACCTCAATGTGGTGAAGGGCCTCCACACGGCCTATGGCCACACCGATTGCGGCGTTTATGCCAAGGTGCTCACGGGCGGGCGCATCGCGCCGGGGGATGCCGTCACGCTGGAGGCGTGAGGGCTATACAGTGGCGGCGATGAAGCGCACCAGGGCCGGCAGCAGGCCGGGATGGAGAGGCGCCGAGGCGTCGCGATAAAGGGCAAAGTTGCCCGCGCGCTCGGGTGGCGCCGCCTTGAACATGTGGTTGGCCTCGGCGAGCGTCACCACGTCCGCATCGGGCCGGCTGCGGCGCAAGGCGGACAGATCCGCCGGCCCCACCTGGAGGTCGCGCAGACCCTGCACGAGAAGGGTGGGGGCTCGCACGCGGACAATTTCCGCCGCCGGGTCCATGGCGCATTCGGAGGCGAGGAAGCCCTGCACGGACGGGCGAAACGCCATGTTGAGGGCGGGCGGCACATTGTCCACGCGCCCGCCCGCCGCCACCGTGCGCAGGATGGCGAGCGCCCGCGCCAGCACCGCGTCCGGCAGGTTCATGGCCTCGAACTGTTCCTGGAGCACGGCATCGAGCCGCCGGCCCGGCCCCGCCAGCAGGACGAGCCCGTCCACCGGCACGCGGCCCGCCGCGCGGATGGCGACGCTCGATCCCTCGCTGTGGCCCATGACGAGGAGCCCGTCCACGTCGGGGCGGGCGGCCAGCGCCGTGAGGGCAAAGGCCGCGTCATCCACATATTGGTCGAAGCGCAGGTCTTCTTCCCGCTGCACCAGCGCCCGGCTTTCCCCGACGCCCCGCTTGTCATAGCGCAGTACCCGGTAGCCGGCGCCCGCCAGGCCCTGGGCGATCTGGCGATAGAGGTTGGTGGCAAGGCCGGGGCCGTTGCCGTTGCGGTCCGTGGGGCCGGACCCGGCGATCAACAGAACGGCCGGGGACGTGCGCGGCCCATTATGGGCGTAGGACAAGGTGCCTGACAGGCCGCCGGCTCGCCAGGGTTCTTCCACCACCGCGAAGGCGGGCGCGGCATCAAGCCGGCGGGAGGCGGTAAGCAGCAGCCCGCCCGCGGCTGCGGCGAGGAGGGCGCGGCGGTGGAGCATCAGAGGGTCAGCCGTTCAGCTCGCTCTCGTCCAGGCGGCGCGCCTCGTCCGCCAGCATGATCGGGATGCCGTCGCGGATGGGAAAGGCGAGCTTGGCGGCGCGGGACACCAATTCCTGGCGTGCCCGGTCATAGGTCAGCGGCGTCTTGGTGAGCGGGCAGACCAGGATTTCCAACAGCTTGGGATCGACCTCGTGGCCGGGCCGCGGCGACTGCGTCATCGACAACTCCATGCGAGCGACGGCATTTCGCCATCGCACAGCTTGTTCGCCCCAGCACTTGCGGCCGGTTGCTTCAGATGTCTCAATCTAGAACCCGCTTGGGGCGAAAGAAAGCCGTCAGACAAGGGGTTGGCGGAAGCGTTGCCGGTCGCTTGAGCCGGATCAAGGCAAGGTGGCCGTGATCCATTACCTTGGGGAAGGCTGTAAGCCATTGGACTTCTGTCTCCTGTTGCAGAACGGTCACGTCCTTCACCAAAAGAGGAAGCGCCTTGGAACCAAAGCAGGCTTTCGCGCTTGATCCCTCTTCAGGTGCCGCGTCTCCCCTGCCCGACAGCCGCGCGGTGTCCCCCTCCGCCGGTCCCGCCACATGGCATGACATGGCCCATGGGGAGGCCTTGTCCCGGCTTGGCAGTGGCCCGGAAGGCCTGTCAGCGGCGGAAGCGGCGGCGCGCCTCGCCCGCTCCGGGCCGAACCGTCTGCCGGCCCCCCGCCGCCGGGGGCCGTTGCGGCGCTTTCTCTCCCAGTTCAACAATGCGCTGATCTATTTCCTGCTCGCCTCGGCCGTGGCCGCCGCCGTGCTGGGCCATGGGGTGGATGCGGCCGTCATTCTGGCGGTGGTGACTGCGAATGCGGTCATCGGCTTCATCCAGGAAGGGCGGGCGGAGCGGGCGCTGGATGCCATCCGCACCCTCATCTCGCCCCGTGCCGTAGTGCTGCGGGCGGGCACGCGCGCGACCATCGCAGTGGCGGACCTTGTGCCCGGCGACGTGGTGCTGCTGGAGGCGGGCGACCGGGTGCCGGCGGACCTGCGGCTGGTCCGCGCCCATGCCTTGCGCATCGACGAATCCATGCTCACCGGCGAGGCGGTGGCGGCGGAAAAGCATGTGGGCCGCGTGGCGCCCTCCGCGCCCCTGGCGGAGCGCAGCTCCATGGCCTTTTCCGGCACCTTGGTGGCGACGGGCACCGGCATGGGCGTCGCGGTCGCCACCGGCACGGCGACGCAGATCGGCCAGATCAGCACGTTGATCGCCGAGGTGGCGCCAAACACCACGCCGCTCCTGCGGCAGATCGACCGCTTCGGCCGCCAGTTCACGCTGGTTGCCCTGGTCGCTGCACTGGCGCTGTTCGCGCTCGCCACACTCTGGCGGGGCTATGGCTGGGACGAGGCGCTCATGGCGGTGGTGGCGCTGGCCGTTGGGGCGATCCCCGAGGGTCTGCCGGCGGTCATCACCATCACGCTGGCCATCGGCGTGAAGCGCATGGCGCGCCGCAAGGCGGTGGTGCGTCAATTGCCGGCGGTGGAGACGCTGGGCGCCACCTCCATCATTTGCTCCGACAAGACCGGCACGCTCACCCGCAATGAGATGACCGCCCGACGCATCGTCACTGCCGGCCATCTCATGGCGGTGTCGGGGGAGGGCTATGGCCCGGTCGGGCTTTTTACCACGCAGGACGGCACCGACGACGTGGCGGCGCTGGAGGCGGCGCAGGGTCTGGTGCGGTGCGGCCTCCTGTGCAACGACGCCCGGCTGGAAGAGCGCGGCGAGGGCTGGGGCGTGATCGGCGATCCCATGGAGGGAGCGCTGGTGGCGCTCGCCGCCAAGGCGGGGCTCGATGCCGAGCATTTGCGCGCCGAATGGCCACGCCGGGACGAGATCCCCTTCGATGCCCGCCATCGCACCATGGCCACCCGCCACGATACGCCCGACGGCGGCGCCGTGATCTTCGTGAAGGGCGCGCCCGAGCGCCTCTTGTCCCTGTGCACCCGGGAGGCACGGCCGGATGGCCCCGCGCCCCTCGACCATGAACGCTGGGCCGCTGCCCTCCACGAGGCGGCGCGGGCGGGGGAGCGGGTGCTGGGCTTTGCGCTGAAGCCCTCCACCGGCATGGGCGCCCTCGGCCCGGACGACCTGAAGGACGGCCTCGTCTTTCTCGGCCTGGTGAGCTTCATCGATCCGCCGCGCCCGGAGGCGGTGGCCGCCATCGCCCAATGCCGCTCGGCCGGCGTCGCGGTGAAGATGATCACCGGCGACCACGGCGCCACCGCCGGCGCCATCGCCCGGCAACTGGGCCTGACGGACAATCCGGAGGTGATGACGGGGGCCGATCTCGACCGCACGTCCGATGTGGACCTGCCCGCTTTGGCGCTGCGGGCGGACGTCTTCGCCCGCACCAGCCCGGAGCACAAGCTGCGCCTGGTGCGGGCGCTGCAATCCACCAAGGCGGTGGTGGCCATGACCGGCGACGGGGTGAACGATGCCCCCGCCTTGAAGCAGGCGGACGTGGGCATCGCCATGGGCCACAAGGGCACCGAGGCAGCCAAGGAGGCCGCCGACATGGTGCTGCTGGACGACAATTTCGCCTCCATCGTCGCGGCGGTGAAGGAGGGGCGCACGGTCTATGACAATGTCCGCAAGGTCATCGCCTGGACCATGCCCACCAATGGCGGCGAGGTGGTTGCGGTGGTGGCGGCACTGCTCATGGGCTTCGTCATGCCCATGAGCGCGGTGCAGATCCTCTGGATCAACCTCGTCACCTCGGTGACGCTGGGCCTCGTGCTGGCCTTCGAGCCCGCCGAGCCCGGTGTCATGGCCCGCGCCCCGCGCCCGAGCCATGCCCCGCTGCTCTCGCCCTTCATGGTCTGGCGCATCCTCTTCGTGTCGGTCCTGTTCACGGCCGGGGTGCTGGGCCTCTTCTTCCATGCACGGGGACGCGGAGACGATCTCCAAACCGCTCGCACCCTTGTGGTCAACCTCTTGGTGGTCTTCGAGATTTTCTATCTGTTCAATGTCCGCTACCTTGGCTCCGGCTCGCTCACCTGGCAGGGCGCGCTGGGCACGCCAGCGGTGCTGCTGGCGGTGGCGGGGGTGATCGGGGCGCAGCTCGCCTTCACCTATCTCCCGCCGTTGCAGGCGGTGTTCGACACCCGCCCCGTGAGCCTTTCGGATGGCGTTCTCATTCTCGTCGCGGGAGGGGTGCTGATGGGGGTGCTGGAGATCGAAAAAGCCATTTTGCGCCGCCTGGGGCTTGCGCCCTGATGGCCACTGCCGGCGCCGGCGCAGGCCCGGGTGAAGGGAGCTTCGCCGGCGGACTGTCGTCCACAGGAGCGCCGGCCCGCCGCGCACGTCACGGTGCGCTTCCCCCTCCGGATCCGATGGAGACACCATGTCCGACCGCCCCGCGCCCGATTTGCCCCGCGGTGTTCCCCACACTCTCCTTTTTGCCACCGATCTGAGCGCCCGCTGCGACCGGGCCTTCGACCGCGCGGTGGCGCTCGCCGAGGGGTGGCGGGCGGAACTTTTTGCCGTCCATGCGCTTCAGGCCTCCCACGCGGCGGCGGGGGCCGACCTCCCGTCCTGGCGGCGGGGGCCGGACCCGGTCCAGCGCGCCGCCGACCGCCTGCATCAGGACCAGTTCGATGCCTCCTGGCCGGTCAGCATTGTGGTCGCGGAAGGCGCACCGGTGGAGGTGATCCTTGAGACCGCCAAGGCGCGGGGTGCCGATCTCATCGTCACCGCCATCTCCCGCGACAACGGCCTGGAGCGGCTGCTTCTGGGCTCCACGGTGGACCGCCTGCTGAAGGAGGCCACCGTCCCGGTGCTGATCGTGCGCCAGCGGCCCCGCATGCCCTATCGCCGCATCGTGGTGGCGACGGATGTGTCCGAGGCCTCCCGCCGTGCCCTGCACCGGGCGGTGGACTTTTTCCCGGACCAGCCGCTGCGGGTGTTCCACGCTTATAGCGCCCCCCATTCCGCCCTCGCCGTGGACCCCGTCACGTATCGGGACGCCTATGGCAAGGCCATCGCCGCCGATCTCGACGCTTTCCTTGCCGCCAGCGGCCTTGGCGCCACGCGCATCCGCGAGGTGCTGGTGGAGCGGGGCGATCCCTCTGTCCTGATCCCCGATTATCTCCACACCACGGAAGCGGACCTCCTGGTGATGGGCACCAGCCGCAAGGGCCGGCTGCTCGACCTCCTGGTGGGCAGCACGGCGCGCTCGGTGCTGGAGGGGGTAAGCTGCGACGCCCTCATCGTGCCCGATGTGGAGGAGGTGGCGGCCGCCTAGATCGCTTCAGAGTTTCATGGAAACACTGAAGCGCATTGACCCCTTCTGGTGCGCATTTCCTCCACGCGAACCGGTTGCCACTGCGCTCGGACATGCTCCAAGGGGTCCCTGCAAAAGCCTGAAACCACAAGTGAACAGGCCGCGCGAAGGCGCGAAAGGCCTGTTCATCTGTCGGCATGATCCGCGCCAAGGCCTTGCCAATGCCGGGTTTTCCTTGTCCCTGGCCACGCCAGCGGACGGGCGCCTTCACCTGCGCTGATGGCTTTCATATCAGGGATTTATTTCCCCTTCTGCCTGACGGTGGCTATAGGCGGGTGCGAGCCTTGACGCGCTTCGGTGCGGCGCGGGCTCGCTCAAACCTACGCGTTTTCAAAATGTTAGGCGCAGAGGCGTCATTGAGCGTCGCTGTGCGCGAACACCGCCCGGTCCGGGGCGGGGCGGGAGGAATCCGGCCCCGCCCCGGGCTGCGACCGAAAAACAGGAGAGCGCGGCCCGATCGCGCTCCCACGTCCGGAGCAGGCAAGCCGCCGCTGCGCCGGATATCCCGCGCTTCGGTGCGGGGGGAGGCCGGGCGGTGGATGGTTCCATGTCTGTGCCCGCACCCAAGTCTGTCGCTCCCGCGTCCGCCGGTTCCTCCGTTCCCCTCGGCCTGCTGCTCGGTTTCATCGGCGTCTGCCTGTTCGGCGTCACCGTGCCGGCCACGCGCTATGCGGTGCATTGGCTGGACCCGGCCTTTCTCACTTTCGCGCGGGCAACGCTCGCAGGGGTGCTGGGCGTTGCCATCCTGGTGATGCGTGGCGCCCGCTGGCCGCACACCCGGGGCGCGCGCATGCGGGACATCGTGGTGGTGGCGGGGTGCCTCGTCTTCGGCTTTCCGCTGCTCATGGCCTATGGCAGCCTCACCGTGCCGTCCTCCCATGCGGGGGTGGTTCTGGCCATCCTGCCGCTGATGACGACGCTCGGCGCCATGCTGGTGGCGGGCGAGCGGCCCACCCTCACCTTCCTCGCCATCAGCGCGCTGGGCTGCGGGCTGGTCATGGCCTTCGCCTTCCGCAATGGCGCGGCGGGGAGCCTCGGGGCGGGCGACAGCCTGCTGGCGCTGGCCGCCATCATCTGCGCCTTCGGCTATGCGGTGTCCGGGCGCCTCTCCCGCCACATGCCCGGCTGGGAGGTGATCTGCTGGGTGGTGGCGGTGTCGCTGGTGGTGACCGTGCCCGGCATGTTCCTCACCGCGCCCTATGGCCATTTCGATGCGGTGCCCCTCTCAGCCTGGGTGGCGCTCATCTATGTGGGGGCGGTCAGCCAGTTCTTCGCCTTCTTCTTCTGGAACAAGGGGATGGCGCTCGGCGGCATCGCCCGCGTCGGGCAGGTGCAGCTGATGCAGACCTTCCTGATCGTGGTCTTCTCCTGGCCCATCAATGGCGAGGCGCCGGACTTGGAGACTTATCTCTTCATGGGTCTCGTCATCGCCGTGGTGGCGCTCGGCCAGAAGGCCAAGGTGAAGGGCACGGCGCCGGGATGAGGGGAGGCGGCCGGGGGCCGCCTGGCCCTTTCTCAGTCGTCGAGGCCGAGGGTGGGGGCCGCCCGGCGTTCCAGGATGCCACGAATAGCGTCCACCAGCTCGCTTTCCTTCACCGCGAACTGGGCGGGGCGGGCGGCGCGGTATTCGGCATTGTCGGCGATGGAGGCGGCGATCTTGGCGCCCTCCACCAGATCCTTGATCTGGACCTCGCCGGCCTCCTTCTCGTTGGAACCCTGGATGACCACCGCCGGGGCGCCGCGCCGGTCGGCATATTTCATCTGCGCCTTCATGCCGGCGCCGCCCAGATACATTTCCGCGCGGATGCCGTTGGCGCGCAGGTCCGACACCATCTTCATATAGTCGGCGATGCGGGCGGGCTCCTTGTCCATGGCGAGCACCACCACGGGGCCGACCTCGGCGTCGGTGTCCAGCTTGCCGAGATGCGCGAGGGCGTGCAGCAGGCGGGAGACGCCGATGGAAAAGCCCGTGGCCGGCACCGGCTCGCCCCGGAAGCGTGCCACCAGTCCGTCATACCGTCCGCCGCCGGCCACTGAGCCGAAGCGCACGGGGCGGCCGTCCTCGTCCTTCACCTGGAAGGTCAGTTCGGCCTCATAGACCGGGCCGGTATAATATTCGAGGCCGCGGACGACCGAGGGGTCGATGAGGATGCGTTTGGTGCCGTACCCTGAGGCATGCGTCAGGGACGCGATCAACTCAAGTTCGTTGATCCCCTCCTCGCAGAGTGGGTGGTCGCCAAAGTGGGCACGCAGTTTCTCGATCGTGGCTCTGTTTGTGATGTAAACGTTGTCTGTCCCGTCGATCTTTACAGAGTCTAGTTTCTCCCAGGCCGGCATAGTGCCGTCGTCTTCGGTGACGCCAGCAACTGAGCTACAGAATGTCAGAACCTGGTGGATCGCGTTGTCATCCAGCCCCGCCCCCTTGGTGAAGTCGCCCGACGGATCGAGCCGGCCCTTGCCCAGGAGGTCGCGCACGCCGTCGATGCCGATCTTGTCCAGCTTGTCGATGGCCCGCAGCACGGTCAGCCGCCGTCCGGCATTCTCCGCCCCGCCGAGGCCGATGGCCTCCAGCACGCCGTCCAGGACCTTGCGGTTGTTGACCTTGATCACATAGTCGCCGCGCGCGATGCCCACCGCCTCCAGCGTGTCGGCGGCCATCATGCAGATCTCCGCGTCGGCGGCGACGGAGGGGGCGCCCACCGTGTCGGCATCGAACTGCATGAACTGGCGGAAGCGGCCGGGGCCGGGCTTCTCGTTGCGGAACACATAGCCCGAGCGATAGGAGCGATAGGGCTTGGGCAGGCGCTCGAAATGCTCGGCCACGTGGCGCGCCAGCGGCGCGGTGAGGTCATAGCGCAGCGAAAGCCACTGCTCGTCATCGTCCTGGAACGAGAACACGCCCTCATTGGGCCGGTCCTGGTCGGGCAGGAACTTGCCGAGCGCGTCGGTATATTCGATGGCCGGGGTCTCCAGCGCCTCGAAGCCATAGAGCTCATAGACGGCGCGGATCTTCTCCAGCATGGCGCGGGTGGCCGAAAGCTCGGCGCCGTGGCGGTCCACGAGACCGCGCGGGAGACGTGCCTTGGGTTTGGTGTCGCTGGCCATGGGAGAACTCTTCAGGAAAAGCGCGCGGGCATACCGCGCCCGCGCACGAAAAAGGGTTGGCGCGTCTTAGAGGACGATGGCCTCAGCGGCAAGTTTGGGGCGGGGAAGGCCCGTGCGGGCATCGGGAAAAAACGGCGTGCCGAGCGGACCTCAAAGGCCCGCGCCGAGGGTGGGGGACGTCGGCTGCGGTCCCGCTTCCGCCCGGCACGCATGCTTTTCTGCCACGCCCTGGCTGGCGCCAAACTGATCCGGATCAAAGCGCCCGGACGCGATGACGCAAAAATTGGCAACGCACGCCAAAGGCCCCCTTCCGCTCCGGTGGGGCCACACCCACATGAGCCACAGCGGCGGCGCACGTGATCCCTCACGGCGCACCTTCGCTGCGGCGGCCGGGAACCGGCGCCGCATCCCAACGTCGTCCCGTGCTCAATGGAGGCGGGACTGGCGGCGAGGAGGAGAACAGAATGAATTTTGAAATCTATACCGAGCGCGCCCGCGGCTTCGTCCAGTCGGCCCAGTCGCTCGCCGTGCGCGAAGGCAACCAGCAGTTCGTGCCCGAGCATCTGCTAAAGGTGCTGCTCGACGACCCCGAAGGCCTGTGCTCGGGCCTCATCCAGCGCGCCGGTGGCAACCCCACCCAGGTCCGCGCGGAAGTGGAAGCCGCGCTCAAGAAGCTGCCCAAGGTGCAGGGCGGCACGGGGCAGGTCTATCTCAGCCAGCCGCTCGCCCGCGTGTTCGAGGCCGCCGAACAGGCCGCCAAGAAGGCCGGCGATGGCTATGTCACGGTGGAGCGCCTGCTGCTCGCCCTCGCCATCGAGAAGGAGAGCGAGGCGGGCAAGATTTTGGCGCGCGCTGGCGTGACCCCGCAGAATCTCAACACCGCCATCGAGGCGCTGCGCAAGGGCCGCACCGCGGACACCCCCACCGCGGAAAACGCCTATGACGCCCTGAAAAAGTATGCCCGCGACCTGACCCAGGCGGCGCGCGACGGCAAGCTCGACCCGGTCATCGGCCGTGACGAGGAGATCCGGCGCACCATCCAGGTGCTGGCGCGGCGCACCAAGAACAATCCCGTGCTCATCGGCGAGCCCGGCGTCGGCAAGACCGCCATCGTGGAGGGTCTCGCCCGCCGCATCGTGGATGGCGACGTGCCGGAGAGCCTGAAGAATAAGAGCCTTCTGGCGCTCGACATGGGCTCGCTCATCGCCGGCGCGAAGTATCGCGGCGAGTTCGAGGAGCGGCTGAAGTCCATCCTTTCGGAAGTCGAGGCGGCCGAGGGCGGCATCATCCTGTTCATCGACGAGATGCACACGCTGGTGGGCGCCGGCAAGACCGATGGCGCCATGGATGCGTCCAACCTGCTCAAGCCCGCTTTGGCGCGCGGCGAGCTGCACTGCGTCGGCGCCACCACGCTCGACGAGTATCGCAAGCATGTGGAGAAGGACGCGGCTCTGGCCCGTCGTTTCCAGCCCGTCTTCGTCTCCGAGCCCACGGTGGAGGACACGGTCTCCATCCTGCGCGGCCTGAAGGAGAAGTATGAGCTGCATCACGGCGTGCGCATCACCGATAGCGCGCTGGTGGCGGCGGCGACCCTCTCCAACCGCTACATCACCGACCGTTTCCTGCCCGATAAGGCCATCGACCTGGTGGACGAGGCGGCGTCCCGCCTGCGCATGCAGGTGGACAGCAAGCCGGAGGCCCTCGACAATCTCGACCGCGAGATCGTGCGGCTGAAGATCGAGCAGGAGGCCCTGAAGAAGGAGACCGACGTCGCCTCCAAGGACCGCCTGAAGAAGCTCGAAAAGGAGCTGGCGGAGCTGGAGGAGCGCGCGGCCGTGCTCACCTCCAACTGGAAGGCGGAGAAGGAGAAGCTCTCCGAGGCCACCACGCTGAAGGCCAAGCTCGACCAGGCCCGCGCCGACCTGACCATCGCGCAGCGCCAGGGCGAGTACCAGAAGGCGGGCGAATTGACCTATTCGGTCATCCCCGAGCTGGAGCGGCGTCTCGCCGAGATCGAGGCCACCGGCAATTCCGGCACGGCCCAGGAAGCCGTCACTCCCGATCACATCGCGGGCGTCGTCTCGCGCTGGACCGGCGTGCCGGTGGACAAGATGCTGGAGGGCGAGCGCGAGAAGCTGCTCAAGATGGAGCTGGAGCTGGCCAAGCGCGTCATCGGCCAGAACGAGGCGGTCACCGCCGTCTCCACCGCCGTGCGGCGCGCGCGGGCGGGCCTGCAGGATCCGAACCGTCCCATCGGCTCGTTCCTGTTCCTCGGCCCGACCGGCGTCGGCAAGACCGAGCTGACCAAGGCGCTCGCCGAATATCTGTTCGACGACGAGACCGCCATGGTGCGCATCGACATGTCCGAATACATGGAGAAGCACTCGGTGAGCCGGCTCATCGGCGCCCCTCCCGGCTATGTGGGCTATGACGAGGGCGGTGCGCTCACCGAAGCCGTGCGGCGCCGGCCCTATCAGGTGGTGCTGTTCGACGAGGTGGAGAAGGCCCATCCGGACGTCTTCAACGTGCTGCTCCAGGTGCTCGATGACGGGCGCCTGACCGACGGCCAGGGACGCACGGTGGACTTCCGCAACGTGCTGATCATCATGACCTCGAATCTGGGCGCCGAGTTCCTCGCCGATCCCCGCCAGCCGGTGGGCTTCGGCCTGCCCGGCCACGAGACCGAGAAGGTGGTGTCGGACGACGAGGCCTATGAGCTGGTGATGGGGGCCGTGCGGCGTCACTTCCGCCCGGAATTCATCAACCGGATCGACGAGATCGTCATGTTCCACCGGCTGAAGCGCGAGCAGATGGGCGCCATCGTGGATGTGCAGCTCAAGCGCCTCGCCAAGCTCCTGGAGGATCGCAAGATCGTCCTGGACCTCACCCCGGAGGCGCGGACCTTCCTCGCCGACAAGGGCTACGACCCGGCCTATGGCGCCCGCCCGCTGAAGCGGACGATCCAGAAGCTGGTGCAGGACCCGCTGGCCGAGAAGATCCTCGGCGGCGAGATCCTGGACGGCGCCCGGGTGAAGGTGGGCGTCGAAGGCGGTCACCTGACCTTCGCCCCCGAGGCGCCGGTCAGCCAGGCGGCCTGAGGCTTCAGTCTCTTCGCGAAAAATGGGGCGGGTGCGGCTGGGCCGCGCCCGCCCTTTTTGTTGCGCGCCTGTCGGCTTCCGGCCAATGCGGCGCGGAAGGGACGGTGGGAGGGCGCAGGAAAGATCGGCCCCACCATCACCGTCATGCCCGGGCTTGTCCCGGGCATCCACGGCTAACCGCTTGGTGGAGCACCTGAAACGGTGCGGGGGCCTGGGCCGGCTCGTCCAGGTCGCGCAAGGCACGCCCTGTCGGCACGGACTTTGAAAGGTTCCAACCTTGTCCATTGGAACCCGAGGCACGTCCATGACCCAATCCGCCGCCGAAGCCCCCCTGTCGCCTGTCGATATCCCGCAAGTCTTCAAGCACCACGTCTTCGCCTGCTTCCAGCAGAGGCCGGAGGGCCATCCGCGCGGCAGTTGCGCGGCGGCGGGGGGCAAGGTGCTGTGGGAGCATCTGGGCCGGCGCATCGAGGCCACCGGCCAGCGCGACATCGCCATGGCGGCCACCGGGTGCCTGGGCTTCTGCCAGGCGGGGCCGCTGATGGTGGTCTATCCGGCGGGCGTCTGGTACCGGCCGCGCACGGTGGAGGACATTGACGAGATCGTTTCCACCCATCTGCTGGGCGGCACGCTGGTAGAGCGGCTGGTGGTGGTGCCGCGCATCTGAAAACGCAAACGGCCGGGGCAGTGCCCCGGCCGTCGCGGTCTTCCAAAGGATGGCGAAGGCTCAGGCCTTCAGCGCCTCGATGATGGCGGAGCCCATCTCTTCCGTGCCGATGACGGTGGAGCCTTCGGTGCGGATGTCGGCGGTGCGCTTGCCGTCGGCGAGCACCTGGGCGATGGCTGCCTCGATGCGATCGGCCACATCGCCCTGGCCGAAGGAATAGCGCAGCGCCATGGCCAGCGAGCCGATCATGGCGATGGGGTTGGCGAGGCCCTTGCCGGCAATGTCCGGGGCCGAGCCGTGAACGGGCTCATAGAGCGCGGCGCGCTTGCCGGTGGTCTCGTCCACCGCGCCCAGCGAGGCGGAGGGCAGCATGCCCAGCGAGCCGGTGAGCATGGCGGCGATGTCGGAGAGGATGTCGCCGAACAGATTGTCGGTGACGATCACGTCGAACTGCTTGGGCCAGCGCACCAGCTGCATGGCCAGCGAGTCGGCGAGGTTATGCTCCAGCTCCACGTCCGCATAATCGCGGGCGTGCAGGGCGGTGATGACTTCCTTCCAGAGCACGCCGGAGCGCATCACATTGTGCTTCTCGGAGGAGGTCACCTTGTTGCGGCGGGTGCGGGCCAGCTCGAAGGCGACGCGGCCGATGCGCTCGATCTCGTAGGTGTCATAGACCTGGGTGTCGATGGCGCGCTTCTGCCCATTGCCGAGGTCGGTGATGGTCTTGGGCTCGCCGAAATAGACGCCGCCGGTCAGCTCGCGCACGATCAGGATGTCGAGGCCCTCGACCACTTCGCGCTTCAGCGAAGAGGAATCGGCGAGCGCGGGATAGCACAGAGCCGGGCGCAGATTGGCGAACAAAGCCAGGTCCTTGCGCAGGCGCAGCAGGCCCGCCTCGGGGCGCGCCTCATAGGGCACGCTCGCCCACTTCGGGCCGCCCACGGCGCCGAGCAGCACCGCGTCGGCGGCCTTGGCCTTGTCCATGGCGGCTTCGGAAATGGCGGCGCCATGGGCGTCATAGGCGCAGCCGCCCACCAGGTCCTCTTCCACCGCGAAGGAGGCAAGGCCGAGGCTCTCCAAGGCGGCGATGACGCGCTTCACCTGCGCCATGACCTCCGGGCCGATGCCGTCGCCGGGGAGAAGAAGGAGCTTGTGCGTGGCCATGGGCATGTTCCTGTGTGGCGGCGTTTCGCTCAGCTGCGTCGCGCCTTGGTGCGGGCCGTTGAAAGGGCCCGGATGGGATTGGCGCGGCGAGTGCTAATACCTCGCGCCGCCGCTGACAAGCGCGCGTTGGCACTCAGGCATTTTGTCGACCAGAGCGCGAGGCCAGGGCCGCCCCGCCTACGATGAGCGCGCAGGCGAGCGCCAGCGTCCAATGGGCGGGGGCAAAGCCCGCCAGCACCAGCAGCAAAGTGGAGAGCACCGGCGCCGCATAGGAGGCGACGCCGAGAAAGCGGATGTCGCCGCGCTTCATCCCGATGTCCCAGGCATAGAAGGCCGCCCCCACCGGCCCGATGCCCAGTGCCAGCACGGCGACCCATTCGCCCATGCCCGCCGGCCAGATGGCGGGCTCGGTGACAAGGTGGCAGGCGAAGGCGAGGACCGCCGTGCCCAGACAGAAGCCCGCCACCGCTTCGGTGGGCACATCGCCGAAGCGGCGGGAGGCCACCGAATAGAGCGACCAGATGAAGGCGCAGGCGAGCGCGGCGAGATAACCGGGCGCATAGCGCATCTCGAAGCCGGACAGCCCGCCTTTGCCCAGCAGCAGCACCACCGTGCCCACGAGGCCGAGCAGCGCGCCGGCAATGTGCCCGGCCTTCAGGCCTCCGCCCGGCAAGGCGGCGGAGAAGAGCACGATGAGGAGCGGCCAGAGATAGGCGATGAGCCCGGCTTCCGCCGGCGGGGCGAGCTTGAGCGCCGTGAAATAGAAGAAATGGTAGCCGAACAGGCCGCCAATGCCGTGGATCCAGGCCGCCGGCCGCTGGCGCAGCACGGACAGCCCCGGCCCCCGCAGCGCCGCGATCAGCCCCACCGCGCCGCCGACCCCGAAGGTCAGCGCCGTGAGCAGGAAGGGCGGCACCTTGCCGGTGGAGGCGGTGGAGAGCGCCAGGGTTGCCCACAGGAGGATGGCCACGAGGCCGATGCGGGTGGCGGCGGGGGAGGAGAGGGGGGCGTTCGGGGCGGCGTTGGGGGCGGTCATTACCGGATCGTCCATGGCGCGGGGTCGGACGCGGCGGCCCGAACGAAATCGGCCGGCCCGAGGGGCCGGCCGATCACTGATAGCCGATTCTGGCTGAAAGTGCGGGCCTCAGCCCGCGGCCCCGCTCAGGTGATGTACTGTGCGCCGTTGGCGGTGAGCGTCGAGCCGGTGATGAAGCCGGCATCGTCGGTCACCAGGAACTTCACGCAGCGCGCAATGTCCTCCGGCTCGCCGAGGCGGCCGACGGGGATGTTGGCGATGATCTTCTTCAGCACGTCCTCGGGCACCGCGCGCACCATTTCGGTGGCGATGTAGCCGGGCGCGATGGCGTTCACGGTGATGCCCAGCGCCGCGCTCTCCTGCGCCAGCGCCTTCACGAAGCCAATCTCGCCCGCCTTGGCGGCGGAATAATTGGTCTGGCCGAACTGGCCCTTCTGGCCGTTGATGGACGAGATGCAGACGATGCGCCCGAACTTGCGCGCCCGCATGCCCTCGATCACGTTCCGGCACATGTTGAAGGCGCTGTTCAGGTTGGTGTTGATCACCGCGCTCCACTGTTCCAGCGTCATGCGGTGCAGGGTGGTGTCGCGGGTGATGCCCGCATTGTTCACCAACACCTCCACGGGGCCGAGCGCGGCTTCCACCTGGGCGATGCCGGCCTTGCAGGCCTCGAAGTCGGACACGTCCCACTTGAAGACGGGAATGCCGGTCTTCTCATTGAAGGCGGCGGCAGCGGTGTCATTGCCCGCATAATTGGCCGCCACACTGTATCCGGCGTCCTTCAGCATCACGGAAATGGCCTCGCCAATTCCGCGCGTTCCGCCGGTCACCAACGCTACACGCCCCATCTGACCCTCCCTGCCGTCTTGGCCCTGCCCTCGCCGAAGACGCACACTCCACGCTCCGGGGATGTGGCCATCCCCGGATCGCTTCTACGAAACGCCCCGGCGAGTTTCGAGCGCGTTTGGCGCGTCGTGCTGACGCGCAACCAAAGTCGAGCGGATCAGTCCCGCTCGACACACATGGCGATACCCATGCCGCCGCCGATGCAGAGCGTGGCGAGGCCCTTCTTGGCGTCGCGCTTCTGCATTTCATGCAGCAGGGTCACCAGGATGCGGGTGCCGGACGCGCCGATGGGATGGCCGATGGCGATGGCGCCGCCATTCACGTTCACCTTCGAGGTGTCCCAGCCGAGGTCCTTGTTCACGGCCAGCGCCTGGGCGGCGAAGGCCTCGTTGGCCTCGATCAGGTCCAGGTCATCGACGCTCCAGCCGGCCTTTTCCAAGGCGGCGCGGGAGGCGGGGATGGGGCCGGTGCCCATGATGGACGGATCGACGCCGGCCTGGGCCCAGGAGACGATGCGCGCCAGCGGGGTCTTGCCCTCGGCGGCGGCGCGGCTGGCGCTCATGAGCACCACGGCGGCGGCGCCGTCATTGATGCCGGAGGCGTTGCCGGCGGTCACCGAGCCGTCCTTGGAGAAGGCAGGCTTCAGCTTGGCCATGGCGTCCACGGTGGCGCCGTGGCGGATATATTCGTCCTGGTCCACCACCACGTCGCCCTTGCGGGTGGAGATGGTGACGGGGACGATCTCGTCCTTGAACTTGCCGGCCTTCTGGGCCTCTTCGGCCTTGTTCTGCGAGGCCACCGCGAAGGCATCCTGCTCGTCGCGGGTGATCTGGAACTGGCGCGCCACGTTCTCGGCGGTGACGCCCATATGGTAGCCGTTGAAGGCATCCCACAGGCCGTCCTTGATCATGGTGTCGGTGAATTCCAAATTGCCCATGCGCTGACCGTTGCGCAGATGGGCGGCATGGGCGGACAGGCTCATGGATTCCTGGCCGCCGGCCACCACCACGTCGCTGTCGCCGGTCTGGATGGCCTGGAAGCCCAGCGCCACGGAGCGCAGGCCGGAGCCGCACACCTGGTTGATCTCCCAGGCCGGGCTCTCGATCGGGATGCCGGCGGCCATGGAGGCCTGGCGGCCGGGATTCTGGCCCTGGGCGGCGGTGAGCACCTGGCCCAGAATGACTTCGCTGACCGCATCGGGCGCCACGCCGGCGCGCTCCAGCGCCGCCTTGATGGCAATGGCACCAAGCGCATGGGCCGGCAGGGTGGACAGGGCTCCGTTGAACGAACCCACCGGGGTCCGCGCGGCCCCGACGATGACGACGTCGTCCTTCATGGTGATCTCCTGCGGGCGGGCGGCTCATATCGTGCGCCGCACTCGTTGAGGCGCATGGTTGGTTGGTGAGCGCGGCCCTGTCAATGACCCATGTCAACGACTGGTGCATGACGCCGGCTTGACCATGTGGAGTTGCAGGGCAAGCGATCCACATGCACTGCACAAAAGGGTAGCCGTGTGCCTGGAAACCCCCTAACCTGGATCGAACCCAAGGAAACGGATGACCGGACAATGGCCAAGACGCAAGAGCCAGTCACCATTAAGAAATACGCCAATCGCCGGCTCTACAATACCGGCACCAGCACTTACGTGACGCTGGAAGACTTGGCCACGATGGTCAAGGAAGGCGAGGACTTCGTTGTCTTTGACGCGAAGAATGGTGACGATATCACCCACTCGGTGCTGACGCAGATCATCTTCGAGCAGGAGAATAAGGGACAGAATCTTCTTCCCATTGCCTTCCTGCGCCAGATCATCCGCTTCTACGGCGACAGCATGCAGATGATGGTGCCGCGCTATCTGGAAATGTCCATCGACAGCTTCACCAAGGAGCAGGAGAAGTTCCGCGATCAGGTGGCCAAGACCCTGACCGGAACCCCGCTCGGCGGCTTCGACGACCATGTGCGCCGGAACATGGAAATGTTCGAGCGGGCCTTCAACATCTTCCTGCCCTTCCCCAAGGGCGAGGGCGATGCGGCGACCCCCGGGACCCCGGCGACGCCGGCCCCCGCGGCCAGCCCGACGGACGACCTCGAGGCGCTCAAGCGCCAGATGGCCGATATGCAGCAGAAGCTGGAAAAGCTGGTCTCCAAGCCCGAAGGCCAGTGATCCGCGAAGGCCAGTGACCGCGGCAAGTCCGCTCTGAACATCGGTACCGGAGGCGCGCGGCGGCTCCGGTGCCAGCACAGCCTGGCAGCTTGGCGCCTTGGCCCCTATGCCCCCTGTGGATGCACCGGCGTTTCAGGATCGGGTCTGCGCATGTCCGGCGAGATGCGGTTCATGGCCCGTGCCTCCGGCTTTTGTCCTTGCGCGTCTTTTCCGCGAAAACCGTAACGCTCGGGGCCGTTTTTTTAGCGCGCCCAGTTCTGGGTCAGGCGCCCGCGTCCGACCCCGCCGTCTCTGGCCCCAGCGGCCGGGCAAGGCCGGTGAGTGACCCCTGAATATAGTGGCAGCCGGCGCTCGCCAGGATATGGGCGGTGCGCTCGTTCTGAACCCATTCGGCCACGCAGGTGATGCCGAGCTGGCGGGTGAGCTGGATCATCGCCTCCACGAAGGTGCGGTCGTCCGGCGACTTCGCCATGTTCATGACGAAGCTGCCGTCAATCTTCACCATGTCGATGCCCAACCCCCGAAGGTTGCGGAACGAGGTAAAGCCGGCGCCGAAATCGTCGATGGCCACCTGCGCGCCCAGCCGATGGGCTTCCGCGACGAAATCGCGGGCGGCCTCGAAATCATGGACGGCCACCGATTCGGTCACTTCCAGGATGAGCCGCCCGGCAATGTCCGGCGTCACCTCCCGCGTGAACAGATCGTGCCAGGCCTGGTCCGCGAGGGAGGAGGGCGAGACGTTCACCGAAAGCGTCAGCGTCGGATCGCGCCGCATGGCGGCTGCAACGAGGCGCAGGATCTTGCGGTCGAACACGCCCATGAGGCCGAGCTTTTCCGCCTCCTTCACGATTCGCCCCGTGCCCTGCCCGCGCAGGCCGGGAGCCGGAAGCACGCGCGCCAGCACCTCGTGGAACACCGGCTGGCGGGTGAGGGTGTCCGCCACCGGCTGCACCGCCAGCTGGATGCGGTTCTCCTCCAGCGCCCGCATGATCTCGTCGGCGAGCCGCACATTGCGGCGGCGGCGCGTCTCGCTGGGTGAATGGGGCGCGCAGATCTCCACCGATCCGTGCTCGCGGCGCTTGGCGATGCCGTGCGCCTCCTGCGCCCGGGCCATCACCTCGGTCGGCGAGGAGCGGCGGGCGGGCATGGTCACCGCGCCCACCGTCACGGAGACCGGAATGGGGCCGGCGGAGGTGAGCACGGGCGCGCGGCGGATCTCGGCAATCAGGGCTGCGGCACCCTGCGCCAGCTGGCTCGCCGCCACGTCGTTCACAAGAAGAGCGAACTTGTTGCCCGAGAAGCGGGCCACAAGATCCTTGGGACTGGCGCCGAGCCGCAGCCGGTCCGCGATCTGGGCGATGATTTCGTCGGCCACCTCGAAGCCGAATGTGTCGTTGACCCGGCCCAGATGGTCGATGCCCACCAGAAACAGGGCCCAGCCCGCGTCGCCGGGAATGCGGCCGGTCGCCTTCCGGCGCCCCTTCTGGGCGAGGCGCTCGCCCAGGACTTCCATGAGCCGCGTGCGGGTGGGAAGGCCGGTCAGGGCGTCCACATGGCCGGCAAAAGCGGTGTGGAGAGGGGCCTCCGCCGGTCCCAGCAGATGGAGGGTGCCCACCGCGTAGGACGGCCGCCCATTGTGGCCCGCGAACCAGCGGCCCGCATGGGACACCCACACCAGGCGCGTGGGCTCGGCCTGGAGTTGGAAGGAGGAGGCGTAGGGCACGCCCGTGCCCGTATCGGTGTCTCCCCGCGTAAGCACGGCGCGCAGGCTGCCGGGATGGGCCGGGTCCAGGCGGCTCTGGGCGATGAAAGCGGAGCCGGTGGCGAATCTGACGGCCGCACCCGGGCCCAGGATTGCGTCCACATTGGCCGTCCAGGCCAGATCATCGGTGTCGATGTCCCACCGGTAGGCCGCTGCACCGGCGGCGGCGAGCAGGGCGAGGGGATCCTCCACCACCGGCGGAGCCTTCTCCTTGGACGCCGCCGGGGCTGTCGCGTGCGGGCAGGGCATCGAAAGGGCCGGCAGCGGGCCAGCGCTCGCCCGTGCGAAGGGCGGAGCCGACGCCTCCGCGTCCCCCACCGCTGCCGGCATCCGGCCGGTCCGTCCGTTGGCGCGCTTCTGGCTCACACTGACGCGTCCCGCCTTCTTGAGAGGCTGTTACGTTGTTACGGCGATGCCGCGCCGGGTCGCCCGGCCTGTATCTCGGCATTGCTGTCGCGCCTAAGATGAGCGGCGGGCGGCCTCATTGCAAACCGGATTGCGGGCGAAGCGATGCCGGAACGGAAAATGGCGCGGATCTCGGCTCAATCCATGCGGGAATCAAGGGCCACGTCACGCTGCGCCACTCGGACCGAAATCCAGAAGCCGGCGATCACATCGAACAGCATCACGAGGCCCATGAGCGCGAACACGGAGGTGCCCGCCTGCGCCACCAGCAGAAACTCGCCCACCGCAATGGCAAAGAGCAGCACGGAGAGGATGTGGTCGAAGATGTTGCGCGAGGACACGCGCGTCGCCTTGAGCACTTCCACCAGCAGGATCAGCAGGGTGAAGCCCAGGAAGACATCGGCGATGGAAATGGTCCAGCTCGCCCCGGACATCATGGGCACGGTCGCCAGAATGGCGTGCCAGTCGAGGCCGGGCGTGAGGAAGACGAAGATGTTGTAGACGGCAAGCGGTACGATCAGCAGCGGGATGGGCGTGAGCATGCACACTCCTCTTGTCCGTCGCGCCTTTCGCACGCGAGCCCGATCCGAACGTCGCGGATCCGCCTCGCAGGCGAAAAGTCACATCGGATGGGTGGCATATTCGCGGCCCGCTGTCATCGCCTCCGTGGGAGAAACGAGACAAACCGCAATGGGATCAAGCCTTTGAGGTGGCGAGCGCCACGGCTGCGATCCAAGCCTCGCGGTGCGGCCCCAGCACCCTTCGGGGCGGGCTACCGCACAGGCGGCCTGCGCGCGCGGGACCTGCGCGCGTCGGAACAGTTGCGCCGACCCGCCGGCGCGGCAGCTGCCGCGCCGCGTCAGATGCGATCAGGCTTCCGCCTTGGGCTTCAGGATCTGGCGACCGCGATACATGCCGGTCTTCAGGTCCAGGTGGTGGGGGCGGCGCAGCTCGCCGGAATCCTTGTCTTCCACATAGGTGGGCTGCTTCAGGGCGTCAGCCGAGCGGCGCATGCCGCGACGGGACGGGGAGGTCTTTCTCTTCGGGACGGCCATGTCCAAACTCCGGAAACGTCGTAAGCCAGTGTTCCTGCCGCGTAGGTTCGCGCAGGCGAGCGAAACCAGTCTTCTCGATAGGAGGCGCGCCTTATACAGGCTCGCGGGCTGAAGCGGAAGGCCCCGGGGGCGGATTCTCCATGCTATTCTTCGCCGCTGTCCCACGCGGTCGTGAGAGCGGCGGCCCGCAACGCGCGCGCCTGCCCCAGCTTTGCCGCGATGCCACCGCGGAGTGGCCATGGGGACACCTCACTGTCCCCTTGTGTCCGGTGGAAAGCTGCGCGAGGGTGCGCGCGCCTGACGGGGCGCATCCGAAGGGACCATGGTTCCGACGAATGGTCCAGCCCCCGCTTCCGGCCAGCCCAGGCCCGCCCAACGTCTGGTGGGTGCCTTCGAAAGGTTGAGGATAAAGGATATGATGCGTCCCGCCCACACCGCAGTCCTGGCGGTGGCTCTCTCGGCTCTGGCTCTCGGCGGTGAAGCGCTGGCTCAGGCTCCGGCGGCCCCCAAGGCGGCTGCGCCCGCCCAGGCGGCCCCCGCCCAAGCCGCTCCCGCCCAGGCTGCTCCCGCCCAGGCTGCTCCTGCCAAGCCTGCCGATGCCGACCCTGTGGTCGTCACGGTGAACGGCACCCCCATCCGCGCCAGCGAGGTCGCCATCGCCGAGGAGGACATCGGCCCCGGCCTGCCGCAGGTGCAGCCCGCCCAGCGCCGCGAATATGTCCTGTCCTTCCTCACTGACATGACCGTGCTCGCCCAGGCGGCCGAGGCGCAGAAGCTGGACCAGTCTCCCGAATTCCAGCAGCGCATGAACTATGCCCGCACCAAGGCCCTCATGGAGGCGCTCCTGAATGCGGAGGCTCAGAAGGCCGTGAGCGAGGAGGCCAAGAAGGCCACCTACGACGAGTTCGTGAAGTCCACCAAACCCGAGATGGAAGTGCGCGCCCGCCACATCCTGGTGGACAGCGAGGCCAAGGCCAAGGAGATCGACGCGAAGGCCAAGGCCGGCGCCGACTTTGCCACCCTCGCCAAGGAAAATTCCAAGGACAGCGCCGAGGATGGCGGCGACCTCGGCTATTTCACCAAGGAACAGATGGTGCCGGAATTCGCCGACGCGGCCTTCAAGCTCGACAAGGGCCAGGTCTCCGACGTGGTGAAGACCCAGTTCGGCTATCACATCATCAAGGTCGAGGATAAGCGGCAGAAGCCCATCCCCACCTATGACCAGGTGAAGGACCAGATCGACCAGTATCTGGTGCGCAAGGCACAGACGGAACTCGTCACCAAGCTGCGCAACGACGCCAAGGTGGAGAAGACCGCCGCCGCCGCCGCCCCGGCGGCTCCCGCCGCGCCCGCCACCCCGGCGGCGCCTGCCACTCCGGCTGCGCCCAAGAACTGAGGGGCGGCGGCCGCGCCGGCCGCCCTCCGCACGCTCCAGCAGGCCTGAAGGGCTCCGCCGGGTTCCGGCGGGGCCCTTCTGCGTTGGGGGGGGGGCGCCGCTTTTTTCCGCGCCCCTTTTTCCGTCTCCCGGCTTTGCCGGCTCTGCGTGCGCCGAAAGGCCCACCGGGCGCCAGCGCGCCCGCCCTGTCCCTTGGCGCGCCTCGGCAAGCCCCTAGCCACAGCCCCTCGCCACGCCCCTTGCCTTGGCGGGCGAGGTGCGGCACATCCACAGCGCCGATTGTGCGGCGACCTTTGCCCCGGGGGCTCCCCATGTCCGCGTCCGTCTCTCCCCTCGCACCCAAGGTCCTGGTAGACGCGCCGCCCGTGCCGGGCGTGACCTTTGCCACCGCAGAGGCTGGCATCCGCTATAAGGGCCGCACCGATGTGCTGATGGCCTCCTTCGTGCGCGGCACCACGGTGGCGGGTGTGACCACGCGCTCCTTGTGCCCCTCCGCTCCCGTGGAGTGGTGCCGCACCGTGCTCAAGAAGGGCAAGGCGCGGGCGCTGGTGGTCAATTCCGGCAATGCCAATGCCTTCACCGGCCTCAAAGGCCGCGAATCCACCGCACTGACCGCTGAGGTCGCCGCCGGCGTGCTGGGCTGCAAGCCCACCGAGGTGCTGCTCGCCTCCACCGGCGTCATCGGTGAGCCCTTGGACGCCACCAAGTTCCGCGGCGCGCTCGACGACACCGCCCAGCGCCTCGCGTCCGGCCCGTGGCTCGATGCCGCTCGCGCCATCATGACCACCGACACCTTCCCGAAGGTGGCCACCGCCACCGTGCCCATGGGCGAGGCGGACGTGGTCATCACCGGCATCGCCAAGGGCGCCGGCATGATCGCGCCGGACATGGCGACCATGCTCTCCTTCGTCTTCACCGACGCCCCCATCGCCGCCGACGTGCTTCAGGCGCTGCTCTCCAAGGGCGTGGTGAACTCCTTCAACGCCATCACCATCGACAGCGACACCTCCACCTCGGACACGCTGCTTTTGTTCGCCACCGGCGTCGCCAAGGACCGGGGCGTTGCTCCCATCAAGAGCCTGGAGGATCCGCGCGTCGGCCCGTTCCGCAAAGAGCTCAACCGTGTGCTGGCGAACCTTGCCGAGCAGGTGGCCCGCGACGGCGAGGGGGCCCGCAAGCTGGTGCGGGTGCATGTGAAGGGCGCGGTGTCCAAGAAGTCCGCCCGCCGCATCGGCATGTCCATCGCCAATTCGCCGCTGGTGAAGACGGCGGTGGCAGGCGAGGACGCCAATTGGGGCCGCGTGGTCATGGCGGTGGGCAAGGCCGGCGAGCCGGCGGACCGCGACCTTCTCTCCATCTGGTTCGGCGACATCCGCGTCGCCGCCGAGGGCATGCGCGACCCGGCCTATGACGAGGGCGTCGTCTCCCAATACATGACCGGCGACGTGATCGACCTGACCGTCGATATCGGCCTCGGCAAGGGCAAGGACACGGTGCTGACCTGCGACCTGACCAAGGAATATGTGGCCATCAACGGCGACTATCGGTCATGAAGCTGACGCTCGTGGTCGCCTGCGCGCTGGTGGACGCGGACAACCGCGTCCTGGTGGCCCAGCGGCCGGAAGGCAAGGCGCTCGCTGGCCTGTGGGAATTTCCCGGCGGCAAGATGGAGCCGGGCGAGCGGCCGGAGGAGACGCTCATCCGCGAGCTGGACGAGGAACTGGGCATTCAGGTGAAGGAGGCGTGCCTTGCGCCGCTGACCTTTGCCAGCCATGGCTATGAGACCTTCCACCTCCTGATGCCGCTCTGGATCTGCAGGCGCTGGGAAGGTCGCGTGGAAGCGCGCGAGCACACGGCCCTGAAATGGGTGCGCGCCAGCAAGCTGCGGGAACTGGCCATGCCGCCCGCCGACGAGCCCCTCATTCCCCCGCTGATCGACCTTCTGGGGCCGTAAGGCCCGCGCGGGGGGGCGTAGCCCCGCGCGCCTTCAGCCCTTAACCAGCGGCAGCAGCGCCGCGCGCAGCGGCTCCGGCAGGGCGACCGGGCGGCGGGTGTGGCGGTCCACATAGACATGGACGAAATGGCCCTGGGCACAGGCGCTCTCGTCCGCGCCCTGGAAGATGCCGATCTCATAGCGCACGGAGCTGGAGCCGAGCCGCGCCACCCTGAGGCCCGCCCGCACGGGCGCGGGGAAGGTCAGCGAGCGGAAATAGGCGCAGCGGGTTTCCACCACCAGGCCGATCACCGGGCTCTGCTCGGGATCGAGCACGCCCTGGGCCATCAGGTACTCATTCACCACCGTGTCGAAATAGGAATAAAAGACCACGTTGTTGACGTGGCCATAGATGTCCATGTCGGCCCATCGGGTGGTGATGGGCAGGATATGGGCATAGTCGCCCTGGGAGCCGGGGCGTTCGCGTTCGGTGGCGGAAGAAGCGCTCATGACAGGCCCTGCGTGGAAGACACCCCGCCTTCTCGCACGCCAGCGTGCGCCCTGGCCAGAGCTTCAGGCCAGAGCTTCGCGGACAGGCGCGGCGTGGCGCGAACAGGCGGGGAACAGCCCATGGCACGCGATTCGGACGGGCTTCGTTCGCGCTGCGTTTCGTGACCAGAGGACGTCCTGTCCCAAGTCGGGACGCCGGCCGTGCCTCCATCCGGCGGTGGCTCGGGGCATCGAACGGGCCGGGAACATCGCCTCTTCCGCGATTCGGACGCCCTTCGTTCCGGCTGTGTTTTCCGGCCGGGGGGCGCCCTGTTTCAAACCGGGACAGGCAGCTGTGCGCCCCTTGTGCGCGGAACGGGCAGAGAACATCCGCCCCGCCGCGATTCGCGCGCCTTTCGTTCCCGCTGCGTTTTATTCGCCACCAGGGGCCTGTCCCACATCGGGACAAGAGGGCCTCAGCCTACCCAGCCGGACAATTCCCGGCGCACCACGGTCTCGATCACCCGCATGCCTTCGTCCGTATCGTTGAGGCAGGGGATGGCCGCGAACTTCTCGCCGCCATTGTGCTCGAAGATCTCCCGGTTCTCCCCGCCAATCTCCTCCAGCGTCTCCAGGCAGTCGGCGGTGAAGCCGGGATTGACGATGGCGAGCCGCTTCACGCCGCTCTTGGCCAGGGCCTCCACGGTCTTGTCCGTATAGGGCTGGAGCCATTCCTCGGTGCCGAAGCGGGACTGGAAGGTGATGCGGAAGCGCTCCTTGGTCATGCCGAGGCGCTCGCGCATGAGGCGGCCGGTCTTCATGCACTGGCAGTGATAGGGGTCGCCCTTGTGCAGATAGGAGACCGGCACCCCGTGGAAGGAGGCGAGGATCACCTCCGGCTCGAAATCCAGCTTGGAAAGGTGCCCCTCCAGCGCCGTGCAGGCGGCGTCGATATAAGTGGGGTCGTCATGCCAGGGCGGGGCGACGCGCAGGATGGGCTGCCAGCGCATGGCCTTGAGCGCATCGAACGTCTTGTCGCAGACGGTGGCGGTGGTGGCGGCGGAATATTGCGGATAGAGCGGCACCAGCAGGATGCGCTCGCATCCTTGCGCCTGGAGCGCCTCGATGCGCTCCTTGATGGGCGGCTTGCCATAGCGCATGGCCCAGTCCACCACGATGCGCTGATCCAGCCCCGCGAGCCGCTCCGCCAGCTTCTGTGCCTGGGAGCGGGTGATGGTCTTCAAGGGGCCCTCGTTCAGCTCCTTGTTCCAGATGGTGTCATAGTCCTTGCCCTTCGGCCCCGGGCGCTTGGTGAGCACGATGGCGTTGAGGATGAACCACCAGAGCGGCCGGTTGACCTCGATCACCCGCCGGTCCCACAGGAATTCCTTCAGATAGCGACGCATGGACCAATAATCGGTCGCCTCCGGCGTGCCGAGATTGACCAGCAGCACCCCAATGCGCCCGAACGCCACCTTCGGGTGGTCAGCGGGCAAGGCGGACGGAACGACGGGGGAGGGCGAAACGGAGGACACGGACGAGGAGGCAGTCATGGCGGGGATGGGGCTCACCGGTTCGGGCCGCCGCCGCGCCGGCGGCGAAGCCCTTCAGGGAAGGCTACGCGCGAAACCCGCCTTTGGACCAGCGCCCGGCGGGGGCAGAGGCGTTCCGCGCTTATTGCCTGCCACATGGCCCCTTCCGACCGCCCCGTCAATGCGCTGCCTCAAGGCCCGCAAACGCAAACCGCCCGCCTCCGGGGGGAGGCGGGCGGTCTGCCGGGGAGAGCGTCGCGGAGGTCAGGCGGCGCTTTCGGCGGGGGTCAGGGCGAGCACGGATTCGAACCCCTCGAATTCCGGCGGGCCGATATAGTTCACCTTGTTGGTGCCGGCATCGCGATGGGCGGCGCGGAAGGCTTCGGACTTGGTCCAGGCCTCGAAATCCGCCTTGGAGCGCCATTCCGTGTGGGAGGAATAGAGGACGTAGTCCTCGCGCTGGGGGCCCTTGAGCAGGTTGAAGGCGACGAAGCCGGGGACGGTCGCCAGATAGCTGTCGCGCTCGCGCCAGACGCGCTCGAACTCGGCTTCGGACCCGAACTTCACCTTGAAACGGTTCATGGCAATAAACATGGATCACTCCTTTTCCATCGCGCCGCGCGGGGTGCGGGCCTTATTTGGTGATGCTCGCCAGCGTCGGCGAGAGCGAGGCGAGCTGGCCGTCGCCGAACTTGATGGTCAGCGCGCCCTTCAGCGTGATGCCCGCGCTCGGCAGGAATTGCTGATACTGAGTGTACTGCTCGTTGAGCAGGTTTTCGACCGAGAACGAGGCCAACACATTGGGCGAGGGCGTGTAGCCCAGGTAGAAGTTGACGAGGTTGAAGGACGGGGTGGGCGTATAGACGCCATCGGTGGGCAGGTCCGCCGCCGTCACCGCCGCCACCGCCATCCAGCGCACCGACATGGTCAGCTTGTTGTCCCACAGCCGCACGCCCAGCGTGGTGGCGATGTTGTCTGGCATGACGGATGACAAAGGCTGTCCGTTGGTGGTGTTCTCGCCATTGGTGACGGTGGCGTTCACCCCCAGGAACCAGGGCCCGGCATCATACATGCTCTCCAATTCGAAGCCGGTGAGCTTGGCATTGGCGATGTTCTGGTATTGCGCATAGGCGGTGGTGCCGTATCGGGTGGTCCCGTATTGCACCAGCTCGATATAGTCGGACACGTCGTTGCGATAGACGTTCGCCTTCAGGCGGATCTTGTCGCCGCGCATGAAGAGGTTGTCATACTTGATGTTGACGCCGATTTCCTTGTTGGAGCCCACTTCGGGCGCAAGGTTCGGGTTCGGCACAAAGCAGAACACGCCGAATGAGCCGTCCGGGCAGGTCACGATGGGAATCGCGGGCGGATGGGCGCCGGCCACCAGCGTCTCGGTGACCGCCGGGGCGCGGAAGGCCTGGGCATAGGTGCCGTAGACGGTGAACCATGGCACCGGCGTGAGGCCGAGGGTGAATTTGGGCGAGACATGGTCGCCGCTATTGTTCACGCCGTCGCCGCTCAGATTGTAGCTGTCATAGCGCACGGCCGCGATGGCCTCGAGCCAGGTGGAATAATTCCCCTGCCACTGCACGAAAGCCCCGCCCACTCCGCGCGTGCCGGAAGGATTGTAGCCGTCGCCGAAGCCGTAATTGTCCACGTTGTTCACGTCGTCGTGGAAATAATCGCCGCCGATGGTGATGGCGTTGCGCACCCCATAGAATTCAAAGCGCGAGGTGTTGTTGGCGTCGAAGCCGGTGGTGTCGATGGTGAAGGAGCGCGGATTGCCCACCGCGCCGGTGATGGTGGAGGCCGAGCCCGCCACCTTCACCTGGTCTTCCTTCACCCGGTTCCAATAGATGTTACCGTCGAAGGCAAACAGATTGTCGTTCGGGTTCATGTAATTGTAGTTGGCCGTCAAGGTCTGGTTGATGACCTGGGTGCCATACTGACTTGTGGTGAGGGTCGGGTATTCGTTGCTGGTGGTGTAGGTGGAATTGTAGTTGATGGCGGTCAGCTTCACCTGGTGATAGTCCGCCGGCCGGAAGGTGGCCTTGGCGATGCCGGTCCAGGTGTCATAGGCGGTGCCGGGCACCAGGTCGCCATTGCCGTCCTTGTAGTCATTGGCCTTGCGATAGGTGCCGCCCCAGAACAGGTCGATATTCTGCCCCACCCGCGCGGCGCCGAAAAGGGAGCCGAAGCCCATGGGGCCGTTGCTGCCGATCTCGCCCGTCCCCTCCACACCCCAGGTCTGGCCGGGCTTCAGGATGTCCTGCACATCCTTGGTGCGGAACGCCACCACGCCGCCGATGGCCCCGGTTCCATAGAGGTTGGAGGAGGGGCCGCGATAGACATCCACCGCGCTGATGAGGGCGGGTTCCAGGAAGAAGGAGCCGGCCGCATTGGCATGGCCGAGCTGGGTGAAATTCTGCCGGGCCCCGTCCACGAACACCGCCACGCGGCCGAAATCCTGCAGGCCGCGAATATTGATGGAGGTCTGGGAGGAATTGCCGTTCTGGATGGCGGTGACGCCGGGCATGCCGAAGAACAGGTCCGCCGCCCGCGCTGGATCAAGCTGCTCGATCTGGTCGGAGCGCAGCACGCTGACGCCCGCCAGCGTGTCCACCGTGGGCAAATCCGTGAAGGTGGAGATGACGGTCACCGCATCGAGCGCGATCTCGTTGCCGCTGCTCGCCGCCGCTGCCGCCGGGGTGGCGGCCTGCTGAGCGACGGCGCTAACCGGAGCCAGAAGCAAGGCCGCGCCCGCCGCGCCGCACAGGAGGGCCGAACGGTTCAGGGCGCGCGAAACCGGCCGCGCGGAGGTGCGGGTCATGGAAGCCTCCAAATCAGGTTTGGGCTGGCTACCGCCCGGCATGCCGGGCTTTGCGGGCCGTGCGCCGTATCCGAACGGATCGCGTCGCGCTCTGGCGCCTCAAAAGCGCCTTCTCTTTCCGCCTACTGAAATGGTGTGGCCTGGGTCAAGTTGAATAGCTCTAACCTTACGGAATCATACGTAGTGTTGCAAATAGAACTGGATGTATTAAAAATAAAGACACGCTCAATTTTGATAGTTTTACAAATTCCAAACTACGTCTGATGGCTTGAGAATTCGCCATCTGGATTTATGACGGCGCAGGGGCGGTCGGTTTTGGGAAGGCAGGCGCCGATGCGCAGCGTGTTGAAGTCTCTCGCTCTGGTGGCCCTGGTGGCCACGGTCCCGGTGCTCGCCGGTCCGCCTCAGGCCTTCGCGCAGCATAAAGTCACGGATGCCGCCGGCCGGCAGGTGGAGGTGCGTGACACCAGCCGCGTGGTCTCCATCGGCGGAGCGGTGACGGAAATCCTCTTTGCCCTCGGTCTCGGCGATCGCGTGGTGGGCGTCGACCAGACCAGCACCTATCCGGCCGAGGCCCGCAGCCGCCCCAATGTGGGCTATTCCCGCACGCTCGCGCCGGAAGGCGTGCTGTCGGCCGATCCCAGTCTCATCCTTGCCATTGAGGGCGCCGGCCCGCCCTCCACGCTGGACGTGCTGAAGCAGGCGTCCGTGCCGGTGGTGCTCGTTCCCGATGGCCACACGCCCGAAAGCGTGGTGCGCAAGATCGAGATCATCGCCGAGGCCATGGGCGTGTCCGAGAAGGGCCGGGCGCTGGCCGATGCGGTGCGCGCGGATTTCGCGACGCTGGCGCAGGGCGTGGCGCAGCTCAAGGGGAAGCCGCGCGCCGTGTTCGTGCTCTCCGCCTCCGGCGGTGCGCCGGTGGTGGGCGGGGCGGGCACCAGCGCGGATGCCATGTTCCATCTGGCGGGTGTCACCAATGCCATGGCCGGCATTTCCGGCTTCAAGCCGGCGGTGGACGAGGTGGCGCTCACCGCCGATCCCGACGCCGTGGTGGTGATGACCGATGGCGGGCAGAAATTGACCGCGGACGTGATCTTTTCCCTCCCCGCTTTCAAGGGCACGCCCGCCGCCCGCGACGACCGCCTGGTGGCGCTGCCGGGCTCCTATCTTCTGGGCTTCGGCCCGCGTGCGCCGCAGGCGGCCCGCGATCTCGCTTTGGCGCTTCACCCCGGCGAAAGCCTGCCGCCGCTGCCGTCGCGCCCCTGGGCCGGGAGCGGCCAGTGAGCCTCGCCTTGCCCGGCATCGCCGGCCGCACCCGACCGCCCGCCGGCCTTGGCCTTCTGGTGCTCGCCCTGCTGGCCCTCGCCGCCTTCGCCGCCGCCTTGTGCCTCGGCCCCGTGAGCATCGCCCCCGACCGCCTTTGGGCGGTGTTGCGGGATGCGATCACCGGCACCGCCGCGCCTTCCGGCTATGGGATTCGCGAACGGGTGGTGGTGCTGGATGTGCGCCTGCCGCGCGCGGTGCTGGGCGCGCTGGCGGGCGCGGCGACGGCGGTTTCCGGCGCCATCCTCCAGGGCGTGTTCCGCAATCCGCTGGCCGATCCCGGCCTTGTGGGCGTCTCGCCCGGCGCCGCGCTGGCGGCGGTGGCCTTCATTGTCCTGGCGGGGGATCTCGGGCTGATGCTACCCGGCGCGCTGCGGCCCCTCTCTTTGTCAGTCGCCGCCTTCGCCGGAGGGCTCGTCACCACCTTGCTCATCGGCCGCCTCGCGCTGCGGGAAGGCTATATTTCGGTGGCGACCTTGCTGTTCGCCGGCCTCGCTCTGGGCGCGCTGGCGAGCGCGGGCACCGGCCTCCTGGTGTTCCTGTCCACCGAGCAGCAGTCGCGGGAATTCCTGTTCTGGACTTTGGGCAGCCTCGGCGGTGCCACCTGGGCGAAGGCGGCGCTGGCCGCGCCCTTCGTGCTGGCGCTTCTCGTGGTCATGCCGGTGATCGCGCGCGGGCTCGATGCGCTGGCGCTGGGCGAGGCGGAGGCCTTCCACTTGGGCATTCGGGTGGAGCGATTGAAGCGCATCGCCATCCTGGCAGTCGCGGGCGGCGTCGGGGCGGCGGTGGCGGCCTGCGGGGTGATCGGCTTTGTGGGGCTGGTGGTGCCCCATCTGGTGCGCTTGACGCTTGGCCCCTCCCACAAGGTGCTCCTGCCCGCCTCGGCCCTGCTGGGCGCCGCCGTCCTGCTCTTGGCGGACGTGGCGGCCCGCATGCTGGCTGCGCCTGCCGAACTGCCGCTGGGCGTCGTCACCGCCCTCATCGGGGCGCCCTTCTTTCTCTGGCTGCTCATGCGGCGGCGGGGAGCGCTCGGATGAACGGCGACCCCACCTATGCGATGGCGGACATCGTCCTGGAGCGCGGTGGGCGGCGGCTGCTGGACGGTGTTTCCCTCGCCCTCCATCCCGGCACGGTCACCGTGGTCATCGGCCCCAATGGCGCCGGCAAGTCCACCTTGCTGAAGGTGCTGGCCGGAGAATTGCGCGCCGCGCGCGGCCGCGTCACGCTGGAGGGGCGGGACATCGCTGCCCTGCCGCCAGCGCTCCTCGCCCGGCGGCGGGCGGTGCTGGCGCAATCGACGGAGGTGGCCTTTCCCTTCACTGTGGCCGAGGTGGTGGGCATCGGCCTAATGGGGGCCGGGGCCGGCGTCGAGGCGCGCATCGAGCAGGCGCTGGCGCGCGTGGATCTTGCGGGATTCGAGTCCCGGCGCATCGAGCAATTGTCGGGCGGCGAGCGGCAGCGGGTGCATCTGGCCCGCGTGCTGGCGCAGCTGGGGGCAAGTGGGGAGGGGCCGGGCTTTCTGCTCCTCGACGAGCCCACCTCATCCCTCGATCTGTCCCATCAACTTCTTGTGCTCGATGTGGCCCGCCGCCACGCGCAGGCCGGAGGCGGGGTGCTCGCCATCCTCCATGACCTGAACCTGGCGGCCATGGCCGCGGACGTGCTGGTGGTGGTGGAGAACGGCCGCATCGTCGCGGCCGGCCCGCCGGCTGAGGTGCTCACCGATGACCTGCTGCGCACCGTCTTCGGCGTGGCGGCGCGGATGAATGCGGTGCCGGCTGGCCCCTTCCTGCTGCCCCAGTCGGTTCTCGGATCCGTGGGCGCAGCCCCGCGTTGATGGCTTGCGGCGGCGGCGGAGGCGGGCTTTCCTCCCTGCCTCGCAGTTACCGCACCGCAGGAGCCGTCATGACCCATCCCGCTCTCACCCCCGGCCATGTGGCCGTCGTCACCGGCGGCGCCTCCGGCATCGGCCTCGCGGCGGCCCGGCGCTTTCTCGGCCTCGGCCTGAAGGTGGCCATTGCCGATCTGCCCGGCGATGCGCTGGCGGAGGCGGAGCGCTCGCTCACCGCGGAAGCTCCGCCCGGCGCGACCCATGTGCTGGCCGTGCCCACCGACGTAGCCGAACCCGGCGCGCTGGAGCATCTGGAGCAGACGGTGCGGGGCGCCTTCGGAACGGTGGACGTACTCATGAACAATGCGGGCATCCAGCCCGGCAGCACCACCTTCGACACCGAGCGCCACTGGCGGCGCATCATGGCGGTCAATCTGTGGGGCATCATCGAGGGCAGCCAGATCTTCGCGCCCGGCATGATCGCGCAAGGCCGTGCGGGCCTCATCATCAATACCGGCTCCAAGCAGGGCATCACCACCCCGCCCGGCGACCCCGCCTACAACGTCTCCAAGGCGGGCGTGAAGGCTTTCACCGAGGCGCTGCAGCACGAATTGCGCAACACGCCCGGCTGCCGCATCACCGCCCACCTGCTCATTCCCGGCTTCGTCTTCACCGGCCTCACCGCGCGCGGGCGCAGCGAGAAGCCCGCCGGCGCCTGGACGCCGGACGAGACGGTGGACTTCATGCTGGAACGGCTGGAGGCGGGGGATTTCTACATCCTGTGCCCGGACAATGATGTACCGCGCGCCCTGGATGAACGGCGCATTCTGTGGGCCGCCGGCGACATCGTGGAAAATCGCCCGCCGCTCTCGCGCTGGCATCCCGACTATGCGGAGGCGTTCAAGGCATTCGTGGAGCGCTGAGCCTCCCGGAGCGCGGTGCGCGGCGACCCGGTCCCGCCGGCCCTGAATTTTCGCGCCGTCTCCCCCGATTGTGGGAGGCGCGCACCGGTGCAATGACGGACGAATCGACCCGCCCGCAACGTCTCATGCGCGAGGGGGATGTCATGAAAACCGGAGTTTTGTTGGCTGTGGCTCTTGCAGGTGCAAGCGTGTCCCTGGTGCTTGCGGAGGACGCGCAGGCCGGATGTACCATGAAGCCGCAATGCGTCATGCGCTCCAAGATAGAGTACCGAACCACTTATACCCGGGAGTGCGATACCACACGGCAATATAACGGCGTCACGTTCGTGCCCGTCACCACCTGCCGCACGCGCCCGATCACGTCCCCCTATCCCGTCCATTATGAGGATTGCTCCAAGGTCGTGAAAGTGTGCGACGGCCTGGGCTCGCTCATCAGTTCGAAGAAGTGAGGAAGACCGGCCGGCGACCCGTTACGTCTCCGCTGGCAAAGATGGGAGGCCGCGCCACAGCGCTGGTTCGCCCCTAATAGGGCAGAAGGTGCGGATGGTGGGCGCGACAGGGATTGAACCTGTGACCCCTACGATGTCAACGTAGTGCTCTCCCGCTGAGCTACGCGCCCATCCGCCAGGAGGAGGCCTCTATATCGGCTCGATCGGCCGGAAGCAAGGCGCCTCGAAAAGGGAAATTTGCGTCATCCCCAGGCTCTATGCCGATGGCCGTGCCGGGGCGCGCGCGGGCCGCCGCTCAGGCGGCCAGCATCTTGCCGACTTCGCTCACCAGATCGCGCAGATGGAAGGGCTTGGAGAGCACTTTCGCCTCGCAGGGCGCTTCCACGTCCGCATTGAGGGCCACCGCGGCAAAGCCGGTGATGAACATGACCTTGAGGTCGGGATCCAGCTCCGTCGCCCGCCGCGCCAGCTCGATGCCGTCCATCTCCGGCATGACGATATCCGTCAGCAGCAGCTCGAAGGGCTCTTCCCGCATCCGCTCATAGGCGGAGCGGCCATTGTCGTAGGAGGCTACATTGTAGCCCGCATTCTGCAGCGCTTTCACCAGGAAGCGACGCATGTCGTTGTCGTCTTCGGCCAAAAGGATCTTCGACACGCCTCTTACCCCTCGATTGCCCACATCCCGCCAACCGTGCCGGCCGGCTCCGCCCCCGGATTCATGGCCGGTTTCATGGCCCCGGTTCGGGGCGGAAATCAACCCGTCGCGGAGGAGCGCGCGCGCAACGCGGGCGCGGCGGTTCCTCCATAGGCTTCTTGCCTCAAAACGGGTAAATTCGAAGTGAACCTTTCTGCATCTTCTCAAGCGGGTCTCCGCTTGGGCATCATGAAGCCGATCTTTCACGCGCGCGCTCAGGGATGAACGGGCCTCGATGACTGCCTGCCTCGCCGAAACCATCGACCCGCCGTTCGACATCCTGATGCCCGACGCGGTGCAGGGGCCGGTCCTGTTCAATTCGCCCCATTCGGGCCGGATTTACCCCCGCGCGTTCATGGATCAGGTGCGGCTCGACTTCGACACGCTACGCCGCTCGGAAGACAGTTTCGTGGATGAGCTGTTCCAGGGCGTGGTGGAGCAGGGGCTCCCGCTCATGCGGGCGCTGTTTCCGCGGGCCTTCCTGGACCTGAACCGCGAACCCTACGAGCTTGATCCGCGCATGTTCGACGGCCGCTTGCCGGCATTTGCCAATACGCGGTCCATCCGGGTCTCGGGCGGCCTCGGCACCATTGCGCGGGTGGTGGGCGAATCGCAGGAGATCTACCAGCGCCGCCTCACCGTGGCGGAAGGGCTGGAGCGCATCGAGACCTACTACAAGCCTTACCATCAGGCCCTGCGTCGCCTTATGACGCGCAGCCACCGCGCGTTCGGGGTGGCTGTGCTGGTGGATTGCCATTCCATGCCCTCCGGCCCGGCGCGGGAAGAAGGCGTGCGGGCGGACATCGTCCTGGGCGATCGCTACGCCACCAGCTGCTCCGGCCTTATCACCGACCTGCTGGATGAGGAACTCACCGCGCGCGGCTATGCGGTGGTGCGCAACAAGCCCTATGCGGGCGGCTACATCACCGAGCATTACGGCAATCCGGTCGCAGGCCTGCACGCGGTGCAGATCGAGATCAATCGCGGTCTCTATATGGATGAGACGCATTATCAGCGGGCGGCGGGATTTGCGCGGGTGCAGGCGGACATGTGCGCCGTGGCCGGCCGCCTCAATGCGCTGGCGCTTGAGGCGCTGGTGCCGCGCCGGGCGGCGGCGGCGGAATAACGCCCGCCGGTTTCCGGCCGGCCCGATATGTCGCCAGGGTGGTGCGGCACGGGCGCGGCAACTTCGCGCAGCGATCGCTGTGTGACGGCCTTGCGTTTTTTGAATGGCAGATATACGAATTTGCGCATGGCGGATCGCTGCTTCGCGTTCCGTGCGCAGATCGTCTGTCCCGAGCGATCGCTCAAAAAAGAAAGGGGCCGCCCGCCGAAGCGAACGGCCCAAGTCTAGGGAGGAAACGCCCAAGGAGGGCAGCGACACAGCGACGCCAATCGCCATGTCGCAATGCAGCAATAGCCCATTGCGGTGCCATAAATCAAGTGCTGGTTTGTCGCACTGCGGTCGGGTCTATCAAGTCGCTGAAAAATCAGGGAAAAACTCAAAACGAACGGGGTTGGGGGAGCGCCGCGAAGGCGAATCCGTCTAAAAGTTCGCTTTTTGTTCTTATTTTTCTTGGTCGGTGAGGGACTGGTGTTTCGGCGGTTCCCGCAAAAATGGGGAAAGAATGGCAATAAAATACCGTTATGCGGTATTTAGAGACCGTTTCTCCATTAGCTTTGCGTTTTAGGTAGGGGCGCGTTGCGCTGCACGCGCGGCGCTTTGCCGGAGGGTTGGGAGGAGAGACGCGAAGGGGAGGCGCGAAGCCGGTCAACGGCCGCCAACCCGTCGCATCAGAGAGAGACGGGTGCACCGCTGACCCGGCGCGCCGGGTTCGCGTCCGCAGGGTCCCGGGCATCGCTGCGGGGAAACGTGCGCCGCAAGAAGCGTGCGCCCGAAAAAGAGTTCGCGAGGGGAAGGGGCACGGCGAAAAGCTGGCCAACGGCGCAACGGCGCCCAAAAAGAAAGGGGCCGCTCACAGTATACCGGAGCGGCCCAAGTCTAGGGAGGAAACGCCCAAGGAGGGCAGCGGCACTGCAGCACGCAATGCCGCGCCGCATCAATATGCGCCCCACCCCCCTTTGCCGCAAGATTGTGCCCTGCTGATATATTAGGCATGCCGAGTCCGTGAACTTTTGTTGACGGTCAAGCCCTTGCGATCCCCACGCCTAACGTCAGGGCGCCGGGTTAAAACGTTTTGCCCCTTCCCGCGCCGTACCGCCTTCCGCGAAGCCTTCCGTCGGGTCCGCCCGAGTCGGCGCCAGCGCCTGCTGCCGGGGAATGAAGGGAAGGCGGTCTCCTCTGTCTTCAGTTTGTCGTGCCATCGCGCCACGACCTGATCTAGAGAAGGAAAGCGCCGTCCCCGGCGCGCCTGGAACTGACTCCCGGAAGGCCCCCATGACCCCTGTCGCCCTGGATACGTTCGTCCACCAGCTCGCCACCATGTCGGGAGAGGCCATCCTGCCTTTCTTCCGCACCACCCTGGGCGTCGAGGACAAGAGCCATGGGCGCGCCTTCGATCCGGTGACCGAGGCGGATCGTGCCGCCGAGCAGGTGATGCGCCGGCTGATCCAGCAGCATTTCCCCGATCACGGCATCATTGGCGAGGAGTTTGACGACCAGAGCACCGACGCCACCTATGTGTGGGCGCTCGATCCCATCGACGGCACCAAGTCCTTCATCTGCGGCATGCCCGCCTGGGGTACGCTGATCGGGCTCCTGAAGGAGGGGGTGCCGGTCTATGGCATGATGCACCAGCCCTTTATCAAGGAACGGTTCTTCGGCGACGGTGCCAGCGCCTTCTATCGCGGTCCGGCCGGCGACCGCCGGCTCACCACGCGCCCCTGCGCCCGCATCGAAGACGCCATCCTCTTCACCACCAGCCCGCTGCTCATGAACGAACCCGATCGCGCCTGCTTCCGCAAGGCGGAAGAGCGCGTGCGCCTCTCCCGCTATGGCGGCGATTGCTATGCCTATTGCATGGTGGCCGCGGGACTCGCGGACGTGGTCATCGAGACCGGCCTGAAGGACCACGACATCGTCGCCTTGGTGCCCGTCATCGAGGGGGCAGGGGGCATCGTGACCACCTGGGAGGGCCAATCGCCCGCCAAGGGCGGGCGCGTGGTGGCGGCCGGCAGCAAGGCGGTGCATGCGGCGGCTCTGGAGATCCTCAACGGTGGCTAGATGTGGAGCATCACCCGTTCGCGCGAAGGAAATGCTTTAGGACAAAAGAGAGAGCGCAGGGGCGCGCCTAGCCGTCGGCCCTGGAGCGCGCGCCCTCCCCGGGCAAGGGAGTGGGCGGAATGAAGCCGTCAAACGCCGCCCAGAACTGGCTGCGCAGGGCATCCCGCTCCATCATCAGTTCATGCTTGGCGGCGGGCACCACCAATTGTGCGCCCGCGATCAGCCGCGACGCCACATGCTCGATCATCCGGTTGGAGACGATTCGGTCGGCGCCGCCCGCCATCAGCAGCAGCGGCTGACGGATCGTGCGCAAGGCTTCCGGCGCCGTGATGCGCCGCATGGCTGCAAAGGCCGCGGTGAGCCAGCGCAAGGTGGGCGAGCCCAGCCCCAGCTCGGGATGCTGGGTGATGAAGTCTGCCGCGCGGGCGTAGCGGACCGGGTCCGACGTGACACGGTTGATCTCGAAGGGGCGGAAATTGATGGGCTTGTCCCCGCCGCCCGGGACATAGGCCCGGCCCAATCCCACCGCCGTGCCCGCGGCGGCGATCATGCCCACGGCGCCGGTGATCGGCCCCAGATTGATGGCCAGCATGGGCGCGGCCATGACCGCCCGGTCGAACCAGCGATGCCCCGCCAGAAGCGCGTCCAGCAGCACCGCACCTCCCATGGAATGGGCAAGGGCATAATGTGGCGCGGGGCAGTCGGGCAGCACCACATGGCGCATGAAGGCGGCCAGATCGCGCTGATAGTCCAGGAAATCAGCCACATAGCCCCGCCGCGGATTGGCAAGCAGGCGCTCCGACCCGCCCTGGCCCCGCCAGTCCAGTGTTGCGACGGCAAAGCCCCGCGCGGTGAGGTCGCGCACCACCTCGTAATATTTCTCGATGAATTCCGCCCGGCCGGGCAGCAGTGTCACGGTGCCGCGGCGGGGTGCGCCGGGTGTTGGCGGCCAATGGGCGAATCGGATGCGGATCTCGTCGGCCGTCACCAGATGCCCACTGGCCGCGCCGGCCGGAACCGGGCTGCCGGGGATGGCGCGCAGGACGCCGGAATCCGCCAGGGGGGCAGAGGGCGTCGGCGCGGCGCGGGCGATCGGCTGGGACATGGAGGCTTGGCGGACCCCTGGAGGAGAGGATGGTGGATCAGCCTATAGCGCGCCCTGGCCGTGCGGCAAACGCGCTCAGTAGCGCATATCCTCGAAGCCGATCACTTCCATGCCACTGATGTCGCCGGTGTGGGCATCCAGAACCAGCCGCACCCGTTCCCGCCGGGGGCCGGTCGCCTCGCACAGATAGCTGGTGCCACGCATCTCCAGGTCCGAGACCCCGGTGAAACCCCAGCCCTCCAGGCGCCTCTGCACATCCACGGCCGAGCGCAGCGCGCTGCTCGCCGTCGGCGAGAAATAGGGCGAGAATGCCGGCGCCAGGAGGAGGGCCCGGCTGAGGCCGCTGCTTGAAGAGGTGGGGACCGGCCGAGGGGCCATTCCCTTCGTGACGGGGGGCGCGACGGGCGCCTCTGCCTTCGGGAATGTGACCGGCAGGAAGGGTTCTTCGGGGGCGGCAATGCGCACGAGGGTGCCTGGCGGTCCGTACCATCCCGCCTCATCGGCCTGGGCCACGCCCGACGCCTGGGCCGCATCCACCAAGGCCTTGAGTGCGGCGCACCTTTTCGGCGATTGCCAGCCAGGCCAGCAGACCGCCAATGCGAGCGTAAGAAGTGCGGCGCCTTTGCGCATGATCCGCCTCCCTGCCAGAGCGCGGCAGGATGCGTGGGTTACAACATGGCCGGCATCTCCGCCAGGGCGCCGGTTGAAGCCCATGGCCCCAAGCCATGCGCCGCCCGCGCCCCACGGCAACAGCCAAGCTTCACGGCACAATAGTCCTCGTCGGTGAATGCCGCCCCGCACGGGCATTCATTGTCGGTTCATAAATCTGCCACGCGCCCGTCTTGACGGCCCGAAGGGGGCTTCCCACATGCCGTTCAGCGTCGGTCATCGTGACGGCGCTGACCCCACCGGGTCCGGCTTCGGCGGGTCCGGATGCTTCAAGCGTATCGCTTTCGGAGGATATGCCATGCGTAGCTTTGACCTCACTCCCCTCTATCGCAACACCGTCGGCTTCGACCGTCTCTTCTCGCTGCTGGACACCGTCGGCGGCGTCGACGCGGCGCCTACCTATCCGCCCTACAATATCGAGCGGACCGGCGAGAATGATTACCGCATCACCGTCGCCGTGGCGGGCTTCACGGCCGATGAGCTCTCGATCGAGAGCAAGGAGAATGGTTTGACCATTCGCGGTGAGAAGACCGCGCAGGACAATGCGGAGCACAGCCAGGTGCTCTATCGTGGCATTGCTGCGCGCGCGTTCGAGCGCCGTTTCCAGCTGGCCGACCACGTGGAAGTGCGCGGCGCGCGCCTTGAGAACGGCCTGCTCCATGTGGAACTGGTGCGCAACATTCCCGAGGCCAAGAAGCCCCGGACCATCTCCATCGCCACCGCTCCAGCCGAGACCCCCCGCGTGACCGCGGCCAGCGAGGCGAGCGAAGCGAAGGCTGCCTGAGGCCAAGCGCCGGCCTCGGCCGGCGCACGTCTTCATGGTAGCCGGCCTCGGCCGGCGCACGTCTTCATGGATGGCCGGCCTCGGCCGGCGCACGTCTTCATGGATGGCCGGCCTCGGCCGGGGCACGTCTTCATGGATGGCCGGCCTCGGCCGGCGCACGTCCACAGGGATAGCCGGCCTCCCGGCCTCCCTTTGCCCCAAGGGGGGCCGAAGAATCAGCCAGGGCGCTCCGCAACGGCGGGGCGCCTTTTTTGCGGGATCTACTTGTCGCCGGGAGCGGAACCTGCTGCCGGCACGGCCGTGGCCGCCGGCGTGCGGGGCGGCCAGGAAAAGTCATCGGCGCGCCCTGCCGGTGGGGTCAGAGGCAGGCCTTCCTTGAGGGCCTTGACTGATTCGCCCGCATTGGCCGCCGCCGGGACGACCACCGGTTGCGCGGTGGTGCCGCCGGCAAGGAGGCTGGAGCCGCGCGGACGGTCGTTGAGGGACATCGGCCCCCGCGTGCCGTCACCAGGTCCGGCATCGGGCATCTGCTCCACCTCGGAGAGAATGCGGGCAATGTCCTTCTGGGCGAAGAAGGCAAGCTTGCGGCCGCCGGCCCGGGTGAAGCGCACACCGTCATTGAGACGCAGGCGCCGCCGCTGCCCGTCCACCGCGGCGCCGGAGGCGGTGTATTTCCCATCCTCGTCCACGAAACCGTCCCACACGTTCGCAAAAATGATTCCCGCTTTTGCCGCGTGGCTCTTCAGGATGTCGTTGAGGCGTTCATAATCGGCCATGGTGGCCGGGTTCTGCACCGGGGCGAGACCCACCACCACCACATTGCCGGCACGGGCGCGCAGCGCCGCAAGGAGATCATCCATCCTCTTGCCGTACAATTCGTTCCAGCGATCGGTGAACGGCTCGACGAGGGTGTCGCCGTCGCGGATGGGGTGAATATCGTTGGAGCCGAGGGCGACCACGGTTACCCCCGGCCGGGCGGCGCTCACCGCCTCCGGCCACTTGGCCATCCAATCGGTGACGTCGCTTGTCTCGCCAGGCAGATAGCCGCTGTCGTCGTCGGTGCGGGCGATCACCGCCGGGCTGCCCTTCTCCGTCACATAGCTGTCGGCGAGGCCCTTGGCGAATTGCGCGCCAAGCCGGTCTCCGATCACCAGGACGAATTTGGTCGGCGGCTGCTTCTTGCCCTGAACCGCTTCCTCGGCTGAGGAATAGACGGTGCCTTCCGGCTCCGGTGGCGGCTTGGGCGCCTGGGGCTGGACCTGCTGCTGGGGCTGCTGCTGCGGGGGCGGAAAGAGCGGCGCGAACGGGTTCCATCCGCCGAAAAGTCCACCACCGCCGCCACCCACATTGGCGGGTGGCCGGGGAATGCTGCCGGGCGGGCGCAGATCCTGCGCCTGCGCCAGTGCCGCGCCAAAGAGAATGGCCGCGGCCACCGCCACCCACGCCACGGCCTGAATCCGGCGCGCGGTGGCCGTCAGCCACGGGGCGGAGGGGCAGGGGACAGGGGCGTCAACGGGCGTCATGCATCAGCAATGGCCGACCTTGCCGGCGGTTTCAAGACGGGATGTCCCGCAGGCGCGCGGCGCAGACTGCGCCGCATTGGCCGTCCCGAGCCTGTAGCGCGGCCGTCGGCCGGGTCCCGCATCTCCTCCTTCTCCAGGGCGCAGGCGGTGTGCGCCCCAGGGCGGTCAAACGCAAAAACGCCGCCGGGCCGGAGCCGCGACGGCGTTGAAATGCCTTGGATACCGGAGAGGCTGCAGGTGCAGGCCTTCGATGACCCTCAGTTCAGCTTCGAGCGCACGTCGGCAATGGCCGAACCCACCAGCCGCTCACCCACCGCCGCGTCGCGGGCGATGCCGGAGAGCAGCCGCTCGGCCGCCTTCACCGCCGCGTCGGCGGCCACAGCCTTCACGTCGGCCACGGCCTGAGATTCGGCCTGGGAGATCTTCTCTTCCGCCATGCGGGTGCGGCGGGCCACGAAGTCTTCGAGCTTGGCGCGGGTTTCGGAGGCGAGGCGCTCGGCCTCGGCCTTGGCGGCGGTCACGATGGACTCGGCCTCGGTCTCCGCCTCGCGCTGCTTGCGCTTGTACTCGGCCACCAGCTTCTGCGCCTCTTCCTTGAGGCGCCGGGCTTCGTCCAGCTCGGCGGCGATGCGGGCACCGCGATTGTCCAGCGCCGCGGCGATGGTGCGGTGGACGCCGTAATAGAGCAGGATGGCGACGAACAGCAGGAAGGCGATGGCCACCCAGAGCTCGGCCAATTGCATCTCGTTCATGGCAGTCCTCGATCGCCTATGTCAGGTCGCCGCCCCCGCGCACAGGCGGGGCGGCAGGGAAAATCACGCGCCCGTCTTCTGGGCGAGGGCCGCGTCCACCGCCTGCTCCACATCCGCATTCTGGGCGGTGGTGCCGACCAGGCTGGAGACGATGGTGTTGGCCGTGTCCACGGCAATGCCGCGCACATGCGACATGGCCTCGGTCTTGGTGGCGCCGATGCGACGCTCCGCTTCCTCGAGCTTGGCGGCGAGGCTCGCTTCCAGGCTCTTGCGGTTGGTCTCGGTTTCGGCGGCGAGGCGGTTGCGCGCCTCACCGGCAATGGCGTTGGCCTTGTTGCGGGCCTCCACCAGGGCCTTCTCGTAAGCGGCCTGTGCGGCTTCGCTTTCCGCCCGGCGCTGCGAGGCCTCTTCCAGATCGCGGGCGATCCGGTCGTGACGCTCTTCCAGGATGCGGCCGATGCGCGGAAGCGTCACGCGGCTCATCAGGAAGTAGAGGGCGCCGAAGGTCAGAGCCAGCCAGAACAGCTGGGAGGCGAAATGGGTGGGGTTGAACGGCGGGAAGCCGCCGTGCTCACCATCCCCGCCATGTTCGCCGTGCACGGCATGGGCGAGTTCGCCCGTGCCGGGGGCCGCCGCATGGGCTTCGGCGACGACGAAGGAGGTCACCGTGTTCCACACCTTCTGGGGTGCGGTCTCGCTGCCGGCCACCACCGTTACCGGCCCTGCCATCAGCAGGAACCCCGTCACAGTCGCAGCGCCTATCAGCTTCCATGTCTTGGTCATGGCTCGCCTGTCCGTCCTTCGTCCATCAGGCTCCCGGGTCCCCCCCGGAAGCCGCCGCGCGTGTCGTGCCGATCAGGCCACGAAGAGCAGAACGAGGGCGACGACGAGCGAGAAGATGCCGAGACCTTCCGCGAGCGCCGCGCCGATGAACGCGCGGGCGAACTGGCCGTCAGCCGCAGAGGGGTTGCGCAGGGCGCCGGCGAGGAAGTTGCCGAAGATGTTACCGACGCCGATGCCGGCGAGACCCATGCCGAGGCAGGCGAGACCGGCGCCCAGGAACTTAGCAGCGTTCGCGTCCATAGTACTGCTCCTTGAGAAACACGTGAGGGGTCTTGATGAGGGCGGGGCTCAGTGGCCCGGATGCACCGCATCGTTCAGATAGATCGAGGTGAGGACCGCAAACACATAGGCCTGCAGCACCGCGACCAGCAGCTCGAGCGCCGTCAGCGCCACGATCATGAAGAAGGGAAGCACCGCGCCGAACCAGCCGGCGACGCCCAGCGAGGCAAGGCCGACAACGAAGAAGGCGAACACCTTCAGCGCGATATGGCCGGCCAGCATGTTGGCGAACAGACGCAGCGACAGCGAAATGGGGCGGGAGATGAAGGACACCACCTCGATCAGCACCACGAAGGGCAGCAGGAAGGAGGGCACGCCCGACGGCACGAACAGATGCAGAAAATGCGTGCCGTGCTTGAAGAAGCCGTAGACAATCACGGTGCCGATCACGAGCAGCGCAAGAGCGGCAGTGACGACGATGTGGGCGGTGATCGTGAAGGTGTAGGGGATGAGGCCAACCACGTTCGCGACGAACACGAACATGAAGAGGGAGAAGACCAGGGGGAAGAAGACCATGCCCTGGTTGCCGGCCGAGTCCCTGACCATCTTGGCTATGAATTCGTATGACATCTCCGCCACCGACTGCATGCGGCCCGGCACCAGGGTGCGGCCGCGGGTGGCGTAGGTCAGAAACAGGAAGATGGAGGCGACGATGCCGACCATGAAGGCGGCGGAATTGGTGAAGGAGACGCTGACGCCCGAGACATGCAGCAGCTCTACGTACCGCTGCACTTGAAACTGGTGGATCGGATCGATGTTCATCCGACACGCGCCTCTGTTCCGTGCGGCTTGCGCCGCCACAATTCCACATCCTCTACAGGGCTCATCCCTGCGGAGGCTTCTTTCCACCGGTCTCGCCGGCCGCGCGCATCATATTGAGCACGCCGGCGGCAAAGCCGATCAAGGTGAAGAGGATGATGCCCCAGGGCGACACCGAGAAGACGGTATCGATGCCCCAGCCGATCATGGCCCCCACCAAGGTTCCCGCCACGAACTCCGAACCCAGGCGAAAGGCCAAAGCCATGCCCGAGGCAGTGTTGTTGCGTTGCGGTCCCGTCGGCTGCGATTGGTCTTTTGGCCGCGCCTTGTCAAGCGCGGCATTCAGACGCTGAAGCCGATCCGCAAGCGCAGGGTCCCCCGCCTCCGGTTCGTGGTTCGACCGCCGTTGGTCCGTCTTCCGAGGATCGGAATCCGATCGTTTCGACATGGCACGAACTCCGGCTTCGCGGGTGTGGATCAGGCGATCACGGCCCCCCGAAACCGCGCGGCACCATAGTTGCGGCATATTTGAGTGTCAAGGAAAGCGCGGAGCGATTTAACTGCCTGAAAACACGCAAAAAATGGCAGTCAACTCAAGCCCTTGGCGCCGATCAGCTCACCTCGCGTAAGCGCTCGGCATGCTGCAGGTCCACAGACACCAGCCGCGAGACACCCCGCTCGGCCATGGTGACGCCGAACAGCCGGTCCATCCGCGCCATGCTGATGGGATTGTGGGTAATGACCAGGAAGCGGGTGTCCGTCAGCCGCGTCATTTCGTCCATCAGCACGCAGAAGCGTTCCACATTGGCGTCGTCGAGCGGCGCGTCCACCTCGTCCAGCACGCAGATGGGGGCGGGGTTGGTCAGGAACACCGCGAAGATCAGCGCCATGGCGGTGAGCGCCTGCTCGCCGCCGGAGAGCAAGGAGAGCGTCTGCGGCTTCTTGCCGGGCGGCTTGGCGATGATGTCGAGACCGGCTTCCAGCGGGTCGTCGGCGTCGGTCAGCACCAACTGGGCCTCGCCGCCACCGAACAGCGTGTCGAACAGCTTGCGGAAATGGCCGTCCACCACGGCGAAGGAGGCCTGAAGGCGCTCGCGCGCCTCGCGATTGAGGCTCTGGATGCCCGAGCGCAGGCGGCGGATGGCTTCGATCAGGTCGTCGCGCTCGCGGGTCAGGGTTTCCAGGCGCCCGTCCGCCTCCTCCAGCTCCACCTCGGCCCGCAGATTGACCGCGCCGAGGCGGTCCCGCTCCCGCCGCGCGCGCTCCAGGGCGGCTTCCACCACATCGAGGGGCGGCGGCTCCGCATCGGCGGTCAGGCCGGAGAGGGTGAAGGCGGTCTCGGGTGGCCCGTCCAGGGCATCGGTGATGTCGCGGGCCACGTCGTCCCGCCGTTGGCGCGCGGCCTCCAGGCGCGCCTCGCAGCGGGCGGCCTCCTCGCGTGCAGCGGAGAGGGCGGCGAGCGCGTCCTTGGCGGCCTGGTCGGCCGCCGCCAGCGCGGCCTCGCCCTCGGCCAAGCGATCGGCGGCGGCGCGGCGGGCGGCCTCTGCTTGCTCGGTTTCGGTCAGGAGGCGGCGGCGGCGCAGGATGATCTCGGCGGGGGCATCGGCCAGCCCGTCCAGTTCCGCCTGGGCCTCGTCGCGGCGGGTTTCCAGGGCGGCGATGCGAGCACCGGCGCCGCCGGCCCGCTCGGCCCAGGAGCGCCGTTCCCCGGCAATGGCTTCCAGGCGGCGCAGGCGGGCCGCCCGTTCGCGGTCCAGAGCCGAGGCCTGGGCGCGGGTTTCGGCGAGGCGCGCGCGGGCCTGCGCCGCCTGGGCACGGGCCTCGGCAAGGCTTGCCTCCATGAGCGCCGGTGATTCGAGGCTGGCCAATTCCGCCTGCAGGGCCCGTTCCGCCGCCTCCGCCTCGGCCCGGGCCGCGGCGATTCGGGCGCGGGCCTCGCCGAGCGCAGAGAGGCGCGCGGCATGCTGGGCGGCGCGGCGCTCGCCGGCGGCCTCCGCTTCCCGCGCCATTTCGGCGGCACGCTGGGCGGCGCGGCGGGCTTCGCGGGCCTGGGTCTCCGCCTGGCCCTCGGCGCGCACCTTCTGGTCGAGGGTCGCCGCCTCCATGCGCAGGCGCTCCACCGCGTGGCGGGCCTCCTCCGCCTCGGCGGTGAGGTCGGCGAGGCGGTTGCGCTCGGCGAGGCGCCGGGCGGCGGCGGTGGGCGCGTCGGCGGCGGCCACCAGGCCGTCCCAGCGCCACAGGTCGCCCTCCCGCGACACCAGCCGCTGGCCGGGCCGCAGGGCGGACTGGAGGCGCGGCCCCTCTTCCTTCGGCACCACCCCCACCTGGGCGAGGCGCCGGGCAAGGGCCGGCACGCCGGAGACGCGGACCGCCAGTGGTTCCGCGCCAGCGGGAAGGAGCGGATCGCCGGCCACGATGTCCGCGCCGGCCCAGCGGGCGGGCGCGCGCTCATCCTCGGGAAGGTCGAGGTCGTCCCCAAGGGCGGCGCCCAGCGCCACCTCATAGCCTTTTTCCACAGCGAGGAGGTCGGCCACGGATGGGAAGCGCCGGTCGGCGGACTGGAGCAGCTTGGAGAGGGTGCGGGCCTCGGTGTCGAGCCGCCCGAACCGGCGCTCGGCCTCGGCCAGCGTTGGCCGCAGGGCTTCGGCGGCGGCGCGGGCCTCCCCATGGGCCGCCTCGGCCAGCGCGGTCATTTCCTCGGCGGCATCCAGCCGCTCGCGGGCGGTGGCGGATGCTTCGCGCAGCCGTTCCAGGCCCTCGGTGCCCGCCTCCCGCCGCAACCGGCCTTCCTCCGCTTCCACGGAGGCATGCTCGGCGGCGGTGCGCATGAGGCGCGTGCGCACGTCCCGCATCTGGCCTTCCAGCACGCCGCGCCGGGCGCCGAGGTCCGCGAAGGCTTGGGTGCGCTCCTCCAGCATGGATTCGGCCTCGGCCAGGCGATCCTCTGCCTCCGAGCGGGCGATGGCGGCGTCCTCCTCCGCGATAACAGCGTCTTCCTGCTGGGCGGCGAGCACCTCCGCCTCCTCGGCGAGGCGCTCCAGTACGCCTTCCGCATCCGCCGAGAGGGCATGCTCGCGGGCGACATCCTGTGCCAATTGGGCGAGGCGGCGTTCCAGTTCCTGGTTGCGCACCGCGAGGCGGGCTTCCTCCCGGTCCAGTTCCTCGCGGGCATGAACGAGCCGCTGCACCCGGGCGGCGGCCTCCGCGTCCGCCTGCCGCAGGGCCGGCAGCACATGGGCCGCCACCGCCTGGAGCCGGGCGGCCTCCGCTTGGTCGCGGGTGCGGGCGGCGCCTTCGCCGGCCATATTCTCCATCTGGCGCTGGGCATCGGCCAGCGTCGCCGTCACCTCGCGCCAGCGCAGCCACAGGAGCGTGGCCTCCTGCCGGCGGATCTCCTCGGCCACGGCACGATACCGCACCGCCTGGCGGGACTGGCGGCGCAGGCTGTCCACCTGGGTGGCGAGCTGGGTGAGCACGTCCTCCAGGCGCAGCAAGTTCTGTTCGGCGCCCTTCAGGCGCAGTTCGGCCTCGTGCCGGCGGGCGTGGAGCCCTGCGACGCCCGCCGCTTCTTCAAGAATCCGCCGGCGCGCCGCCGGCTTGGCGCCGACGATCTCGCCGATCTGCCCTTGCCGCACCAAGGCCGGCGAGCGGGCGCCCGTTGAGGCGTCAGCGAACAGGAGATGGACGTCGCGGGCCCGCACGTCCCGGCCATTGATGCGATAGTTCGAGCCGGCGCCCCGTTCGATGCGCCGGACCACCTCGATCATGTCGTCGGCATTGAAGGCGGCGGGGGCCGTGTGGTCGGCATTGTCCAGTTGCAGGGCCACTTCCGCCGTGTTGCGGGCGGGGCGGGACGTGGTGCCGGCGAAGATGACCGAATCCATGTCCTGGGCGCGGAAGGCCTTGTGGGAGCTTTCCCCCATGACCCAGCGCAGGGCTTCCACCAGGTTCGACTTGCCGCACCCGTTCGGCCCGACGACGCCGGTCAGGCCGGGTTCGATCAGGAGTTCGGTCGGCTCCACGAAGGTCTTGAAGCCGGTCAGCCGAAGGCGGTTGAATTTCATCTGGGCGCGGTGTGCCAGTCCCTCTGCGGCGCGTCAATCAAGCCTGCGCCGGGCTTTTCCGGCGGGCAAGGGCGCGCGGCATTGCGTCCACACGCGCGGCCCACCTGTCCACCGCTTCCGGCACGCCGGTGACGGGGAACCGTCCGTGGCGGCCGAATGACGGCCCGTCAGGGGCGGGTGCGCATTAGGGCTTTCCCCCCATCCGTTCGCGCTCTAGAAGCGTGTTCACGGCGGTTGCGCCTGCGCGCCCGGATCCCATCTATGGGGCAGGCCCGTGGCGCACGACCGCAACCGGGCACAGCTTTTAAGGACCAGAACCATGCTGTTCAAGCAGGCGGGCGGGCCCCAGGCGGCGGCCCCGGGCGGGCAGGCCGGCGCGGATGATGTGACTGAGACCACCACCCAGACCTTCATGGCGGATGTGATCGAGGAATCGCGCCGCCGTCCGGTGCTGGTGGATTTCTGGGCGCCCTGGTGCGGCCCCTGCAAGACGCTCGGTCCCATCATCGAGCGCGCGGTGGCCGCCACCAAGGGCAAGGTCAAGCTCGTCAAGATGAACATCGACGAGCATCCGGCGGTGGCGCAGCAATTGCGCATCCAGTCCATTCCCACCGTCTATGCCTTCGTCAACGGCCAGCCGGTGGACGGTTTCATGGGCGCGCTGCCGGAGAGCCAGATCAAGGCCTTCATCGAGCGCCTCATGGGCGGGCCGGCGGATGCCGACATCGCCGAAGTGCTGGCCGCCGCCGACGCGGCGCTGGCGGAAGGCGACGCGGCCGGCGCGGCGGAGATTTTCGCCCATGTGCTGGCCCAGGAGCCCGACAATCTGAAGGCGCTGGGCGGCCTCGTCCGCGCCCAGGTGGCGGGCGGCGCCCTCGACCAGGCCAAAGCGACCCTGTCCATGGTGCCCGCCGGCAAGGAAGGCGACAGCGCCATCACCGCCGCCAAGGCCGCCCTGGACTTGGCCGAGCAGGCCGCCGCTTTGGGCGACCTCGCCACCCTCCAGGCCAAGGTCGACATCGACCCCCTGGATCACCAGTCCCGCTTCGACCTCGCTCTCGGCCTCAATGGCCGGGGCCGTCGCGAGCAGGCGCTCATCCATCTGCTCGACATCGTCAAGCGGGATCGCAGCTGGAACGAGGATGCGGCGCGCAAGCAACTCCTCCAGCTGTTCGAGGCCTGGGGCCCCACCGATCCGCTGACCATTTCGGGACGTAAGAAACTTTCGGCGATCCTGTTCGCCTGAAGGAGCATTGTGGCTAACCGCCGTTCGTATCATGCGCCGGGCGACGTGCCCGGCACCGCCGCGGTCTTCCCGCTGTCCGGCGCGCTGCTTCTGCCGCGCGCCGAATTGCCGTTGAACGTGTTCGAGCCCCGCTATCTGGAGATGGTGGACGACGCGCTCGCGGGCGACCGTCTCATCGTCATGGTCCAGCCGGACGAGACCAAGCCCGAGACCGCGCATGGCCCCGTGCCATACAAGGTGGGCTGCATCGGCCGGATCACCCAGTTCTCTGAGACCGGAGACGGGCGCTATCTCATCACGCTCACCGGCATCTGCCGGGTGCGCATGGGCGCCGAGGAGACCACGGACACCCCTTATCGGCGCTTCGCCATCGACGCCTCCGACTTCGGCGCCGATTTCGACGAGAGCGCCGGCGAGGAGGATGTGGACCGCACCGCGCTGCTCTCGGCGCTGGCCGCCTTCCTGGAGGCGAACCACCTGGAGGCCGACTGGGACGGCATCCAGCAGGCGGGCACCGAGACCTTGGTGAACGCGCTCTGCGTCATGTCGCCCTATGGCGCCCTGGAGAAGCAGGCGCTGCTGGAGGCGGGGACGCTGAAGGAGCGGGCGGAGATGCTGGTGGCCATCACCCAGATGCTGCTCGCCCGCATGCCCGGCGATGACGGGGAATCCTCCCTCCAGTGAGGGCTGGCGGCGCGCCGCCTCATGACCATTGCCCCGTGGCCGGCAGGCTGTCGAGGAAGGCGTCCGCCTGCGCCTTGAGGCGCGCCTTGCGCTCCGGGGGCATGCGTTCCAGCGTGCGATAGGGCATGGCCATGCGGGGATTGCCGGCGAGGGCGCCGGCATGGTCCATCAGGAAGGTCCAATAGAGGAGGTTGAACGGGCAGGCGCCCGGCCCCTCCTTGACGTCCGGGTCATAGGCGCAGCCCCGGCAATAGTCCGACATGCGGTTGATATAGGCGCCCGAAGCCGCATAGGGCTTGGAGCCGAGCCGCCCGCCGTCGGCATGCAGCACCATGCCGTGGACATTGGGCAGTTCCACCCACTCGAACGCATCCACATAGACAGCCAGGTACCAGGCCTCCACCTGGCGCGGCGCGATGCCCGCCAAAAGCGCGAAGTTTCCGGTGACCATCAGGCGCTGGATATGGTGCGCATAGGCGGTGCGGCGGGTGACATCCACCACCGCGCGCAGGCAGGCCATGTCCGTCTCGCCGGTCCAGTAGAAGTCGGGCAGGTCCCGCTGGGCGTTGAGATGGTTGGTGTCCGCATAAGTGGGCATGTCGTGCCAATAGAGACCCCGCACGAATTCCCGCCAGCCCAGGATCTGCCGGATGAAGCCCTCCACCCCATTGAGGGGCGCCGCGCCCGCCCCATAGGCCGCCTCCGCCCGCAGGCACACCTCAAGGGGCGTGAGGAGGCCGGCATTGAGATAAGGCGAGAGGAGGCCGTGGAAGAGGAAGTCCTCCCCGGCCTTCATGGCATCCTGATAGTCGCCGAAGCGGGGCAGGGCGGTGGCGATGAAATCGTCCAGCGCCTGGAGGGCATCCGCCCGCGTCACCGCCCAGCCGAAGCCCTCCAGCGTCCCGAAATGGTTGCCGTAGCGCGCCTCCACCAGGGCCATCACCTCCCGGGTCACCCCGTCCGGGGCGAAGCGTCGGCGAGCCGGAAGCGGCAAGGTGTCCGGCAGGCGGCGGCGGTTTTCCGGGTCGAAGTTCCAGCGCCCGCCAGCGGGCTCATCGCCATCCATGAGAAGGCCGGTGCGCCGGCGCAGGGTGCGGTAGAAATATTCCATGCGCAGCTGGCGCTTGCTGCCAGCCCAGGCGGCGAAGTCGTCGTGGGAGGCCAGGAACCGTGTGTCGGGGCGGATTTCCAGCGGCACGGGCAGGCCGTTCCGCCAATCCTCCATCATCTGGCGCACCCGCCATTCCCCGGGCTCGGTCATGACGATATGTGCGGGCGCGTGGCGGGCGATGGCCCGCTCCAGCTCGGCGCCGAAGGTGCCGCCATTGGCGGGATCGTCGAGGCGCACATAGTCCACCGCGATGCCTTCCGCCTGAAGCTCCGCCGCGAAATGGCGCATGGCGGAGAGCAGGAAGACGATCTTCTGCTTGTGGTGGCGCACATAGGTGGCTTCTTCGTCCACCTCCACCATCAGCACCACGTCCTTGTCCCGGTCGAGGCCGTCCAGGGCGGTGAGGTTGCGCGTGAGCTGGTCGCCCAGGAGGAAGCGCAAGGTGCCGCTCATGGCGCGCCCGTCCGGCGATTGCGGTTGGCCCGGCAGCGGTCGGAGCAATAACGCACCTCGTCCCACACCGCCTTCCATTTGCGCCGCCAGGCGAAGGGCCGGCCGCAGGTGGCGCAGATGCGGGTGGGCAGATCCGCTTTCTCCACCCTCTTTGGGCGCGGGCCGGGCATGGCTCAGCCCTTGGTGCGCAAGGTGGAGCGCCCGCCATCGACGCCGATGACCTGGCCGGTGATCCAGTCCGCCTCCGGCGACAGGAGGAAGGCGGCGAGCCCCGCGCTGTCCTGCGCCTCCCCGAGGCGCGGCAGGGCATGGAGGCCGGCAATGGCGCCGGCCATTTGCGGGCTGGAGGTGAGCGAGGCCGCCAGCGGCGTCTTGGTGAGGGAGGGCGCGATGGCATTCACCCGAACCTTGGGGGCAAGCTCGGCCGCCAGAGACAAGGTGAGGCCTTCCACCGCGCCCTTGGCCAGCGACACCGACACATGGGCGGCAAAGCCCTGGCGGGCGGCGACCGAGGAGAAGAGGACCACGCTCGCCGTGCCCTCATGGGCCTTCAGCGCCGGCAAGGCGGCCTGCACGGCGAGGGCGGCGGCGCCCGCATTGAGCCAGAAGTCCGCCTTGATGTCCGCCGCCGACACCCGATGCAGGGGCTTCAGGGTGATGGAGCCCACCGCATAGGCAAGGCCGGCCAGCGCCGGCCCCGCCTCCGCCGCGGCGCGGGGGAAGAGGGTTTCGTCGGTGACGTCGCCCTGCGTGCTGGTGGCGCCGGTCTCATCTGCCACGGCGGCGAGGCGCGCGGCGTCCCGCCCCACCAGATGCAGACCGAAGCCCTTGGCCTTCAGCGTCCGGGCCAGGGCCGCGCCAATGCCGCCGCTGCCGCCATAAATGAGCACCTTGCCTGCCATCGTCAGCCCTCATGCGGCCTCAAGCGGGCCGGTGAGGGCAGTTACGGCGCAGGTGGGGCTTTGGTTCAGGGCTCCACGGCGAACTTCAGGCGGCCCGTCGGGGCGAGGGTGTCGAGGCGGAAGGTGCGGATTTCCACCGTGCCGCCCACTTTCAGGGTCAGCACCAGGGTATCGCCGCTGACCGCCGTGGAGACGACCTCCGCGCCCTTGGGCAAGGTGGTGGTGATCTCGCCGGGGCTGGCCACCTTGTCGCGGAGCATGCGATAGGCAATGACGCCGAACACGGATGCCAGACCCAGCACCATGATCAGGCCCGAGACCATGGAGAAGCGGCGCACCTTGCGCAGCACCCGCTCCTGTTCGGGCGTGAGGGGCTCCTGGGTGTCGGGTTCGAGCGGACGGTTGAACATGAAAGAGCCTGACGTGAGTGGACCTGTGGTGCGTGGACCCGGCTTCGACGCGGACGATGACTTCGCCTGCGACCTCGCACAAGACGGGGACGCCGCCGGAGCGGAGACCGTCGCGGTCACGGTCGAGCCCGCCGATGCGGGGTCCCGAACGGACCGTTTCCTTGCCGGCCGCCTGCCGGACCTCAGCCGCACCCGCCTCCAGCGGCTGGTGGCGGACGGCCGCGTGCGGAACGGCGAGCGAGTGGTAGGAGACGCGGCCGAGCGGGTCAATGCCGGCGACGTGCTCACCGTGGCCGTGCCGGCGCCCGAGCCCGCCGAACCGGTGCCGCAGGACATCCCGCTCAACGTGGTGCACGAGGATGCCCACCTGATCGTGATCGACAAGCCCGCCGGCCTGGTGGTGCATCCCGCGCCCGGCCATTGGGATGGCACGCTGGTCAACGCTTTGCTGCACCATTGCGGGGACAGCCTCTCCGGCATTGGTGGCGTGCGGCGGCCGGGCATCGTGCACCGGCTGGACAAGGACACGTCGGGCCTCCTGGTGGTGGCCAAGACCGATGCCGCCCACAAGCACTTGGCCGCCCAGTTCGCCGACCATGGCCGCACCGGCGACCTGACCCGCGCCTATCTGGCGTTCGTGTGGGGCGCGCCGGAGCATCGCGGCACGGTGGACGCGCCCATCGACCGCCATGCCACCAACCGCCAGAAGATGGCGGTGCGGACCTCAGGGCGGGAGGCCATCACCCATTGGCGGCTCATCGAGACCTTCCTCGATGCCTCGGGCGAGGTGGTGGCCAGCCTGGTGGAATGCCACCTGGAGACCGGGCGCACCCACCAGATCCGCGTCCACATGGCCCATATCGGGCATCCCCTTCTGGGCGACGAGGTCTATGGGGCGGGCTTCCGCACCAAGATGTCCCGCCTTCCGGAGGCGGCGCAGGCCATGCTGAAGGCGCTGGACCGGCAGGCGCTGCACGCCGCGCATCTGGGCTTTGCCCACCCCGCCACCGGCGAGGTGATGGGCTTCGACAGCGAATTGCCGGCGGATCTCGCCGCCCTGGAGACGGCGCTGCGGGCCGGGTGAGGCGCCTCCGGCTACCACCTTGGGTCGCGCCGACGTGAACGGACAAGGCCTTCCCGCGCCGGGGATCCAATCTTTCGCAATGCCGTTATGGAAGATATGATGCGCTTTCGCTGCCGGCGTCTCGCGGCAGCGTGTGTGGCTGCTCGCGTCGAGGGCCACGAGGGAAGGAGGCCTTTCATGGCCACGGCACGCCACATGCCCATTCCGTCCGCAGAGGGCGGTCTGTCGCGCTATCTCGAGGAGATCCGGCGGTTCCCCATGTTGGAGCCGCAGGAGGAATATATGCTGGCCAAGAGCTGGCGCGAGCATGGGGATCGCGATGCGGCCCATCGGCTCGTCACCAGCCATCTGCGCCTCGTGGCGAAGATCGCCATGGGCTATCGCGGCTATGGCCTGCCCATTTCCGAAGTGATCTCCGAGGGCAATGTGGGCCTCATGCAGGCGGTGAAGCGGTTCGAGCCCGACAAGGGCTTCCGCCTCGCCACTTATGCCATGTGGTGGATCCGCGCCTCGATTCAAGAATATATCTTGCGGTCGTGGAGCCTCGTGAAGATGGGCACCACGGCGGCGCAGAAGAAGCTGTTCTTCAACCTGCGCAAGGCCAAGAGCCAGATCTCGGCGCTGGAGGAGGGCGACCTGCGCCCCGACCAGGTCAAGCAGATCGCCACCAAGCTGGGCGTCACCGAGGACGAGGTGGTGGAGATGAACCGCCGCCTCGGCGGCGACGCCTCCCTGAACGCCCCGCTGCGCGACGATGGCGACAGCGGTGAGTGGCAGGACTGGCTGGTGGACGAGCGCGATGACCAGGAAAACGCGCTCGCCGAGCAGGAGGAGATGGACAATCGCCGCACGGCTCTGGCCGGCGCGCTGTCCGTGCTCAATGACCGCGAGCGTCGCATCTTCGAGGCCCGCCGCCTCGCCGAGGACCCGGTGACCCTGGAAGAACTGGCCGCCGAATTCGGCGTCTCCCGCGAGCGCGTCCGCCAGATCGAGGTGCGCGCCTTCGAGAAGGTGCAGAAGGCGGTGGTGGACCGCGTCCGCTCCCTGGAAGAGCCCACGGCGGAGACCGAGCCGGCCTGATTGGGCTGGCGGTCGGGTTGGCTTGGCATGGGCGTGGCTGCGATGGCACTGCGCGTCCGCGGGTGTCAGGCGCCTCCGGGTCAAGATCGGCGCCACGCGCTCGCCTGACCGTAATGGCCGGGCTTGTCCCGCAAGTCGTCTGTTGACGACGTGCGCCCCTCGTCTCGGAACCCGCACACATGCGGGTTCCGGCCATCCACGGGGCTCCGCAAGGACGGACTTAAGGGAGAGCCGTGGATGCCCGGGACAAGCCCGGGCATGACAGCCGGGGAGGGCCCGCCCGATCGTCCGACCGGGCATGTCCTTGGCCGGCCTGCGCTGAGTGCTACATTTCAAACAGCTTTAATGGTCTCCGTGCCGGGGGCTCGTGGGCCGGGTCCGCCGTGCGAAGGCGCCTGACCTTTGCTCCCACCGTCCGCCGCCTTTTCCCCTCCCTATCCCTCCCCCGCTTTGCGGGAGAGGGGACTTTGGTGCGCTTGGGCCGGGCGGTGGCTCTGCTCTGCTCCGGCGTCGGCATCTCGGCCTCTCCCCAGCGGGACAGGCCCCCTCTCCCGCAAAGCGGGGGAGGGTGGGGGAGGGGGCAAGGACGCGACGCCACGAGCAAGCTCGCCCCTCTGACGCCCCAGCACCAACATCCCCGCCAAAGGCAGGGGTGGAGGGATGCGGGAGCGGCCGGGGGATGAAGGTGCTGGGGGCGTCAGAGGGGCGCGCATGAGTGCGGCGTTGCGTCTTGGCCCCCTCCCCAACCCTCCCCCGCTTTGCGGGAGAGGGGGCCGGTTCCGCCGGGGGAGAGGTTGGGATGACAGACGCCGAGGCAGAGCAGAGCCACCGCCCCGACCGGGCGCACCAAAGTCCCCTCTCCCGCAAGGCGGGGGAGGGATAGGGAGGGGGTAGAGGGCCGGGGCAGGACGCAGCTTTGGGGGAAGAGGACGCTTCACCGTCCGCCACTCCCCCTCCCCAACCCTCCCCCGCTTCGCGGGAGAGGGGGCCGGTTCCGCCGGGGGAGAGGTTGGGATGACAGACGCTGAGGCAGAGCAGAGCCAGCGTCCCGCCAAGCGCACGAAAGTCCCCTCTCCCGCAAGGCGGGGGAGGGTTAGGGAGGGGGGCGAGGGGGAACAGGGAGGGCGCCGGACGCCGCAAGATCAGGCCCCCTCACCACCGATCCGTCCGCTCCATTTCGCCCCGCACTTCCGCAAGGCGACGGGCGGTGCCGGGGGAGGTGTCGGCGGGCGGCGCTTCGAGGGGGAAGAAGGCGATCTCGCGGATTTCCGCATTGGGCTTGGGGGTGGGGCCACGGGAGAAGGCGGGCACGAGGAAGCAGGCCACATGGTCGCGGCCACCGAAGCGGGCATTGAAATAGAGGCCGTGCAGCACAAGCGGCGCGGTGGCGGAGACGTTGGTCTCCTCCAGCAATTCCCGCCGCGCGGCGGCCTCCGCACTCTCGCCCGCATCCACGCCGCCGCCCGGCAAATGCCAGCCGGGCGCATAGCCGTGGCGGACCAGCAGCACATGGCCGTCCTCGTCCCGCACGATGGTGCGAACGCCAAGGGTCAGGCCATGGGTGATGCGGCGCAGGAGCGGGCGGAAGGGCAGCATGGTCAGACTCTAAACGCCTTCCGGCCCCGCGCCGCAAGGCCCGGCTCAGGCGCTGGCGGCCTTCTCCAGTTCCGTAAGGCCTTCCGCCTCGATGGCCTCGGCGCGCTGGAAGGCGGGGCGGGCGACGCAGCGGGCCACATAGGCCTCCAGCACCGGCCGATCCTTCACCAGCTTGAGCAGGTGCATGCCGTACCACAGGCTCATGCCCAGCATGATGTCGGCGGCGGAAAAGCGCTCGCCCAGCACCCACGGCCCGGTGGCCAACTGGTCCTCCAGCACGCCCATGACCTGGTCGAAGCTGCCCCAGCCGGCCGAGCGCGGGGGAATGGCGACGCCCGCCATCCGCTCCACGAAGGCGGATTCCATGCAGGCGGCATCGAAGAACATCCAGTGCAGATAGGGTCCGCGGGCGGGATCGCCGATACCAGGCGCAAGGCGCCCGTCGGGCGCGAGATCCGCCACATAGGCGCAGATGGCGCCGCTCTCGGCGAGGCGGGCCGGGCCGTCCTCCAAGGCGGGCACCTTCATCATGGGATTGATGGCCCGGTATTCCGCGCTCTTGAGGCGCGCGCTGCCCAGCGGCACCAGCTCGCGTTCATAGGGCAGGCCGGATTCCTCCAGCAGCCAGAGGGTGCGGAAGGCGCGGCTGTGGGGGGCCCAATAAAGCTTCATGGCGAATCCTCCTGTGGGCGAGAACATAGGGGGAACGATTGCCCCTGTCGATCCGCACCGCCGCCATTGCCCTTCCGCCCGGCCCAAGCTAGAGCGGGCAGGTGGGAAGGGGCGCCGGGCCGGTGCGGCCTCACCGCGCGGGCCGGCCGGTCGGTTTCCCTTGCCGTCGAAGGGGCATCGCGCGATACTGTCGCAACGGCCTGGGGTGCCGCGCATCATGCGCGGCTGAGATCATACCCATCGAACCTGTCTGGGTCATTCCAGCGTAGGGAGGAGCCGATGAGCCAAGGCTTGTCGTCCTTTAATTCTGTCCCCGCCGACCGCCCCCGCATCGCCATCATCGGCGCGGGCGTGATCGGCCTTGCCATCGGCTGGCGCCTTGCACAAGCGGGGGCCAGCGTGGATCTCTTCGATGCCGGCGTCGCCGGCCAGGGCGCCAGCCATGCCGCCGCCGGCATGCTCGCCGCCTGCGCCGAGCTGGAGCCGGGCGAGGAAGACCTGCTCGCCCTGAACCGCGAGAGCCAGCTCCTGTGGCCCGGCTTTGCCGCCGATCTTGAGGCGGCCAGCGGCCAGGACGTGGGCTATCGGGAAAGCGGCACCCTGGTGGTGGCGCTCAATGCCGACGATGCCGGCAAGCTGCGCCATCAGCACACGCTTCATCGCAAGCATGACTTGCCGGTGGAGTGGCTGACCGCCGCCGAGGCGCGGCGCCGCGAGCCCTATCTCAACACCCGCCTTGCCGGCGCGCTCTGGTGCCCGGAAGACCATCAGGCCGACAACCGGCAGGTGGCCGCCGCTCTGAAGGTGGCGGCGGAAAAGGCCGGTGCCCGCATTCACGAGCACATGCCCGTGGACGCCGTGGAAAGCGCCGGCGGCGTGGCGCGCGGCGTGCGCATCGGCGGCCGGCTGCATGAGGCTGATGTGGTCATCCTCGCCGCCGGCGCCTGGTCGCGCAGCATCACCATCGCGCCCGCCGCGCCCTTGCCGGTGCGGCCGGTGAAGGGGCAGATGCTGTCCCTCCAGATGGACCCGGCCAATCCCGTGCTCACCCATGTGGTGTGGGGGCCGGGCATCTATATGGTGCCCCGCAAGGATGGCCGGCTCATCCTCGGCGCCACGGTGGAGGAGAAGGGCTTCGACACCACCCTCACCGCCGGCGGCCAATTGGCGTTGCTCACCCATGCCTGGCGGGCGGTGCCCACCATCGAGGAATTGCCCATCCTGGAGCAATGGGTCGGATTCCGCCCCGGCAGCCGCGACGATGCCCCCATTCTCGGCGCCTCCGGCGTGCCGGGCCTCATCCACGCCACCGGCCACCACCGCAACGGCATCCTGCTTCTGCCCGTCACCACCAAGGTCATTGTCGACCTGGTGCTGGAGGGCCGGGCCGATCCGCTGGCGGCGCCGTTCGGCGTCGACCGTTTCACCCCTCGCGCCGCGGCGGAGTAGCCATGCCTGCGACGAACCCCATCAGCCTGAAGATCAACGGCGCGGCCGAGGCCCTGCCGGTGGACACCGTCTCCGCCCTCCTCGACGCCAAGGGCGTCGACCCGGCCCGCAAGGGCATCGCGGTAGCGGTGAACGGCTCCGTTGTGCCTCGTGCCCGCTGGGCCGCCCACCCGCTCGCCACCGGCGACGCGGTCGAGATCATCCAGGCCAAGCAGGGTGGCTGAGCGCTACCCGGGATAAAAAATATGAGCACCCTGTCCGATCCCCTCGTCATTGCCGACCGCACCTTCACCTCGCGCCTGTTCCTGGGCACGGCGGGCTATCCCAACCAGAAGGTGTTCCTGGACGCGCTCGCCGCCTCGGGCTCCGAGATGGCCACCGCCTCCATCCGGCGCATGAGCCTTGCCGGCTATGAGGAAAGCCTCACGGACCTCCTCACCGGCCGCGTCCATATCCTGCCCAACACCGCCGGCTGCCAGACCGCGAAGGACGCGGTGCTGACCGCCGAGCTTGCGCGCGAGGCGCTGGAGACCAATTGGGTCAAGCTGGAGGTGATCGGCGACCGGGAGCTGCTCTATCCCAATGTGGAAGAGCTGCTGAAAGCCACCGAGCAATTGGTCCAGTCGGGCTTCGTGGTCCTGCCTTATTGCAATGACGATCCGGTCACCTGCCAGAAGCTGGCGGACCTGGGCGCCGCCACCGTCATGCCCTTGGGCTCCATGATCGGCACCGGCCTTGGCATCGCCAACCCGCACATGATCGAACTCATCTGCGCCCGCTCGCCGGTGCCGGTGGTGCTGGATGCGGGCATCGGCACCGCCTCGGATGCCGCGCAGGCCATGGAGCTGGGCTGCTCCGCCGTGCTCCTGAACACGGCGGTGTCCAAGGCCCATGATCCCGTGCGCATGGCCGCCGCCTTCCGCCACGCGGTGGAGGGCGGGCGCCTCGCCCGGCTGTCGGGGCGCATCCCCAAGAAGACCCACGCGGAAGCCTCCAGCCCCGAATTCGGCCTGGTGGGTTCCTGATCCATGGCGCCTGCTCGCCTGCCCGATCCGCCGGTGCTGCTCATCACCGACCGGAGCCAGGCGCGGGCGCCGCTGGGTGAGGTCGTGGCCGCCGCTTGCGCCGGCGGCGTGCGGTGGATCAGCCTGCGGGAAAAGGACTTGGGCGAGGCCGAGCAGAAGGATCTGCTCGCCGACCTGAAGAAGACCGCCGCGCCCTTCGGCGCCCGCGTGCTGCTGCACGGTTCGGCTGAACTGGCGATGGCGGCGGGGGCGGATGGTGTCCATCTGCCGGCGAACGGCGATGCAGCCGCGGCCCGGGCGCTGCTGGGGCCGGAGGCGCTCATCGGCCAGTCCGTGCACGGGCCGGACGAAGCGGCGCGGGCCGTGCCCGGCATGGTCGATTATGTGGTGGCGGGGCCGGCCTTCCTGACGCAGTCGAAGCCCGGCTATGGCCCGGCTTTGGAGCCGGCGGGCCTCGCCCGGCTGGCGGGGCTCTGCAAGGTGCCGTTGCTGGCGCTGGGCGGGATCGAACCGTCCAACGTGGCGGTGTGCCGGTCAGCGGGCGTCGCCGGCATCGCGGTGATGGGCGGCGTCATGCGGGCTTCGCGACCGGACGAGGAGGCGCGCCGCCTCCTCGCCGCCTGGGCGGGCGCAGCGCCCGCCGGGTAATACGTCTCAGCCCTTGGCCGCCAAAGCCTGCTCGCGAATGGCGGTCAGGCTGCGGGCGGGGGTGATGGCCTCGGGATCGAGCCGGCAATGCAGGATGGCCGGCAGGCCGCTCTCCTGCGCCCGCTTGAAGGCGGGGGCGAAGTCCTCGGTGCGCTCCACCAGTTCGCCATGGCCGCCAAAGGCGCGGGCATAGGCCACGAAGTCGGGATTGACGAGGCGGGTGGCCGAGACGCGGCCGGGATATTCCCGCTCCTGGTGCATGCGGATGGTGCCGAACATGCCATTGTCCAGCACCACCACAATGAGCGGAATGCCATATTGGACGGCGGTGGCGAATTCCTGCCCGTTCATCAGGAAGCAGCCGTCACCGGCAAAGGCCACCACGGTGCGCTCCGGGAAATGCCGCTTGGCCATCACCGCCGCCGGCACGCCATAGCCCATGGAGCCGGAGGTGGGCGCCAACTGCGCCGCACCGGAGCGGAAGCGATAGAAGCGGTGGATCCAGGTGGCGTAATTGCCGGCGCCATTGCAGATGATGGTGTCCGCCGGCAGCGTGTCGCGCAGCCACACCATGGCCTCGCCATATTGGAACGGGCCGGGCAGAGCGGGCGCCTTGTCGGTCCAGGCCAGATACTCGGCGCGGGCGACCTGCGTCTGCGCTTCCCACGGGCCTGGCAGAGCGGGGGCGAGGCGCTCCAGGGCCCGCACGAAGCTCGCCGGCGTCGCCTCGATGGCGAGTTCCGGCTGGTAGACACGGCCCAGTTCCTCGGCACCGGGATGCACATGGACGAGCCGCTGGCCGGGCACGGGAATGTCGATCAGCGTGTAGGAGGAGGAGGGCATCTCCGACATGCGGGCGCCCACCAGCACCAGCAGGTCGGCGCTCTTCACCCGCTCGGCGAGCTTGGGGTTGGGCGAGATGCCCACATCGCCCACATAGCAGGGATGCTCGGCGGGGAAGAGATCGGCGCGGCGGAAGGAGGTGGTCACCGGCAGGCCACGGGCCGCCGCGAAGGCGGCGAAGGCGGCCTTGGCCTCGGGCGTCCAGCGGGTGCCGCCGAGGATGAAGAGCGGGCGCTGCGCATGGGCCAGCATCTGCTCGAAGCGGGCCATGTCGGCGGGCTCGGGCGCGGGGGCGACGGGTTCCACATAGGGCGCGTCCACCACGGCCGCCATGTCGGTGAGCACATCCTCCGGCAGGGCGATGACCACCGGGCCGGGGCGACCCTGCATGGAGATGCGGAAGGCACGGGCCACCAGTTCGGGAATGCGGGCGGCATCCTCGATCTCCACCACCCACTTGGCGATGGAGCCGAACACGGCGCGATAGTCCAGCTCCTGGAACGCTTCGCGCTCCTTCATGCCGCGCTCCACCTGGCCCACGAACAGGATGAGTGGGGTGGAATCCTGGGCGGCGATGTGGAGGCCGGGGCTGGCATTGGTGGCGCCTGGGCCGCGGGTGACGAAGCAGATGCCGGGCCGGCCGGTGAGCTTGCCATAGGCTTCCGCCATCATGGCCGCGCCGCCCTCATTGCGGCAGACCATGACATCGATGGACGCATCATGCAGCGCGTCCAGCACCGCCAGATAGCTCTCGCCGGGCACGCAGGTGATGTGCTCGACGCCCTGGGCGAGAAGCTGGTCTACGATCAATTGGCCGCCGGTACGGGGGGCGGGCTGGCTGGTCATGGGCAACTCCCTGTTCGGCGCCGGGCGCCGCCTGGAACTTATGGCAAGGGGCCGGCCAAGGGTGGCCGGCCGGGAACATCACGACTTGGAGGGCTCCTTGGAGGGCTCCGCCAGCGCGGCGAGCACTTCGTCCGTATGGGCGCCGAGGCGCGGGCTGGCGGTGGGGGCCACCATGCGCGTGCCGTCGAGGACGATGGGGCTCGCCACCGCCGGAACCGTGCCGCCACCGGCCTCCGCCAGCGCCGCCTGGAGGCCGCGATGGATCACCTGGGGATCGTCGAAGACCTGGGCGACGGTGTTGATGGGACCGCCGGGCACGCCGACCTTCTCCAGCTTCGCCAGAAGGTCGTCGCGGGCAAAGGTCGCCGTGAGGCGGGCAAGATGGGCGGTCAGGTCGGCCCGGTTGGCGACCCGGTCGGCATTGGTGAGGTAGCGCGGGTCGATGGCCAGCTCCGGCGCGCCGAGTACCGTGCAGAAGCGGGCATATTGTCCGTCATTGCCCACCGCCACGATCAGATGGCCATCGGCGGCGGGGAAGACCTGGTAGGGCACGATGTTGGGATGGGCATTGCCCATGCGCCGCGGCGCCTTGCCGGAGGCGAGATAGTTCATGGCCTGGTTGGCCAGCACGCTCACCTGGGTGTCCAGCAGCGCCATGTCCACATGGCCGCCGACGCCCGTGGCCTCGCGGCGGCGCAAGGCGGCGAGGATGCCGATGGTGGCATAAAGGCCGGTGAAGATGTCGGCGAAGGCGACGCCCACCTTCTGCGGCTCGCCGTCGGGCGCGCCGGTCAGGTCCATGATGCCGCCCATGCCCTGCACCAGGAAGTCATAGCCGGCCCGGGGGGCATAGGGGCCGTCCTGGCCGAAGCCGGTGATGGAGCAATAGACGAGGCGCGGATTGACCGCCTTCAGGCTCTCATAGTCGAGCCCATACTTCTTGAGACCGCCCAGCTTGAAATTCTCGATCACCACGTCCGAGCGGGCGGCAAGCGCGCGGATGGCGGCTTGGCCTTCCGGGGTGTCGAAATCGAGCGCCACCGACTTCTTGCCCCGGTTGGTGGCATGGAAATAGGCCGCGCCCAGTCCCTCACCATCGGCGCCGGTGAGGAAGGGAGGGCCCCAGCTGCGGGTGTCATCACCGGCGCCCGGCCGCTCCACCTTCACCACCTCGGCCCCAAGATCCGCCAGCGCCTGGCCCGCCCAGGGACCGGCGAGGATTCGGGCGAGTTCCAGCACGCGGATGCCGGCGAGGGGGAGCGTCATGATCGGGTCTCGATGAGGGCGGGACTGGTCGGAAAGCCCCTCCGGCGCCGGTGCGCCGGAGGGGGAGAGGCTCAGAAGAAGGCCTGGATGCCGGTGATGGCGCGGCCGATGATGAGGGCGTGGATGTCGTGGGTGCCCTCATAGGTGTTGACGGTCTCCAGGTTCACCGCATGGCGGATCACATGGAATTCGGCGGAGATGCCGTTGCCCCCATGCATGTCGCGGGCGACGCGGGCGATGTCCAGCGCCTTACCGCAATTGTTGCGCTTGATGTAGGAGATGGTCTCCGGCGAGAGGCGACCCTCGTCGAACAGGCGCCCGGCGCGCAGGCAGGCCTGGAGGCCGAAGGCAATGTCGGTGGACATGTCCGCCAGCTTCTTCTGCACCAGCTGCGTCGCGGCGAGCGGCTTGCCGAACTGCTTGCGATCCAGCGTGTATTGGCGAGCGGCGGCAAGGCAGGCTTCCGCCGCGCCCATGGCGCCCCAGCCGATGCCGTAGCGGGCGCGGTTGAGGCAGCCGAACGGACCCTTCAGACCGGCCACGTTGGGCAGCAGGTTCTCCTCCGGAATCTCGGCGCCCTCCAGCACGATCTCGCCGGTGACGGAGGCGCGCAGCGAGAGCTTCTTCTCGATCTTGGGGGTTGAGAAGCCCTTGGTTCCCCGCTCCACGATGAAGCCACGAATGGCATCCCCATGGGCGGCGGACTTGGCCCACACCACGGCGAGGTCGGCGATGGGGGAATTGGTGATCCACATCTTGCCGCCGGTGAGGCGGTAGCCACCGTCGATCTTCTCGGCACGGGTGCGCATGCCGGCGGGGTCGGAGCCGGCGTCTGGCTCGGTCAGGCCGAAGCAGCCCACCCATTCGCCGGTGGCGAGCTTGGGCAGGTACTTCTTGCGCTGGGCTTCGTCGCCATAGGCATAGATGGGATGCATGACGAGGGAGGACTGCACGCTCATGGCCGAGCGATAGCCGCTGTCCACCCGCTCCACCTCGCGGGCGGCGAGGCCGTAGGACACATAGCCGAGGCCGGCACCGCCATAGGTCTCCGGGATGGTCGGGCCGAGCAGGCCCAGTTCGCCCATCTCGTTCATGATCTCGCGGTCGAAGCGCTCGTCCAGGAAGGCGGAGGTGACGCGGGGGAGCAGCTTCTCCTGGGAATAGTTGCGCGCCGTGTCGCGGACGAGCCGCTCCTCTTCGGTGAGCTGCCCGTCGAGGTCGAAGGGATCGGCCCAGTCGAAGGCGGCCTTGGTGGCGGTGTCGGCGGACATGGTGGGTCTCCTCGGCTTCCCGGCTCTCCCGGTGGGGAGGCTTTACATTCCGACCAGTCGGAATATAATTCAGGTGCGTTGTCAAGACGGGCGGAGCGAACGTGCGGAAAAAAGTGGTGGCCCGCGCGGATGACGCGCAGAGCGAAGCGGTGGCCCTGCCGGCGGAAGCGGCCCGCGCGGACCGGCGCCTTGGGCGTCCCCCGCTGCTGACCGATCCGCGTGCCGAGATCCTCCAGCAGGCCGCCCGGCTGTTCGCCGCGCAAGGCTATGCGGAGAGTTCGCTTGCCCAGGTGGCGGCGGCCATGAACTATTCCAAGGGCGCCATCTACAATTACTTCGCCTCCAAGCAGGAGATCTATGACGCCATCATCGTGGCGACCTTGAGGGGGCTCCACGAGGCCGGGCTCGCCGCCGCCGAGGCCGAGGCGCCGCCGCCCGAGCGGCTGAAGCGCTTCATGATCGCCCATGCCTGCTACCTGGCCGAGAATTCAGACGCGTTCCTCACCATGCTGGTGGGCTTCTCCGGCATGTCGGACGCCCAGCGTGCGGATGCCCTGCGGCTGCGCGATGCCCATGAGGGCGTGCTGCGCGCCATCATCGCGTCGGGCGTGGCGGACGGCTCGTTCCGGGGCGTCGAGCCGGCCGTTGTCGGCCGTGCCGTCCTCTCCATGCTGAGTTGGATGGCCCGCTGGTTCCGGGCGGATGGCGAAAAGAGCGCGCAGGACGTGGCGCTCGATTATTATGATCTGATCGTGCGCGGCCTGCGGCCTGCGGAGGCCTGAATTCCCCATTGGCGCTCGGCAAAGGGCGTCGCGGAAGGGCCATGGCGCGGTGGCGTGCACTTTTCTCTTGAGGAACGCGAATTTCCCGAGCGTAATCGGTGCCTCCGTTCCCGTGAGGTGCCGCATGTCCTTCACCCACCGCGTCGGTCCCAAGAGCTACGTCTTCGCTGATCTGAAGGACCTGATGGCCAAGGCCACGCCGCCCCGGTCCGGCGACATGCTGGCGGGCATCGCGGCGGCAAGTGCGGAAGAGAATGTGGCAGCCAAGATGTGCCTCGCCGAGGTGCCGCTGAAGGCCTTCCTCTCGGAAGCGCTCATTCCTTATGAGTCGGACGAGGTGACGCGGCTCATCCTGGATGCCCATGACGGGGCGGCCTTCGCGCCCGTCTCGACCTTGACCGTCGGCGACTTCCGCGACTTCCTCCTGTCGGAGGCTGCCACCCCGGCGGTGCTGGCGGCGCTGGCGGCCGGCCTGACGCCGGAAATGGTGGCGGCGGTATCCAAGATCATGCGCAACCAGGACCTGATCCTGGTCGCCCGCAAGTGCCGGGTGGTGACGCGCTTCCGCAATACCATCGGTCTACCCGGCACCATGGCGGTGCGCCTTCAGCCCAATCATCCCACGGATGACCTGGCGGGCGTGTCGGCCACCATCCTGGACGGCCTGCTCTATGGCTGCGGGGATGCGGTGATCGGCATCAACCCGGCGTCCGACAGCCTGCCGGTGATCGACAAGCTGCTGCGGCTCATGGACCAGGTGATTACGCGGTTCGACATTCCGACCCAGAGCTGTGTCCTCACCCATGTCACCACCTCCATCGAGCTGATGAACCGGGGCGCGCCGGTGGATCTGGTGTTCCAGTCCATCGCCGGGACGGAGGCCGCGAACCGCTCCTTCGGGGTCGATCTGGCGGTGCTGAAGGAAGGCCATGAGGCGGCCAAGTCCCTCAAGCGCGGGACGCTCGGCCAGAACGCCATGTATTTCGAGACGGGGCAGGGCTCGGCCCTCTCGGCCAATGCCCATCACGGCGTGGACCAGCAGACCTGCGAGGCGCGGGCCTATGCGGTGGCCCGGGTGTTCGAGCCGCTGCTGGTGAACACGGTCGTCGGCTTCATCGGCCCCGAATATCTTTATGACGGCAAGCAGATCATCCGCGCCGGCTTGGAGGATCATTTCTGCGGCAAGCTGCTCGGTGTGCCGCTCGGCTGCGATGTCTGCTACACCAACCATGCCGAGGCCGACCAGGACGACATGGATACGCTGCTCACGCTTCTGGCAGCGGCGGGCATCACCTACATTATGGGCATTCCGGGTGCGGATGACGTGATGCTGAATTACCAGTCCACCTCGTTCCACGACGCTCTCTATGTGCGCGAGGTGTTCGGGCTGAAGCGGGCGCCGGAATTCGAGGCGTGGCTGGAGCGCATGGGGATTACGGGCGCGGATGGAAAGCTCCTGCCGGCCAGCGGCAGCCATCCGCTGGTGGGCTTCGTGGCGGAGCGCGCGGCATGATCGACCGGGACCCCTGGCTCGCCTTCGCCCGCCACACGCCGGCCCGCATCGCGCTGGGGCGCACCGGTGCCAGCTTGCCTACCCACGAAGTACTGCGCTTCGCCCTCGCCCATGCCCAGGCCCGCGATGCGGTGCACACGCCGTTCGACGCTGTGGGGGTCACCTCGGCCATTGAGGGCCTCGGACTTCCCGTCATCGCGGCCTTGAGTGCCGCGCCGGCCCGCGATGTCTATCTGCGACGCCCGGATCTTGGCCGACGCCTGTCGCAGGAAAGCCGCGAGCAGCTCGCTGAGGCTGGAAAATCGGGCGGGTCCGTGGACCTCGCGCTCGTGGTGGCCGATGGCCTGTCCTCGGCGGCGGTGCATGCGCAGGCGGTGCCGTTCCTCGCCGCCCTGAAGCCCTGGATCGCGGCCGAGGGCTGGCGCCTGGCGCCCGTCGTGGTCGCCCGGCAGGCGCGCGTGGCGCTGGGGGACGAGGCAGGGGCGCTCCTGAAGGCGCGGGCAGTGGTAGTGCTGGTGGGCGAGCGGCCGGGTCTGTCCTCGCCGGACAGCCTCGGCCTCTATCTGACCTTCGATCCGAAGGCGGGCCGCTCGGACGCGGAGCGCAACTGCATCTCCAACGTGCGGGAGGTGGGCCTCCCCCACGCGGCGGCGGCCTTCAAGCTGGCCTGGCTCATCAAGGAAGCCTTCCGCCGTGGCCTCACGGGCGTGGACCTCAAGGATGAGAGCGACCTGCTGCTCTCGGATGGCCGCCCGCCGGCCCGGTTGCCGGGCTGACGGGCGCTTATGCCTCACACGGGCTCGACGGACACCACGCGATAGGTGTGCATCTGCTCGTCCTCGCGGATGGACACATATTCGCCGACCGTGAAGCGCTCATCGCCGAAACGGTATCCGGCCTCGTCGTCGTCCGTGCCGCTCACATCGTAATGGAAGGCCCAGCTGCCGCCTGGCCGGCGGACCAGATGGCCGATCTCGTCCGCCTCGCTCGGGCGGAAGCGCACCACGCGGCAGGCGTCCCGGTGCTTGGTCCAGAGCGTGGGCTCGATGCGCCCGCTCTCATCGAGTGGTGCCACGAAGGAATAGCCGAAGTCGCGGGCGCCCTGGGGATGGTCCTTCTCGCGGGCAAGCTCCAGGCGGATCTCGCGGAAATCGTCGGGCAACTGGCTCATGGCGCTGTTTCTCCTCGGCTCTGGCCCATTCGGGCTGCGGATCCACCCATCGGCGCGTCCTTGGGCGGCGTGGCATCGGTGCGCCGCGCTTGTGTCTCGCGCGCCATTCCGACCATGCCGGAGATGGACCGCAAGAGAAAGCGGGGCCTTGATCTGTCGCAATGACGAAATGGGGATGTGTTTATGATATGTTAAGATCTTAAGTCAGGGAGATCGACCATGAGTGACTCTCCGCTGTTCCAGCCCTTTACCGGCTGGGGGACGGGCAGCATGCCTCAGATGCCTTTCAAGCTGCCCGATGCTACCGCTGGCGCCGCTTGGCCCATGACCTTCGCGCGGACCTATTGGGTGGACCTGCCCATGGCCCTCGCCACCCATTGGCAGCGCTTCGTCGCCGGCCAGGTGCAGGAACAGGGGCGCCTGTTCGCGGAACTGTCCAAGGTGGAAAATCCCGGCGTCGCCTTTTCCAAGGAAATGGCCTTCCTCCAGCAGTCCACCCTCGCGGTGGGGGCCGAAATGATGGAACTGGCGGAGCTGTGCCAGGAGAAGCTGCTCAACCCAGCTCATGCGGACACGCCCGCCGAGGCACCGACCCTCCAGCAGGCGGCCTGACCTTCCGCCCGGCCGTCATGCGGGGGCGGCCGGCGGAGCGCGGTTGCGGGCCGACAGGCTTGAGCCGATGGAGGCCGCCATCACGCAGGCGATGGCGATCCATTGGCTGAGGCTCAGCCGCTCGCCCAGGATGAGAAAGCCCGAGAGGGCGGCGCAGGCGGGCTCGCCGCTCATCAGGATCGAAAAGGTCTGGGCCGGCAGGCGCTTCAGGGCCATCATTTCCAACGAATAGGGGATGGCGCTGGATAGAAGCGCGATGCCCACTGCGATGGGCAAAATGTGCGGCGTCAGCAGCGCCGCGCCCGATTGGGCGATCCCCACCGGAAGCACCACGCAACAGGCGATCACCATGCCGATGGCGGTCGCGGTGCCGGCGGGAACCACAGCGCTCGTGCGCTGGCCGAAGACGATATAGAGCCCCCAGCAGGCCCCCGCGAGGATGGCCAGCACGACGCCCAGTGCATCCAATGGGTCGGCGCCTCCATGAATGGGCAGCAGGATGGCCACCCCAACGACCGCCAGCGCCACATAGAGCCAGTCCGACGGCTTGCGCGAATTCAGCACCGCCACCGTGAGCGGGCCGAGGAACTCCAGCGCCACCGCGATGCCAATCGGGATGCGAGCGATGGCGAGGTAATAAAACAGGTTCATGAAGCCCAAGGTCGCCCCGTAGAGCAGAAGCGGGCGCCAGGCGTTGCCCTTTGGCAGCGCGCGCCAGGGGCGGAAGACCGCCAGCAGGATGAGGCTGGCGAACAGGATGCGCAGGGCCGAAGCTCCGGCGGCACCCACCAAGGGAAAGATCAGCTTGCCGAGGGCAGCGCCGATCTGCATGCAGCACATGGCCACAAATACGGCCAGAAGCGCAAGCCAGACGCCGCGCTGGGTGGAGGCAGGCATAAGACGACTCGAAAGACGGGCGTGTCGGCCCGAGGGGAAGGCCCGCGGAGAATGACGCGGTCGGCGCGGGACGCAAGCCCTTGAATCTTTGGCGGTGTCATCAAAGAGGATAAATGCGTCCAGCTGCGCGCCCAAGACGGCCTGTTCAGGCCGAGGCCGTGGCAAGTGCATCCGCAAGGCGCCGGGCCGGGGCGGGAAGGCGGACGAAATCCACCGCATAGAGGTTCAGGGTGCGCGACGCCCATGGGTCGGTGAGGGGAATGGCGGCAAGGCCGGTCTTGCCCAGCGCCTGGAAGGCCCCGCTCGCCATGACGCCAATGCCCATGCCGCACTCGATCATCCGGCACATGGCGGACAGGCTGTTCACTTCCACCCTCTGGCGCAGCGCGCGGCGCGCCTCCCGTGCCTCGCGATTGAGGTTGATCTGGACCGTGCTCGAACCGCGCATGCCCACCTGCTCGAAGTCGAGCGTTTCCGCAAAGGCGACATCCGGTCGGTCGGCGAGGGGATGGTCGAGACGGGTGACCAGCACGAGCCGCTCTGCGCGATAGGGTCGGGAGGGAAGGTGGACGGCCGTCTCGCTTTCCCCGCAGATGCCGAGATCGGCCTCGCCCGCCAGAACCGCCCGTGCCACTTCCTGGCTGCTGCTCTGGTGAAGAGCGATGCGGATCTCGGGGTGGTCCGCAGCAAAGGCGGCGAGGTCCGCTGGCAGAAATTGCTCCACCGCCGAGGCACTGGCCGCGAGCCTCACCCGGCCGCGCACGCCCTGAGAAAACTCGCCCAACGCGATGCGCAGCCGTTCCACCTCCACCAATATGTCGACGCCGTGCTCCAGCACCTGCGCCCCAAGATCGGTGGGGCGCACCCCACGGGCATGGCGCACCAGAAGCGGGCCTCCCAGCAGGCGCTCCAGTTCGCAGATGCGTCGGCTGAGGGCAGAGGCCGCGATATTCCCCCGCGCAGCAGCCCGGGCGATGCTTCCCGTCTCGCAGACGAGAACGAAGAGGTCGAGGGTGCCGAGATCGATCTGCCTCAAAAATGTGCGAGAAGGGGCGAGAGTGGGCATTTTGTGTGCAATCATGCGCTGCTGAGGCAGAGGTGGGCGGCGGGATCCGTTCGGCCTCCCTCGACGCAAAGTGTAGGCCGGGCCGGAGCGACGGCGCGGTGGCATCGCAAAATGCGATGGCTCGGAAACGGATTTTGAACTTCTCGGCGGCGCGGACGCCCCCATAGGTTGCGGCCCCCTCCTTGCCGTGATCCTCCTGCCATGTCCGAGCGCTCGCTTTCCTCTTCCGCCGCGCGTGTCGCGTCCATCCTGGTCGGGATCGGCGCAGTGCGGATCACCACCGGGCAACCCTTTGTCTACACGTCGGGCTGGGCAAGCCCGGTCTATGTGGACACCCGCCTCATCATGTCGGACGTAGGTTTGCGGACCGAAATCATGGATCTTGCGGCCGCTGCCATGGCGCCCGTGGTGGCGGACCATGGGGTGAATGCCCTCGTCGGCGCCGAAAGCTCGGGCATCGCCTTTGCCGCCTGGATTGCCGAGCGCCTGGCCTTGCCGCTGCTGTATCTGCGCAAGCGCCCCATGGGCTGGGGCCAGACGGCGCGCCTGGAGGGCCGCCTGCCGCCGCATGCGCGCCTGATCTATGTGGACGACGTGACCACCGACGGCCGCTCCAAGCTCGCCGCCGCAAAGACCTTGCGCCAGGGCGATGCGGTGGTGGACGACGTTCTGGTCATCCTGGACTACGCCATCTATCCGCGCACGGCGGGTCTGGCCGATGCGGAGGCGCCGCGCATCCATGCGCTGACCCACTGGCCGGACCTCCTCGCCGCCCTGCGCGCCGAGGGGGCGTTGAGCCCTGAGGCGGAGCGGACGCTTGCCGCCTTCGATGCGGATCCGGTTCGCTGGTCATTGGAAAATGGCGGGGTGGGCGCATGAGCGACCGCGCACAATTGGCCGCGGATCTCTTCGAGGAGATCCGTGCCCTCTCCGACGACGGTATCGGCGTCACCCGCGAGGCCTTCGGTCCGGGTGAGGAATTGGCCATGCAGGCGGTGGAGCGGTGGGCGGGCACGTTCGGCTTCACCGCTGCTCGCGACCGCTTCCAGAACTTGTGGCTGCGCCTGCCGGAAGACAATCGGGCTGACCCCCCGGTGGTGGTGGGCTCGCATCTGGATTCCGTGCCCCAGGGCGGCAATTTCGATGGCTTGGCCGGTGTGATCGCTGGCCTGCTTGTGCTGAAGGATCTCAAGGGCCGGGCGCGGCAGGCCCCGCCGGTGCGGGTGCTGGCACTGCGGGGCGAGGAAAGCGCCTGGTACGGCAAGGCCTATACCGGCTCACTCGCCTTGACCGGGCAACTCCCCGCCGGTGCTCTCGCCTTGCGCCACCGAAGCGGCACGGGAACACTGGGCGAGGCCATGGCGCGCAGCGGCGTGGACGTGGATGCGGTCGCGCGCGGCGAGGCGCTGGTGGGGCCCCGCGACGTGGCGGCCTGGCTGGAACTCCATATCGAGCAAGGGCCAGTGATGATCGCCCGGCAATGGCCGGCGGCGGTGGTGACGGGCATTCGCGGAAATATCCGCCACACCACGGTCACCTGCCGGGGCGAAGCGGGGCATTCGGGCGCCGTGCCGCGGTGGCTGCGCAAGGATGCGGTGCTGGCGGTGGCCGACCTGCTCTCCCGGCTCGATGAACACTGGCGTGTTCTGCTCCAGATGGGCATGGACCTGGTGATGACGGTGGGCATTCTGGGCACCGCGCCTCAGTCTCATGCGGTCTCGGTGATCCCGGGGGAAGCGCGCTTCAGCTTCGAGGTGCGCAGCCAGGACAAGGACACGCTGGAGCGCTTCTACGACCTGATGCTCCAGGAATGCCAGGCTGTTGGGCAGGCGCGGGGCGTCACCTTCTCCTTCGATGACCGGCTCGTCTCCGCGCCGGCCACCATGGACAGCACCTGGATCGAGCGCATCGAGGCTGCCGGGCGCGCCATCGGGCAGCCGGTGGAGCGCATTCCCAGTGGGGCCGGGCACGACGCTGCCGTCTTCGCCAATGCGGGCATTCCCGCCGCCATGGTCTTCGTGCGCAACGCGAATGGCTCGCACAATCCCGCCGAAGCCATGGAGATTGGCGACTTCCTGGCCGGCGTCGACCTGCTCCGCGCCGCGATTGTCGAGAGGCCGGTCTAGGGCCGTTTCCATAGGTCAGTTGCATTTTACGCGTCACCGCTCCGAATTGGCCCATGGATTGCTTCTGGCTCAGCCAGCAACCATGGGTGCCGAACCCATTAACGGTGCAGAAGGGGTCCATTCCGTCATGCTGTCGAAGCGCAGTTTCCTCGTCGCCCTCAGCCTTTCCTTCGCCACGCTCGCCGCCGGGAGCGCCATGGCGCAGAGCCAGCTGGACGACATCATGAAGGCCAAGGTGTTGAAGATCGGCGTGCCCACCGATTACCCGCCCTACGGCTTCGTGGGTCCGGACCTGCAGCCCATGGGCCTCGACATCGACGTGGCCAAGCTGATCGGTGAGAAGATGGGCGTGAAGGCGGAACTGGTGCCGGTGGTCAGCGCCAACCGCATTCCCTATCTCCAGACCAAGAAGGTGGACCTTGTCGTCTCCACCCTCGGCCGCAACGAAGAGCGGATGAAGATCATCGACTTCTCGGTGGCCTATGCGCCTTTCTATCAGGGCGTGTTCGCGCTGAAGACCACCAACATCAAGAGCTTCGATGATCTCGCCGGCAAGACCGTCGCGGTCACCCGCGGTGCGATGGAAGACGAGATGCTGGCCAAGGTGGCGCCGCCCACCACCAATGTGAAGCGCTTCGAGGACCAGGCCGCCACCACCGCCGCCTTTGCCGCCGGACAGACGGATGTGATCGCCACCAGCGTCTCCAATATCGGGGTGCTGGCCCAGAAGAACCCCAGCCTGGGCGTTGAATACAAGCTCCTGCTGCGTGACAGCCCCTGCTTCGTGGGCATCGCCAAGGGTGAGGACGCCCTGCGGGCCAAGGTGAACGAGATCCTGCTGGCCGCCAAGGCCGACGGAACGCTGGAGAAGCTCTCCCAAAAGTGGCTGAAGCGCGGGACGGGGGACCTGCCGCTCTGAGCCATCCCTGAGGCTGGGCCGGGTCGAGGGATCCGGCCCAGCCTGGGTGCGTCGCCTTTCCCCGTGAACGGGGCGGATGGCCGGCAGTGAGCCGATCCGATCCGTGCGGCGCCTGACCTTCTTCCGCCTTCCGGATCCGCCCCATGCGCGTCGCACTCGATTTCTGGCCCCTTTTTGCCCAATGGCACTTGCTCCTGGTGGGCGCGGCCTGGACGCTGGGCCTGACCGCCATTGCCACCATTCTTGGCTCGGTGATCGGGGTCGCCTGCGCCTGGGCGCGCGCCAAGGGGCCGCGGCCGCTTGCACTGGTCACCGCCGCTTATGTGGAGGTGATCCGCAACACCCCCTTCATCGTGCAGCTCTTCTTCATCTTCTTCGGCCTGCCGGCGGCGGGCGTGAAGCTGACCCCGCTCACAGCCTCCATCCTGGCCATGACCATCAATCTGGGGGCCTATGCCACCGAGATCATCCGCGCCGGAATCATCTCGACGCCGCGCGGCCAGATCGAAGCGGGCGAGAGCCTGGCGCTGAGCCGGGTGCAGGTTTTCACCCATGTGATCCTGCCGCCCGCCTTGAAGCGGGTGTGGCCCGCGCTGGTGAGCCAGATCATCATCGTCATGCTGGGCTCGGCGGTGTGCGGGCAGATTTCCATGGAGGAACTGAGCCACGCCGCCAACCTGATCCAGAGCCGCAATTTCCGGGCCTTCGAGGCTTATATCGTGGCGACCGTGATCTATCTCGGCCTCGCCATCGCCGTGCGCCGCCTGCTCAACTGGGTCGGCCCGCGTTTCGTATTCGGACGCTAAAGGAGGCGCGGATGGTCGACTTCACCTTCTGGGACATCCTGCGCAACCTGCTGCTTGCGGCCCGCTGGACGGTGGCGCTCTCCCTCATCGCCTTTGTCGGTGGCGGTCTTGTGGGCCTGGCGCTTCTGGTCCTGCGCCTGACCAAGAACAAGGTCGCCGATCGGGTGATCGGCGCCTATGTGCAGCTCTTCCAGGGCACGCCGCTGCTGATGCAGCTGTTCCTGCTTTATTTCGGCATCGCGCTGTTCGGCATCGATACCTCACCTTGGGTGGCGGCGTCGGTTGCGCTCACCCTCTACACGTCCGCCTATCTTACCGAAATCTGGCGCGGTTGCGTGGAGGCGATCCCCAAGGGCCAGTGGGAAGCATCGTCCTCCCTTGCTCTCTCCTTCGGCCAGCAATTGGGCCATATCATCCTGCCGCAGGCGCTGAAAATCGCCGTGCCGCCGACGGTCGGCTTCCTGGTGCAGGTCATCAAGGGTACCGCGCTCGCCTCGGTCATCGGGTTCGTGGAACTGACCAAGGCCGGCGGCATGATCGCCAACGTCACCTATCAGCCCTTGCTGGTCTATGGCTGCGTGGCGGCGATCTACTTCCTCCTGTGCTTCCCCATCAGCCTTTATGCCGGTTCGCTCGAAAGGAAACTCCATGTCGGCCGCCACTGAGCCGTCGCAGGCGGGCACTGTCCTCGTCGCCCCGCACACGCAGGTGGGCGCGCCCATCGTGCGCATCACGGCGCTGCGCAAATCCTATGGCGACCACGAGGTGCTGAAGGGCATCGACCTCGACGTGAAGCGCGGCGAGGTGGTGGCCATCATCGGCAAGTCCGGCTCCGGCAAGAGCACGCTCCTGCGCTGCATCAACGGCCTGGAGGAGTTTCAGGAGGGCTCGCTCATCGTGGACGGCAAGCCGCTGCTGCACGACAGCGCGCTGGCCATGCGCGAGCTGCGCCAGCGCGTGGGCATGATCTTCCAGAGCTTCAACCTGTTCCCGCACCTCTCCGTGGGGCGTAACGTGATGCTGGCGCCCCGCCTTGTGAAGAAGCGCAAGGGCGAGGAGAACGAGGCCCGTGCCCGGCAATTGCTGGCGCGCGTCGGCCTTGCCGAAAAGTTCGACGCCATGCCCGAGCAGCTCTCCGGCGGCCAACAGCAGCGTGTCGCTATCGCCCGGGCGCTTGCCATGGATCCAGCAGTCATGCTGTGCGACGAGATCACCAGTGCGCTCGATCCCGAACTGGTGGGCGAGGTGCTGCGGGTGGTCGAGAGCCTGGCCGACGAGGGCATGACGCTGCTCATGGTGACCCATGAGATGAACTTCGCCCGCAAGGTGGCGGATCGCGTCATCTTCATGCACCAGGGCCGCGTCCATGAGGCCGGCCCGCCCGCGGAGCTGTTCGGCGCGCCCCAGACGGCGGAGCTGAAGCAGTTCCTCTCCTCCATCCACGATTGAGGCGCGGCCCTTTGCTCCGGAGGATAACGTCAGACGGCCCGGAGAGCCCCTGCGAAGGGGGGCGTCCGAGCCGTCATGTCTTCAAGCATGTGGCCTGCGTATTGGAGGGCTGCCCTCAGCGGGTGCCCTTCAGGAATTCCTTTCCGTCGGCGCCCATGCCCCAATAGTTGGTGCGGCCGTCGGCTAGGCGTTCCGGCCTCACGGAGCCGGAGGTGGTGGTGCGCGCGCCGTCCGCGTCCACTTCCCAGCGGTTATAGACCGGGCGGCCGGAGGCGCCGACGCCCCAGCTGCCGCCGGAGGACACCGCAGTCCCGCCGCTGACGGGCAGGAGTTCGTCGTCAGACAGCATCTGGTTCTCGTTCGGCTGGTTGGACATTTGCTTCTCTCCTCTTGCGTGTCTCTTGATTGCCGCAGCACAGTTCTTGAAATTCGGTGCCGCCCGATGACGTTCAGGACCTGGCTTTCCCTCTTCGCTGTGCAGGATGAAATGGCAAAAAACCTGTTTCGGTGAGATGCCGTGCCGTGCCCTCGGGCGGCGGGCGTTCCCGCCTTTTGTGGATCGGATAGATCCCGTGTTCAATCCTCAACACATATACCTTGGTCGTGGATCGGCGTGAATGTTCAAATTATGAATATTCGTGTCTCAAATAAGGTATTTTTGAAAGAATATGTAGCAATAACCATGAGCTTGGCTCCTGGTGTGTCACGAGATGTGACGGCGCGCCAATTCCGTGAAAACCCCGTCCCGCTCCATCAATTCCTCATACGTCCCTTCCTCCACAACCCGCCCAGCCTCCAGCACATAGATGCGGTCGGCGGCCATGATGGTGGACAGGCGATGGGCGACCACGATGCGGGTCGCCTTGAGATCGGAAAGCCGGTCGGTGACGATCTGCTGGCTGCGATTGTCGAGCGCGCTGGTGGCCTCGTCGAACAGGAGCAGATTGGGTCGGCGCACCACCGCCCGCGCGATCAGGAGCCGCTGGCGCTGCCCGCCGGAGAGCAGGGTCCCGTTCTCGCCCGCGAAGGTATGCATCCGCATGGGCATCTGGAGGATGTCCTCGTCGAGCCCCGCCAGGTGCGCCGCCGCCCAAGCATCGCTCTCGGTGAGCGGTGCGCCGCCGAGAATATTATCGAGAATGGAGCCGGTGGCGGCATGGCCATTCTGCAGCACTACGCCCATCTGCCGGCGCACCGCACGCAGGTCAATGGAGGCAGCGTCCTGGTGATCGAAGAAGATGGCGCCGCTTGACGGCTTGTCGAAGCCCAGCAACAGCCGCAGCACGGAGGACTTGCCGGCGCCCGAGGGGCCGACAATGGCGATGAACTCGCCAGGCCGCGCGCGCAGGCTGACGCCGTCCAGCACCAGCGGACCGTCCGCGTCATAGCGAAAGGTGACATTGTGGAATTCCACCTCGCCCCGCAGCACGCCGAAGCCGTTCGGCCGCCCGCCATCCTCCGGCGTGGTGCGCAGCAAGGGGGCCGCCCGTTCGTACAAGGTGCCGAGGGTCAGCAAGGCGGGAACCACGCCAGTGAGCGAGAGCGCGGCCGAGAGAAACTGGCCGAACGCGGCATTGAACGCGACGAACTGCGCGATGCCGATGTCCGTCAACCCAAAACCGACTGCGCCAATGAGAACGCCTGTCGAGAGCACGCCGAGAACGGCGCCCACCGTTTCGACGGCGACGGACAGGCGGTGCTTGCGGAAGTCGAGGCTCCTGCGATCGAGGAAAAGGCTCGCCCAGCGGCCGAAGGCACGGGATTCGGCGCCCGCCACCCGCAGCTTGCCGATGGCGGTGAGGATCTGCAGCGAGAGCGCCTGAAGGCGGCCGTCGGTGGCGAGCGCCTGCCGGTTCATGGAGATCATGAGAAGGCTGGAAACAATGGTGACCGCCACCTGCAGCCCCACGAGCACGGCGGAGATGGCGGCCAGCTTCCAGCTGTAATAAATGAGCAGGCACAGGCTCGTCACCGAGAAGACTGCGGACAGCAAGGTGTTGAGCACCGCGCCACCGATCGTGTCCCGCATCTGGTTGATGGCCGCCGCGCGCAATGCCAGGTCGCCGGCGGTGTAGCTGCGGAAGAAGGTCGCCGGCAGGCGCAACAGGCGGTCCCAGATCGCGCCTTCCAGGTCCGCATTCACCAGGGTGGTCATGCGCAGCAACAGGAAGCCGCGCACCAGCTCGAACACCGTCATGCCCACGCCCAGCGCTGCGAGGCCGCCCACCAATTGCAGCAATTGGGGCACGGAGCTCGACGGGATGACCGTGTCGAACAGGATCTCGGTGCCGATGGGGGTGACGAGCCCCAGGAGGCCGGCAAACAGGGCCACCATCAGCACCGGAAGGGCAAGCGGACCTGCCAAGGGGAGGGCAAAGCGCAGCATGGCTTTGCCGTCCACCGGGCCGTCGGGCAATGGACGCTGGATGGCATAGGCAATATCGGACAGGTGCTCTGTCCTGCCGGCCCATGGCGTTCCGTCCGCTTCATAGATGTCGTAGCCGCTGCGCCAGCCGGATCTTGCGATGGCGGCAAGGGGGCGGGCCTGGCTTTGCGTGAAGAGGATCAGGCTCTGGCCGCCGCGCTGCCAGCCGTCACTCAGCCGCAAGGGCCGCACCCTCAGCCGCGACGCCAGTGCCAGGGCGGCGAGGCGGTCTTCTGGTGTGTCGGCTTCCGTCGCCGTGGCGGCAGATAGGGCGTCGGCAGACACCTCCACCGCATTGGCTTGCGCCACCTGGAGGAAGGCTTCTGTCAGGGCATCGGCATCGCCGTCGCTTGCTGGCGCCCGCTTCCCGCCCAGCGCCGCAAAGGGCCGCGCAGCCGCCGCCCGGTCGCGGGCGGGGGCGGTGCGCACCCGTTCTGCGGCACGGTTCGCCGCCGCCACAAGACTTGCCGCAATGGCTCCCGAGACCCGGGCGAGATGGGCACCGAAGGCTATGGCGAGTTGGCCTTCCCGCGCCAGCGCCCGGCTGTCGCGGCAGATGACGTCGGCGGGGTCCTGAACCGCATGCATGGCGCCGGGGGAGGCGGCGGACAGAGGCGCCGGCGGCGCTCCCGCCTGGAGCAGGTGCGCGGGATCAAGATCGGGTGACACATCGCCCTGCATGACCTCGATCCAGAGCAGGCCCTTCTGTGGCCGCACCGACGTGTTCGGCGGCAGGCTCTCGGTCTCTTCCGCGATGGAAACGACGCGGCCGGCCTCCGGCTCCGCGAAGGCCCGCGCCATGCGTTCGATGAACGCCTCCATGCGCGCCATGGCGGCCGGGTCGCCAGCATCAAGGCGCCCTAGGAAGGCCGGCATGTCCAGCGAGCGAATGGCCGTCTCCGGCGCCAGGGCGAAGCCGGAAACGTCCATGGCCGGGTGCGGCGGGAGGGCGAAGATGATTTCGCCCGCAGGGAAAGTCTCGGCCAGCCGCCGGCTGCCCGCCCGACCCGGGGCGGATGCGTAGAGGCCGAGCATGCCCTCGACCACCTCATAGGCGGCGACGCCCAGCCGGACTGGGTCGTCGCCGAGCCGCCGGACGGCACCCGTATCGAGGGGGGAAAGACGATCAGCCGGCACGGATCAGCTCCGCATAGGCGCCATCGGCTGCCCACAATTGGGCGTGGGTGCCGCGCTCGATCACCTGCCCCTGGTCGAGCACCAGGATCTCGTCGCAATCGCGGATGGCGCTGAGGCGGTGGGTGACGAGAATGAGCGAGCAGCCGCGCCGGCGCAGATTCTCCAGGATGCGCGCCTCGGTGCCCGCATCGAGCGCGGAGGTGGCCTCGTCGAACACCAGGATGCTGGGCTGGCGGGTGAGCGCGCGCGCAATCTCCAGGCGCTGGGCCTGGCCGCCGGACCAGTTGGAGGCGCCTTCGCGTACCGGGGCATCATAGCCGCCCGGGCGGGTGGCGATCACGTCGTGAATCTCCGCATCCTTGGCGGCTCGGACCATGTCGGCCTCGGGAACGGAAGGGTCCCAAAGGGTCAGGTTCTGCCGCACGGTGCCATCCATCAGGACGATGTTCTGGTCCACGAAGCCCAGTGAGAAGGACAGCACCGCCGGGGCGATCCGGCGCATGTCCGTGCCATCGAAGCACACCTGGCCGCCCCATGGCTCGGCAAGTCCGACGACCATGCGCGCCAGCGTGGACTTGCCGCTGCCGGAACGCCCGACCAATGCCACCCGGCCGCCGGAGGGAATGGCGAGATTGAAGCCCCGCACCAAGGCGGGCGTCAGCGGATTGTAGCCGAAGGACAAGTCCTTCACCTCCACCGTGCCGGACAGCCGCCCTTCAGGAGGCGGGGGAGCGAAGGAAGCGGCAGGCGTGGTCCAGCGCTCATCCAGCGGGTAGCGCATCACGTCGTTGATGCGCTCCAGGTTGCCCCGCAGCTCTCGCCGCGAGGAGGCGAGGCGCACCAGCGCGGAGACGTGGCCGGAGAAGGTGGACAGGATGCTCTGGAAAGCGGCGAGCGTGCCCACCGTGATGATGCCGTCCATCACCTGAAGGCCGCCGACGCCGAGGATCAGTGCCAGCACCACGGCACCCAGGATGCCAGGCACCATGCCCAGAACGAGGCCCGGCACCTGCATGGCCTGGACCGCATTCATCAGGCGGGTCTGGTGGCTGGCCCAGCGGGCGAAGAAGTCATCTTCCGACGCATTGGCCTTCAGCGTCTCGATAGATTGGATGCCGTTGACCACAACGGAGGAGAGCGCTGCATCCTCCCGCAGGAGGCCGCGCACCGCGTTTTCCTGCCAGCGGGCGACCATCTGCGCGAACACGGCATTCAGCGCCGACATGGCGATGCCGATGGTGGCGAGGAGCGGATCGTAGAGCGTCATCAGCCAGGCATAGAAGAGGGTCGCCAGCCCCGAGACGAACAGGGTGGAGACCTGCCCGCTGATGAGGGTGCAGATCTGCTCGGCCGAGTGCAGCCGCGCCGCCACATCGCCCGTATAGCGCTGGGCGAAGAAGCGCGGCGGCAGGCGCAGGATGTGCCAGGTGAGGTCGGAGCCCACCACGGTGCCGAGCTTCCATTGCAGGCGGGCCAGAAAGTAGCCCTCCAGCCGGCTGAGCACCGCCCGCAAGGCCGCAGCGAAGGCGAGGCCCAGGAGGAGGGGACGCAGCCAGTCCTTCAGATTGTTGAGCAGGATTTCATCGACGAAAATCTTGGTGGCGGCGGGAACGAAGATGCCCGGCAAAAGCGCCGCGATCCCGGCGATGGCGAGGAAGGCGATGGCCGCCTTGGAGTCCGACAACAGGTCGAGGACCGGGCCCCACACGCGGGGCTTCTGCCCGCCCGCCTCGAAGTCGGGGCCCGGCTCCATCACAAGGGCCACCCCGGTGAAGGCCGTGTTGAACTCATCATGGGAGACGGTGCGTGGGCCGCTGGCGGGATCGTTGAGATAGACCTTGTTGCGGCCGATGCCTTCCAGCACGACGAAATGGTTGAATTCCCAGAACAGGATGACGGGCAGCCTCTTGCCCTGGAGCCCGGACGGCTCGAGCCGCCAGCCCTGCGCCACCAGGCCATTGGCGCGGGCGGCCTGGAGGAGGCTCTTGGCATTGCTGCCATTGCGCGACACCCCGCAGGCGACGCGCATGTCCTCCAGCGGCACCCAGCGTCCGTAATGGGCGAGCACCATGGCAAGGCATGCGGCGCCGCACTCCACCGCTTCCATCTGGAGCACGGTGGGGACGGACACGCGGCGCGTCGGCTGGAAGCGCGCTTCACTCATAGGCCAAGCCAGTGGCGGATGGCGGGGATCACCAGGGCGATGGGCCGCCCCGTGCGCACGGTCACCTGGCCCTCCAGCAAGGTGCCGGAGGTGAGCTCGATCTCCTGGCCGCGGGAGGAGGTCCAGTCATAGCTGTCCGGGCCGTCCTTCCCCTTGTCGAGAAGGATCTCCACCTGGAGCGGCGGACCCGCCTTGGTGAATTGGCGGGCGAGGTCGCGATTGCTCAGGCGTTCCGCAAGCGCCGTCTCCGTTTCCGGCACGGGATCCACCTTCACCACCCGGCCGAGAAGGGTGCCGTATTCCTCCTTCTTGGCGATGGTGGGGGAGAGCTGCACCTCCATGCCGGGCCGCACCTGTTTGCCTTGCTCGGCGGGCACATAGAGCAGCGCTTCCAGGCGCTTGTCGCCGGTCTCGATAACCAGGATGCGCTGGCCGGCAGATACCAGAGCATGGCTCGTCACCTCGTCCAGCACCACGGTGCCTGTGACTCGCGAATAGATGGAGGTGGCCAGGTCCTGGGAGAGGCTCACCTGGGTGAGCTGGCCTTCGCTGTCGCGGATCTGGCGATCCAGGGTGTCGAGGTCCTGGGCGTGCTGGGCCCGCAGGGTGATCATCTGGGCGTCTATGGTCAGAATGTCGGCCCGCGCCCGCGAAATGGCTTCCCGGGCCGCGAACAGGCGCTCGCGCACCTCCAGCACCCGGTCGCTGGTCATGAGGCCCTTGGACTGGAGCCCCTCGCGGGCATCCAGCATGGACTGGAGTTCCCGCACGCGGGCCTCGCCCAGGCTGATGGCCTCATTGAGCGCTTCCCGGCGGCGGGCGGCGGCGCGCTCCTCATTGGCGATGCGCGCGTCAAAGCGGGTGATGAGCTCGCTGCGCTGCCGTTTGAGCTGTTCCAGCCGGCTGTCCGCATCGGCCAGGCGTTCCTGGCCCTCGGGGGAGGAGAGGCGGGCGATGAGCTGGCCCTGCTTCACGCTGTCGCCGCGGTCGGAATAACTTTCGAGCCAGCCAGATTTGGGTGCGTAGACTTGGACGAAGGCTCCATTCTCCGGCACCAGTAGTCCGATGCCGGAGACGGTGACGCGGTAGCTCCCGAAGATGGACCACAGCGTGCAGCCGGCGATGAGGGCGAGGGTGGTGGCCAGCGCCACCCAGCCGAGCGGCGATACGACACGCAGATTCTGCCCGAGGCCGCTGGCGCCGGAGAGGCTCTCCAATGCTTCACGCCTGAATAGATCCGACACGTCCGTCTCTCCGGCGGCGCCACTGGAAGGGTCGTGGTCTAGCGCGAAAGCAAGGGCGTGGGAACAAGAAGAATACGTAACTTTGTCAACGAACTAAATGCGGCCTTCTGCATCTTGCCGGCAGGCGGTGTCCGCTCTTCTTTGCATGATGTAAATCGAACTATGCCCCTTTGTACGGCCTCTCAGACTGCTGATGGGGGCCGCTTTGCGGTAAGTGGGATTTTCCCGCCGGGTGGGATGCAATTTGCGCACGATCTGTATACGGTTCAGTGCACACTGACCAAAGACAACGCGCCATGGCCTCTTACGATACCATCATTTCCGGCGGAACCGTCGTGACTGCTTCCGATCGCGTCATCTGCGACGTGGCCATCAAGGACGGGCGCATCGTTGCCCTCGGCACCGCGCTCACCGGCGCCGACGAGGTGATCGACGCCACCGGCAAGCTCGTGCTGCCGGGCGGCGTCGATGCCCACGTGCACATCGCGCAGCCCTCTGGCGAGGGCATCGTGATGGCGGATGACTTTGAGAGCGGCACCCGCTCGGCGGCGCTCGGCGGCACCACCACGCTCATGCCTTTCTGCCTGCAGGAAAAAGGCCAGGGCCTGCGGCAGGCGCTGACCGACTACCACGCCAAGGCCGAAGGTGCGTGCCATGTGGACGTGTCCTTCCACCTCATCATCTCCGACCCGACCGACCAGGTTCTGGGCCAGGAACTGCCGGCCCTGGTGGCGGACGGCTACACCTCCTTCAAGGTCTTCATGACCTATGAAGGCCTCGCGCTGAACGACCGCGAGATCCTGGATGTCATGTCGGTCGCTCGCGACACCGGCGCGCTGGTGATGGTGCATGCGGAGAATTACGACGCCATTCGCTATCTCACCGAGATGCTGGAAAAGCGCGGCCAGACGGCGCCGCGCTTCCACGCCACCTCGCGCCCCATCGCAGTGGAACGAGAGGCCACGCACCGCGCCATCTCGCTCGCAGAGCTGGTGGATGTGCCGGTGATGATCGTCCACGTCTCCAACCGGGAGGCCATGGAACAGATCCGCTGGGCGCAGCAGAAGGGCCTGACCGTGCTGGGTGAGACCTGCACCCAGTATCTGGTCCTGACCGAGAAGGATCTGGACGGGCTGGGCATGGAGGGCGCCAAATATGTCTGCTCTCCGCCGCCGCGCGACACCGCCAGCCAGGAAGCCTGCTGGGAGGGCCTGCGCACCGGCGTCTTCACCGTCTTCTCGTCCGACCATTGCCCCTTCCGCTATGACGACCCGCAGGGCAAGCTCACTCCGAAAGGCCGCACCTCCTTCCGGTGGGTGCCGAACGGCATTCCGGGCGTGGGTGCGCGTCTGCCCGTGCTGTTCTCCGAAGGGGTGATGAAGGGGCGCATTTCGCTTGAGCAGTTCGTGGCCGTCACCGCCACCAATCCGGCCAAGACCTATGGGCTTTATCCGCGCAAGGGCTCCATCGCGGTGGGGGCGGACGCCGACATCGCCATCTGGGATCCCACGGTGAGGCAGACACTCACCCATGACCTGATCCGCGACGGGGCGGACTATACCCCCTATGAGGGCATCGAACTCACCGGCTGGCCGGTCCATACGCTGCTGCGCGGCAAGAGCGTGGCGCGGAACGGTGAATTGGTGGGCGCCAAGGGGCTGGGACAGCACCTGTCGCGCGCCAAGTCGCCTTACGCGACGACCCGCGATCCCCTGCTTCCCTGATCCGGAGACCGGCGCATGAGCGACACCGATGGCGAAGACGGGCACGTCCGCGAGAGCGGGCGCGGTGGCGGGATCAACCTGTCCAATCTCGCCTATAATGCGGTGTCGGAGATGATCCGCGATCGCCGCCTGCACGGTGGCGAGATCATCGTCGAGCAGCGTCTTGCCGAGACGCTGGGCATCTCCCGCACGCCGTTGCGGGAGGCGCTTCAGCGCCTGGAGGGCGAAGGGCTGGTGGTGAAGGGCACGGGGCGCTCCTTCCTGGTGCGCCATGTGGACCTGAAGGAATATCTCCAGAGCCTGCGGGTGCGGGAAATCCTGGAGCCCGAGGCTGCGGCGCTTGCCGCCGGGCGCATCCCGCCCACCGAGATGGCCAGCGTGCGGGCCGAGATCAACGCGCTGCGCACCGCCGTGCCCTATCACACAGACGCCCATTGGCGTTCCGACGACAATCTGCATGAGCTTTACGCCCGCAATTGCGGCAACCAGGTGCTGGCGGACATGATCCGGACGCTGCGAGTCACGACCCGCCTGTTCGAGATTTCCAATCTTGCCGACCGGCTGGAGGCCGATTCCACCGAGCATCTGCAGATCGTGGAGGCCCTGGGGCAAGAGGATGCCAAGGCGGCGCGGCGCGCGGTGACCCACCATTTGCGTAGCCTCAATAAGCATACGCTCGACACGGTGCGCTGATCGCCCCCCGCCGAAATGTCCGAGTAGGATGAAGGACATGGGGCCTTGTGACGCAAGGCCTTCCAGACGCTGGGTCGATTAAATTTGACTTCTGCGCCTGCAGCGCCCATCATGCCAGCGTCGATAAACGGTCAGACGACTTGGCTTTGTGCCCGAATAAGTGGCGCGTCGCTGACGATATCCCTCCGAAAAACTTTTTTCGACGGTTCCGCGTAAAACGCGGTGCGACATCTATTTCTATCTGGAAAGGGTTTCCCATGACTACGGGAACCGTCAAGTGGTTCAACCCCGAAAAGGGCTTCGGTTTCATCGCTCCCGATGATGGTGGCGCCGATGCCTTCGTCCATGTGAGCGCGGTCGAGCGCGCCGGCCTGCCGCCCCTGCGCGAAGGCCAGAAGGTCAATTATGATCTCGTGGCCGACAAGCGCAGCGGCAAGAGCTCTGCTGCCAATCTGTCGCTCGCCGACTGACGGGCCGTCCGGTCTGCTTGCTGACCGGACCTTGGATTTCTGTCTTAGCCTTGGTGGCTGATCGGCGGGCCGGTTTGTGAACCGGTTAAGTCTCAGTCTCCAGCCGATGCCGAGCCTTACCGCCCGGCAGCTTCACAGCGTTCCTCACCGATCACGGATGTACTGGCGGCGAAAAGAGCGTAGTGAACCGGACAGAGAGCCCCGCTCCCTTGGTGGATGCGGGGCTTTTCTTTGAAGCCTGAGGCCGATCTCAAGCGGCCAAACCCGAACGGCGATCTGCCGGAAAGAGGTCATCTGCTTATGCAAGTTCTGGTTCGAGACAACAATATCGACCAAGCCCTGCGCGTGCTGAAGAAGAAGATGCAGCGCGAAGGCATTTTCCGCGAGATGAAGCAGCGCAAGGCTTATGAGAAGCCGTCCGAGCGCCGCGCCCGCGAGGGTGCCGAGGCTGTGCGCCGGGCCCGCAAGGCCGCCCGCAAGGCCGCCCAGCGCGAAGGCCTGCTGCCCAAGCCCCGTGCCAAGCCCCGCACGCCCGGCGGCCGTCCCGGCGCGCCGCGTCCCGCGGCTGCGGAAGGCACCGCCCAGGGTTGATGGGCACGAGAACGGATCGGCTGAAAAGGCTGATCGCTTCAAGGCCTGTTTACGAGATGCGCGCGGCACCGTTCGGTTGCCGCGCCTTTTTTTGTTCAGTGCCGCAGGATCTTGGACACGAAATCCCGGGTACGGGCCTCTGTCGGCTGGTCGAAGATCTGCGCTGGCGCGCCCGTCTCCACCACCCGTCCGCCTGCCATGAACACCACGCGGGAGGCCACCTCCCGGATGAACGCCATTTCGTGAGAGACGATGAGCATGGTCATGCCCTCTTTCGCGAGCAGGCGGATGGTGTCCAGCACCTCCGACACCAGTTCGGGATCAAGCGCCGCCGTCACTTCGTCCAGGAGCAGGATTTCCGGGTGCAGCGCCAGGGCGCGCACGATGGCCACACGCTGCTGTTGGCCGCCGGACAATTCATCCGGATAGCGCTTCAGCTTGTCGCCGAGCCCCACCTTGGCGAGGAGCAGACGCGCTTCCTCCTCCACCTCCTTGCGGGGGCGCTTCTTGATCTTCACCGGCGCCACGCAGACATTTTCCAGAACAGTCATGTTCTGGAACAGATTGTACTGCTGGAACACGATGGCGATGCGGTCCCGCAGGCGCCGCACCTGGGCCGTATCCCCATAATTCACGGGCATGCCGTCGAGCTTCACGGTGCCGGCCACCGGCGGCAGCAGGCCCATGAGCACGCGCAGAATGGTGCTCTTGCCGGAGCCGGACGGGCCGATGAGGCCGATGACGTCCGCCTTGCCGACGGCGATGTCCACGCCGGACAGGACGGTATGTTCGCCGTAGCGGGCCTCAAGCCCGGCGATGTCGAGATGATGCAAGACGCGCCTCCAGATGCGCGCCGAGGCGCGACAGCGGGTAGGAAATGAGGAAATAGACGAGAAGGATGACGCCGAAGCTCAAGGCGGCCGAGAAGCCCTTGTTGTTGAGAACCTTGCCCACATAGGTCAGCTCGATGACGCCGATCTGCGAGGCGAGCGCGGTATCCTTGATGAACATGACGAAGAAGCCGAAGGCTGGCGGCAACACGATGCGCCAGGCCTGCGGCAGCACTACGAGGCGAATGGTGTCGATGAGCGAAAAGTTCATCGCCGCCGCCGCTTCCCACTGGTTCACATGCACCGACTTGAAGCCGCCGCGGATGATCTCCCCGAGAAAGGCCCCCGCAATCAGCGTCACCGAGACGGCGGCCACCACGAACAGCGGGATGTCATAGCCCGTCGCCTGGAAGGCAAAGAAGCACAGCATCAGCGTGACGAGGAAGGGCACGCGACGGAACACTTCGGTGAGCAGGAGCGCCACCACCCGCACGGGCGCGAGCCAGCGGCTGGTCGTCACCCGGCAGACCGCAAGGCCAAGGCCAATCAGGCTGCCGAACACACAGCCCAGCGCCGACAAGGCCAGCGTCGTACCCGCAGCCTTGGCGATGAAGAGGAAGTTGTAATAGGTGGCGAAGCGCGGCCACTCCTCGACGATCTGGCTCCACATCAGATCAGCTCCGTGCGGGCGCGGAAGAGGGCGCGGCCCATGAAGGCGAGCGCCACGGACGCGGCGAGGGTCAGCACCACATAGATCCCAGCCGTCACCGTGAAGACCTCGATGGACCGGAAGGTCTGGGAATTGATGTTGAACGCTTCGCCGGTCAGTTCCTCGACGCCGAAGACGGCGGCCATGGACGTGCCGAGCGTGACGATGATGAACTGGTTCGACAAAGGCGGGAACAGCACCCGCGCCACATGCGGCAGGATCACGTAGCGGATCTGCTGGAGGCGGGTGAAGCCCATCACCTCCGCCGCCTCCATCTCCGAGGCGCGGCGGCTCTCGAACCCGGCGCGCTGGATTTCGGTGAGATAGGCGCCCGCATTGAGCGTCATCCCAATCACCACGGCGGCGAAGGAGGACAGGAGGATCCCCATATCCGGCAAGGCGAAATAGAGGAAGTAGATCTGCACCAATTGGGGCGTGTTGGTGAAGAACACCACATAAAGGCCCGCCACGCGCGCCAGCCAGCGCGGTCCGAAGGTCCGGATCGCCGCGCATGCGGTGCCGATAAAGAGCCCCCCGCAAAAGGCGAGCACCGCGATCTGCAGCGAGACCACGGCGCCCTCCAGGAGGCGAGGGAGAAAGGGCCAGATCTGGCCATACTGAAGCGTGTAGGACATGGGCCCGCGTGGAATAGCAGGGGCCGACGCGCGCGCCGGCCCGTTTCACCGATGGCGCGATCAGATCAGAAGAAGGGCTGCGCGCCCACGGGCTTGATCATGTCCATGCCGAACCACTTCTTCCACAGCTCCGTGGTCTTGCCCTTCCGATAGAGGTCATAGACCGCGATGTTGAGCCAGTCCTTCAGGCCGGTGGAATTCTTGGCGACGCCCAGGCTGCAATAATAGACGTCGATGGGGGTCTCGACGATCCGCCACTCCACCTTGTGCTTGGACATGTGGTCGCCCATGAAGTCGATGACGTCGATCATGGCGGTGCCGCGGCCCTGTGCCAATGCGCGCACGGCGTCAGGATAATTGTCGAGCAGCGTGACCTTGGCGTTCTTGAGGTTTTCCTCGATGAACTTGACCGGAGTCGAGCCGCGCACCTGCACGAAGGTGACGGACGGATCGTCGAACTGCTTCCAGTCGGTGAAGGTGTTGGCCTTGGTGGTGAGCACGCCCAGCACCTCGGTGTGCACGGGCACCGTGAAGTCGATGACCTTGGCGCGCTCGGTGTTGCGCGTCATGGCGCCCATCACGAAGTCGATCTTGCCGGAGGCGACGAAGGGGATGCGATCGGGCGAGCCCACCTGCACCACTTCCAGCTTCACGCCGAGCAGCTTGGCGATCTCGCCGGCATAATCCACGTCGAAGCCGACGATCTCGTTCTTGTCGTCGAACTTGCCGAGGGGCGGCAGCGTCGGGTTGACGCCCACGCGGATGACCCCGGACTTCATGATCTCATCGAGCGTCCGCGCCTCGACTGCCTGCGGCAGCGCCGCGCCGGCGAGCGCCACCGCGAGCGTGGCGGCGGCGAGAAAAGACTTCAGCATGCGTGCTTCTCCAACCTCTGGATCCTCGGCCGGCGTCGCCTGTCTTGCGACTTCCCATTGCCAAACGGTAGACAATTTGTATACAGACTCGCTATCTGTAAAGTCAATTCGGCAGGCTTCAGCGAGGTCATCGTGGGCGGGACGAGCTCCAAATGAGCGCAGGGACATCCGGTGTTGGCGGCGATGCGCGCCCCCTCGTCACCATCCTCGTGGATGACGTGGCGGTGCCGGCCCGCGCTGGCGAGATGCTGACCACCGCGCTGGCCCGCAACGGCCTCCTGCGCCTGCGCAAAAGTCCTCGGGCCGGCGGCGCGCGGGGCGCCTTCTGCCACATGGGCGTGTGCCAGGAATGCGCGCTCCATGTGGATGGCGTGCTGCGCCAGGCGTGCCTGACGCCCGTGCGCGAGGGGCTCACCGTCGAGCGGCGAGGCGTCCTGTGACCTGCGACCTCATTGTTCTCGGTGCGGGCCCTGCAGGCGCCAATGCCGCACTCGCCGCCTCCGAGGCGGGACTCAAGGTGGTGCTGTTCGACCAGCAGCCGGAGGCTGGCGGCCAGGTCTGGCGCGCGCCCTCGCCGGGCCTCGCCGTGCCCCCCTCGCCGGAAGCGGAGAGCGGGGGCGCCTTGCGGGCGCGGCTTGCCGCGTCTGCCGTGGACAGACGGTTCGGCCGCACGGTCTGGTCGGTGGGGGGGCGGTTCCGGGTGGATGCCGTGGGACCGGCGGGTAACGAAACGGTGGAAGCCCCGCGCCTCATTGCCGCCACCGGCGCCCATGAGCGGGTGGTGCCGTTTCCCGGCTGGACCTTGCCGGGTGTCATCGGTCTCGCCGCCGCAACCGTGCTGCTGAAGTCCCATCGCGCCTCGCCCGGCCGCCGCGTGGTGGTGGCCGGCTGTGGGCCGCTTCTGGCGGTGGTGGCCGCCGGTATCCTGAAAGAGGGCGGCACCGTCGCCGCCATTGCCGATCTGTCCGGCCCCCAGGACTGGCTGGGGGCGCTACCCGCGCTTTCCACGCAGCCGCGCCTCCTGGCGCGGGGTGCGGGCTGGGCGCTGAAGATCGGCGCCGCGCGGGTGCCAGTCCTGTTCCGCCACGGGGTGCGCGCGGCGGAGGGAGAAGAGGCGCTGGCCCGTGTCCGCCTCGCGCCTGTGGATGCAGCCGGCGCCTTCGCCGCTGGCGCGGAGCGCGTGCTGGAGGTGGATGGCCTGTGTGTCGGCCATGGGCTGGTGCCGGGCGCGGAAGTCACGCGCCTGTTCCGGGTGGAGCAGGGGTTCGACCGGCGTCGAGGCGGCTTCGTGCCCCGGCTGGACGAAGACGGCCGCACCAGTCTCCACGGCCTTTATGCCTGCGGCGATGGGGCGGGTCTGCGCGGCGCCATGGTGGCGGAAGCGGCGGGGCGCCTCGCGGGGCTTGCCGCCGCCCATGATGCAGGCGCGCTGGACGCGTCCGCCTTTCAATCTGCCGCCGCCACGCCGCGCGCCGCCCTCGCCCGCGCCCACGCCTTCTCTGACGCCATGGCCGACATGATGGCCCTGCGGCCGGCCCAGGTGGCCGCCATCCCTCCCGACACCGTCATCTGCCGCTGCGAGGACGTGACGCGGGCGGAGATCGAAGCCGCCCATGGGGACGGCGCGCGGGACATGAACCAGTTGAAGCACTTCACCCGCTGCGGCATGGGCCCCTGCCAGGGCCGCTTCTGCGGCGATGTGGCGGCCGAATTGCTGGCCGCGAAAGTGGGCTCGCGGGAGGCGGTGGGCACCTTCACCGCCCGCCCGCCATTGCGCCCGGTGGCGCTGGCGGACCTGTTGGGCGCCTTCGACTATTCCGACATCCCCATCCCCGCACCGGCCCCCCTATGACCTACGATCTCGCAGTCATCGGCGGTGGGGTCCATGGCTCCACCGTCGCCCTCTTCGCCGCCCGCGGTGGCATGAAGGTGGTGCTCATCGAGCGTGGCCAGCTCTGCCGCGAGGCCTCCGGCGTGAATGCCGGCACGTTGACCATGCAGATGACGCGCGTGGCGCTCATTCCCTACGCGCTGCGCGCCCACGCCATGTGGGCGAGCGCCCGCGACTGGCTGGGGCATGATGTGGGTGTGGTGGTGTGCGATGGCCTCTCCCTCGCCTTCACCGCGCAGGAAGAGGAATTGCTCACCTTCCGTGCGGGCAAGCGCCGGGAGGCCGGCGCGCCCATCGAACTCATCAGCGGCGCGCAGGCCTGCGCCGTGGAGCCGGGCCTATCCGCGGGCGTGCGCCTGGCCGGCTATTGCAAGGTGGATGGCTACGCCAATGCCTATCTCACCGGCCTTGCCTATCGCCGGGCGCTGCTGGAGGCGGGTGTCGACCTGCGGGAGAACGTGCCGGCGTCTGGCATCGCGCGGGAGGCGTCCGGCTTTGTGGTGGAAACCCCGCAGGGACCGGTGCGCGCCAAGCGCATCGTGCTCGCGGGCGGGGTGTGGATCGAGCCCATGATGGCCTGGCTCGGCATCCACCTGCCCATCAAGACGCTGGTGAACCAATTGGTGGTCACCGAGCGCGTGCGGCCGGTGATGCGCACCGTGGTGGGCATTGCCAATGGCCTCTTGTCCCTGAAGCAATATCCCCACGGAACCGTGGTGATTGGCGGCGGCTGGCAGGGCGTGGGGGATCGCGCGCGCGGCGGGGTGGAGCTTCTGCCCGACCGCATCATCGGCAATGTGCGCCTCGCCTGCCATGCCATTCCTGACCTGAAGGCCTCGCGCATCGCCCGCGCCTGGGCGGGCCTTGAGGCGGAGACCGCCGACGCGCTCCCGGCTGCCGGGCCGATTCCGGGCATCCCGGACGCCTATGTCTGCGGCAGTGTCCATTCCGGCTATACCAGCGGCCCCTATATCGCCCGCCTCCTGGCGGACCGCATCCTGGGGCGCGAGCCGGATCTTCCCCTGTTTCCCATCGACCGTCTGCTTGCCCCGCGTGGCGTCTCCGAGGCCTCCCAATGACCAATACCTTCGTCCAGCGCCTGTCCGGCATCCATGCGGCGACCGTGGTGCCCCTGCGCGCCGACTTCTCGATGGACGAGGATGCGCTTGCCGCGCACATCGCCGCCGTCACAGCGGTGCGGGGCATTCGCGGGCTGCTGATCAACGGCCATGCGGGCGAGAATTTCGTGCTGTCGCTGGCGGAGAAGCGGCGGGTGGTGGAGATCGCGCGGGCGGTGGCGCCGCAGGACTGCCTGCTGGTCTCCGGCGTGAACCACGAATCGAGCCTGGAGGCTGCGCGTGAGGCGGCGCAGATCGAGGCTGCAGGCGCCGACGGCCTTCTCGTCTTCCCGCCCAACAGCTGGGCACTGGGTCACGCCGTGGACTGCACGCTGCTGCATCACCGCCTGATTGCCGATGCCACCACCTTGCCGCTGATGCTCTATGGCGCGCCGGTGGGGGCGGGCGCCATGTCCTACCCGCTGGATGTGCTCGCCCGCCTCATCGAGGATCCCCGCTTCGTCGCCATCAAGGACGGCAGCTGGGAGGTGGCAGCCTATGAGGAGAATCTGCGCCTCATCCGCGCCCGGCGACCGGACTTCGCGGTGCTGGGCTCCGGCGACGAGCACCTCTTCACCAGCTATGTGATCGGCAGCGCTGGCAGCCAGGTCTCGCTCGCCGCGGTGGTGCCGGAACTCGTGGTGGACCTGTGGAATGCCGCCGAGGCCAATGACTGGAGCGCGGCGCGCGCGGCCCATGAGCGGCTCTATCCGCTCTCTGTCGCCATCTATCGCGATGCGCCAGGAGGGCGGGCGACGGCGCGGCTGAAGACGTGCCTCAAGCTGCTGGGCCGCCTCGACAGCGACGTGATGCGCCCACCCCAGCCCGCTTGCGATGACCGCGAAACCGCCGCGCTCGCCGCGGCCCTTCAGAGCGCGGGCGTGCTTGCTTAGCGGGGCTTATAGGGGAAAGAACGGACTGGTACGGGCGACCGGACTCGAACCGGCATTCTTTGCAGAGACGGATTTTAAGTCCGTTGCGTCTACCAATTCCGCCACGCCCGCATGGTCCGAACCTATAGGATGGCTGCGGGACGCGTGCAAGGTTGAGTGGTGCGTGGGTCCGGCGTCATGTTCCTTCGGGTTGGCAGAACCTTACTTTGCGGACCAGGGTTTAAGCTTGCTGCGGACCCGGATTTATTGAAGCGGCCCGTCAGAGGCCCGGGCGTGCGACAGCAGAGCCTATGCCCTGGGCCTGCAGGTGGCAAAGGATCGCCCCGGCCATCAGCCCGCCAATCAGGCTGATATGTTCGGCGGCGACGTGGAAATGGAGAAGTCCCTCATCGCCCTGAAAACTCCAGAAGGGATGCGCGATGGGAATGGTCAGGGCGACGAAAATCCCAAGCGCACCGAAGCCCAGCCAGGCCGCCACATTCAGGATAATGAGCGCGGAGGCGATGAGGAGTGTCGCGACCGCCGCCACCGCAAAGGCGCCGGGCGGCATCAGGCCGTGAAGCGCCATCTCCGCCACCGTTCCCTGGAAATGGAGGAGCTTGTCGAGCCCCGCGCCCAGGAACATGGATACGAGGACAATGCGGCTCACAATGAAGAAAACGCGGGATTCCAGGATCCTGCCAATGAATTGCGGCGTCATGTCGGCCCCCTCGGCGAGGGCAAGGTGACGCGGCCGCGCGCCGTCGTCAATCGCCATCAAGCCGTTGGGAATGCTGGCTTCTCCGGGTACCGTCGAAACGCCTCAGAGACGGTTCTCCGCTGCCTCCGGTGCCACCGGCGTGATCGCAACCGATTCCCCGCAGCCGCAGGCCGAGGTCTGGTTGGGGTTGTTGAAGACGAATTGGGCGGAGAGCTTGTCCGTCTTGTAGTCCATCTGGGTGCCGAGCAGGAACAGCACTGCCTTCGGATCGACGATCACCTTGACGCCCTTGTCTTCCACCACCTCGTCCAGGGGGGTGATCTCGCTGGCATAGTCCATGGTGTAGGACATGCCGGCACAGCCGGCATTCTTGACGCCGATGCGAACCGCGAGAGCCGGCGGATCGGTACGGGACATGATTTGCAGCAGGCGGCTGGCAGCGGCGTCCGTGATCTGGATCACGGGGGGACGAGGGCGAAGTCGGGACATCTGGACACTCCGAACCACGCCGGTTCAAGGCCGGCGGATCGATACGCATGTAAGAATGGGGTTTATGGGCGCATCCGGCAAGAGCGCCGGGCGCATGGCGGAGTGTGCATGGCGATCTTTGCCCGCATGATAATCGCACCGAAGCGGTGTGTCTCAAGGAAAAACAGCGCAGGGCCATGCCGTTACGGGAGAATTTCAGCTAGAGTGAGAGGTGACGGGCCGGCCAAGTTGGCGTAGGTGCGTGAGACGATGTCGAACCGGCGCATCATCCTTGGGCTCACGCTGCTTTACGCGGCGTTCGCTTCCGCTTGGGTTTTGTCGTCGGATCTTCTGGTGGAGTGGCTGGGCGGCATTGATCTCCTGGCCATGGTTTCCATCCCGAAGGGGCTCCTGTTCGTCGCCCTTACAGCCGTAGCTTTCTATCTTGTGCTGAATGCAGCCATGTCCGGTCGGCTCGCCCGGCGGGTGGCACCACGTTGGCTCGGCCTGGCGAGTGGTCTGTTGCTCGCTGTCCTATCGGTGGGGATCGGTGTCCTGGCAGCGGCGCTGGTCATGTGGCGCGCCTCCGGCCCTCTTATTGCCCATCAGGTGGATGAGCTGCGCACGATTGCGCGCTTTCAGATCGAGGCGCTGGAGCAGAATCGCCTCAAGGGGGAGGCCAATGCGCGCCTCTTGGCGGGTCGGCGCTTGTTCTATGAGGCGGTGGCCCGGTGGCGGGCCTCAAGCGATCCTTTGGAGCGGGATCGCCTGCGTATTCAAATGGCCGACATGGCCGGCCTTCACGGCTTCAGCCGTGTGGAAGTGCTCGACGAGAAGGCCGAGCCCCTGCTTCATTTGCGCGGGGGGCACGGGAGCGGGATCGATCCCGCCTGGATCAAGGACGTCCTCCCCACCAGTCCGCCGACCTTCGTGCCCCTGCACCGCGCGGGCACGCTGCCCACCTACAGCTATGGCTTCTTGCTCTCCCTTCCGGCCGTGGCGGGTCCTGAGGGTGCGCGGCCAGAGCCGCTCTTTCTCCTGACTGAGGTGGATGCCGCGGAGTTCGTCTATCCGTATCTGAGCCATTGGCCGGTGCCGACGCGAACGGGCCAGTCTTTCCTGGTTCGCCCGGAACCCGACGGGTCCTATCTGCTGGTGTCGCCCATGCGCATGGGCCATGTGGCGCCTTTCACCCGCACTTTTCCGAAAGGCGCCTTTGATTTCGCGCTCGCGTCCAGGGCGGGGGGCGAGGCGCCGCGTGGGACGGGTGGCGCCGGAACGGCGGTCCTGGCGGTGGCCGAACATGTGGACGGCGGACCTCTCCTGCTGGTGGCGGAAATTTCGGAGGACGAGGCGACGGCGGCTGCGCGGGATGTCGCCATCATGGCCGGTCTCGTCCTGGTGCTGGCCATTGCCGGCGCCGTGGCGGCCGCAGCAGCCCTGCGCCAGCGCGACAAGCTTCTGATCGCACGGCGGGAGTTGCATCAGGCGGAGGCCCTGCGGCAGGCGGAGATGCGGTTCCGCGCCACGTTCGAGCAGGCGGCGGTCGGCATCGTGCACCTGGGGCTCGACGGCATGTTCCTGCGCGTCAATCGCAAGGCCTGCGAGATGATGGGCTTCGGCCGGGAAGAATTCCTGGCCATGAACTATCGCCAGCTGCGCTACGCGGACCCGGCACGCAACGATGATGCCGTCATCGCCCGCCTGGTGGCCGGTGACATCGAGCAGGCAGTGGGCGAGCGCTGCTATATCCGCAAGGACGGCACGCCCATCTGGCTCAGCACCACCACCACGGTGGCCCGCACCGCTCACGGTGCCGCGGAATATCTGATCGTCGTGGCCATTGACGTGTCGGCGCGCCATGCGGCCGAGGAGCGGCTGCGCATCAGCGACGAACGCTTCAATCTCGCCCTGCTCGGCGCCACCGAGGGCGTGTGGGACGTGGATCTCCAGGAGGAGACGCTGACCGTCTCGCCCAGTTGGAACCGCATGCTGGGCCTGGAGGAGGGGCGCACCCTCCACCCCGCTGCCATGCTGTCCGAGGGCCTGCAGGAGGACGGCGCCGCCCGCCTCTCCGCCGCCCTCGCGGATGCCAGAGCGGGACGGGTGCGCACCTTTTCGCTGGAGCTCCAGGTGCGCCGCAGGGAGGGACCGGCCATCGACACGCTCCTGCGGGGGCACGTGGTTCTGGATGATGCCGGTCATCCCCGGCGGGTGGTGGGAACCCAGACCAACATCACCGAGCTGAAGGCCAATGAACGCCGTCTGCACCTGGCGGCCATCGTCTTCTCCACCGCGCAGGAAGCGCTGGTGGTCACGGAGGCGGACGGCACCATCTCCGCAGTGAACCCCTCCTTCACGGCCATTACCGGCTACGCGGAGGAAGACGTGGTCGGGCGCAATATGAACGTCCTGAGTTCGGGACGGCAGGACCGGTCCTTCTATGCCCAGATGTGGGCCACGTTGCTCTCCACCGGACATTGGCACGGCGAGATCTGGAACCGGCGAAAGTCCGGCCAAGTGTATCCCGAACTTCTGAGCATCCGCGCCGTCCTGGACGCGAAAGGCGGCGTGGTCGGCTATGTGGCGTCCTTCACCGATCTGTCGACCATCAAGCAGTCGCAGTCGCAGCTCGATCACATCGCCCATCACGACACGCTCACCGACCTGCCCAATCGCCTGTTGTTCCTGACCCTTCTGGACCATGCCGTCACCCAGGCGCGGGACCGCAGCAAGTGCGCGGTGCTGTTCCTGGACCTCGACCGCTTCAAGGCGGTCAATGACAGCCTCGGTCATGAAGCCGGCGATACCGCCCTGGTGGAAGTTGCCCGTCGCCTGCGGGCCGCACTCGGCGATCGCGATACCTTGGCCCGCTATGGCGGCGACGAGTTCATGGTGCTGGTGGAGGATGTTGTCGGACCGCAGCAGGCCGCGCTCACCGCCACCCGCCTCATCGCCTGCATGTCCCAGCCCCTGTCCCTGCCGGGAGCGCCCGAGGTATTCCTCGGGGCGAGCGTCGGCATCTCCATGTATCCGGGGGACGGCGTGCTGCCGCAACAACTGGTGCAGAGGGCGGACGCAGCCCTGGCACGGGCCAAGGCGGGCGGCCGCGGCATCTATGTCTTCTATCGCGACGGCATGACCGAGGCCGCCAATGCGCGGCTGGAACTGGAAGCGCGGTTGCGCCGTGCCATCGAGCGGAACGAATTGTCGCTCGCCTATCAGCCGGTGGTGGATCTGAGTGACGGCGCCATCCTGGGAGCGGAGGCGCTGCTGCGCTGGAATACGCCGGAGGGCACCATTCCCCCCTCAGATTTCATCCCGCTGGCAGAGGAGACCGGACTGATCCTGTCCATCGGCGACTGGGCGCTGGAGCAGGCCTGCCGCCAGGGGGCCGACTGGATGGCGCGGGGCGTGCCGTGCGGGCGCGTCGCCGTGAACCTCTCCGCCCGGCAATTCTATGTGCCGGACCTGCCCGGCCATGTGGCTGGCATCCTGCGGCGCACCGGTTTCTCCCCGGAGCGTCTGGAGCTGGAGATCACCGAAAGCATCCTGCTGGAGGATCGCGTCGACACGAAGCAGATCCTGCGGCGCCTGAAGGAGATGAAGCTGCGCGTGGCGCTGGACGATTTCGGCACCGGCTTCTCGTCGCTGAGCTATATCCGCCGCTTCCCGGTGGCGAAGCTGAAGATCGACCAGTCCTTCGTGCGCGATCTTCTGACCTCGCCCGCCGATGCGCAGATCACCATCGCCATCATCGCTTTGGCGACGGCGCTCGGGGTCGAGGTACTGGCGGAAGGTGTGGAGGTGGAGGAGCAGGCCACATTCCTGCGCGCCCATGGCTGCCATATGGCCCAGGGCTACCTTTATTCTGCGCCGGTCTCTGCGGCGCAGTTCGAGGATTTGGTGATCGACCAGGGCGGACGCTGGCGGGCCTCCGCGCAATAGGCGGTTGCGAGGCGGCATTGCCGCGAAAGAAGACGGGCCCGGGCGCTGTTTCCCGGGTCCAGGCTCTCAGCGGGAGAACTTCTTGTATTGGATGCGCTTTGGGATGGTGGAATCGATCCCCAGGCGGCGCTTCTTGTCTTCCTCATAGTCCGCGAAATTGCCCTCGAACCATTCCACATGGCTGTCGCCCTCGAAGGCGAGCATGTGGGTGGCGATGCGGTCCAGGAAGAAGCGATCATGGGAGATGATGACGGCGCAGCCGGCATAATCTTCCAGCGCCTCTTCGAGGGCGCGCAGGGTGTCCACGTCCAGGTCGTTGGTGGGCTCGTCGAGCAGCAGCACGTTGCCGCCGCGCTGGAGCGTCTTGGCAAGGTGCACGCGGTTGCGTTCACCGCCGGAGAGCATGCCCACCTTCTTCTGCTGGTCGCCGCCCTTGAAGTTGAAGGCGGCGCAATAGGCGCGCGACGGGATCTCGCGCTTTCCCACATAGATCACGTCATTGCCGCCGGAAATCTCTTCCCAGACGGTCTTCTTGTCGTCGAGGGCGTCGCGGCTCTGGTCCACATAAGCGAGCTTGACGGAATCGCCGATGGTGATGGTGCCGGTGTCCGGCTTCTCCTGGCCCGTAATCATGCGGAACAGGGTGGACTTGCCCGCGCCGTTCGGCCCGATCACGCCGACGATGCCGCCGGGCGGCAGCTTGAAGGACAGATCGTCGATCAGGAGCTTGTCGCCGAACCCCTTACTGAGATTCTGGAAGTCGATGACGTTCTGGCCCAGGCGCTCGGCCACGGGGATGATGATCTGCGCGGTCTGCGGGGCCTTTTCGGAAGCCTTCTTGACCAAGTCCTCATAGCGCTGGATGCGGGCCTTGTTCTTGGCCTGGCGCGCCTTGGGGGAGGCGGCGATCCATTCCTGCTCGGCAGCGAGCGCGCGCTGGCGGGCCTCGTCCTCGCGGCCCTCCTGCTGCAGGCGCTTCTGCTTCTGGGCGAGCCAGGAGGTGTAGTTGCCCTCGTAGGGGATGCCGCGGCCGCGATCGAGCTCCAGGATCCAGCCGGTGACATTGTCCAGGAAGTAGCGGTCGTGGGTGACGATCAGGATCGCGCCCGGATAGGTCCGCAAATGGCCTTCGAGCCATGCGGTGGTCTCGGCGTCCAGGTGGTTGGTGGGCTCGTCCAGCAGCAGCAGCTCGGGCTGCTCCAGAAGCAGGCGGCACAGGGCGACGCGGCGACGCTCGCCGCCGGAGAGCTTGGCCACGTCCCAGTCGTCAGGCGGGCAGCGCAGGGCGTCCATGGCCTGGTCGACCTTGCTGTCCAGGTCCCACAGGCCCTGGGCCTCGATCTCGTCCTGGAGGCGGGTCATCTCGTCCGCCGTCTCGTCCGAGTAATTCATGGCGAGCTCGTTGTAGCGATCGAGGATCGCCTTCTGCTTCGCCACGCCGTCCATCACGTTGTCGCGGACATTTTTGGCCGGATCGAGTTGGGGCTCCTGCGAGAGGTAACCGACGCGCACGCCGTCCGCGGGCTTGGCCTCGCCGGAAAAGTCCTTGTCGATCCCCGCCATGATGCGCAGCAAGGTGGACTTACCCGCGCCGTTGACGCCGAGCACGCCGATCTTGGCATCCGGGTAGAAGGACAGGTGGACGTTATCCAGGACCTTCTTTCCGCCGGGATAGGTCTTGGTGAGACCATGCATATGGTAGGCATACTGATAGGCAGCCATGGCGGCGCGGCTCTCCGGACTTGTCGCGTTTGGGGCCGTTCTAGAGCGCCGCGCGGCTGGAGGGAAGGGCGAATGCGGCGCGCCGGCCTTTGGGACGCCGCCCGCGGCTGCGCACGGGGCCATGCCGCGCGTACCTCTTTCGCCGGCCCGCGTCCCGCACTAGCCTGCGCCGCGAACGACGCAACAGCCTGAGCCGCGCGCCGCATCCGGGAGCCCAAGATGAGCCATAGCCACCCCCACCCCCCCATCGACTGGCGCGACACCGGCGTGAAGGTGATCCGGGGAGATCAGCTGGACCCCAACACCGCCCAGACCCCCGGAATGAACCGGGCCACCGCCATCAACCGGGCGCGGGCGGGCGCGGAGAAGCTCTGGGCGGGCACCGTCCACATCCATCCCGATGCCAAGACCGGCGCGCACCATCATGGCGACCTGGAGAGCGTTATTTTCGTGGTGAAGGGCAAGGCCCGCATGCGCTGGGGCGAGAAGCTGGAATACACCGCCGAGGCGGGGCCTGGCGACTTCATCTATGTGCCGCCTTATGTGCCGCACCAGGAAATCAATGCCTCTCCCGACGAGGTCCTGGAATGCGTCCTGGTGCGCTCCGGCCAGGAGCCGGTTGTGGTCAATCTGGATATCGAGCCGGTGGAGCGCCCGAGCGAGGTCAAGTGGATCGACCCCATCCACAAGGCCTGAGCATCTGTCGCGAAGGGAGGCGGCGACCCCCTTCGCGACACCTCTCGATCAGAGATCGTAGCCCTTCTTCTTCATCTCGGAGCGGATGCGGTCCATCACCTCATTGTTCAGCTTGGCACCCCAGGCCTGCATGTTCTGAACGGCCTGCTGCACGATGGCGGGGCGATCCGTGACCAGCTTCTGGCCGACGGGAGACTTGTAGAAGGCCAGTGCCTCCTTCAGCTCGGCCTCCGTGAAGCGGGTGGCGTAGGAGGTGGCCAGGATGTCGATGATCTCAGTCTGGCGCTTGTCGAACTCCGGCCGCAGCGCCACGGCGAGGTCCCGCAACTGCGGGGCGAGGTCGGGATTGGTCTGCACGAAGCCGAGGGCGGCTCCGTCCACCAGGTTCTGGATCACGCCGTCGAAGGCGTGCGCCTCACCATTGGCCTGAACCAGGTCGCGGGCGGTCTGGAGGGCCGCGGGGCTGGGCGCCGCGGCGGGCTGCTGGGCGAGCGCCGGCGCCGTCACAAGCATCAGGGCCAGCAGGCCCATGCCGATATGCCGGGCGGCGGTCGAGCAACGCATGATCATCTCCATGGGGAAGGTCTCGTTCGGTTTGGCGGGAGCGGACATGTCCGGCGCGGGGGCACCGGGGCCGCGTGATCAGGCCTCTAGGATTTCAATGCCGTTCGCACCGGCAAGGATGACGCGGCGGGCGAGGCCCAGGAACAGGCCGTGCTCCACCACGCCCACCACGGAGCGGATGGCGGTATCGAGCCGGACAGGGTCGGGAATGCGGCGCAGATGCGCATCAAGGATCACATTGCCCTGATCGGTGACGAAGGTGTCGCCCGCGGTCTTGCGCAGCACGAGTGGCCCTTCGCAGCCAGCCCCGGCAATGGCCTCTGCGAGGCGGCGGGAAATGGCGGGGACGCCGAAATTCACCACCTCGATGGGAAGCGGGAACCGGCCAAGCATCTCCACGCGCTTGGAGGTGTCGGCAATCACCAGCATTTCACGCGCCGCGCTGGCGACGATCTTCTCGCGCAGCAGGGCGCCGCCGCCCCCCTTGATGAGGGCGAGGTGTGGCCCCACCTCGTCGGCGCCATCGATACACAGATCGAGCGCCGGAACGGTATCGAGGGTGGCCAGGGGCACGCCCAGGCTCTCGGCCTGCGCGCGCGTGCGCTCCGAAGTGGGCACGCCCACCACCTTGAGGCCGCCGCGCACCCTCTCCGCCAGGAGGTCGACGAAGTGCTTGGCCGTGGAGCCCGTGCCGAGGCCGAGCTTCATGCCGTCGGTGACGAACTCAAGGGCGCGGGCAGCCGCCTGGCGCTTCAAGTCTTCGGCGTCGGACATCGGAACTCCGGATGAGCGGGCGAGGAATTTTCTGGAAGAGGTCCAGCGTCGGGTTCGTTGCTAGCGCCGATCGACGCTTCCGACAAGCCGCGCGCTATTTTGCAGCCGGAGTGCACAGGATGGCCGGCTCGGTCCCACCGCCCGCCTTCGGCACGTCGCGCACATAGCAGATGCTCATCTCGCCGGTATCGGCATTGACGCGGAAGATGCCGGTTTCGCCGGAGAAGTTGGTGGCGACCAGCCGGTAGGCGCCAAGTTTCTGCGCGCCTGCGCCTTCGCCCCGGGCGAAGCAGCGCGTGATGCCCACCAGTGCGCTGTCCGGCCGCTCGAACTGGCAGGCGGACATTTCCCCCGTCGTTCGGTTCACGGAGAAGACGCGGTTGGCCTGGTTGGAGGGGGGTGCGCCGAAGTCAAAGCCCGCCTTGGCGTCCTGCGCCGCCGCACCGGCGACGCTGGCAACCAGAAGCCCTGCCGCCAGCAGGCCGGCCTGCCCCGGCCGAGGCGCCGTCAACCTCTTGCCCGTCATCATGGTCCTCCTCCGTCCTGCCGCCCCTGGCAGGCGCGGCGCATTGGCAAGAATGGCGTCGGAGGCTGGACATGAAAAGCGGCAGGATTGTAGGCAGGGGCCACTCAGACCGCGGGTCGCTGCCGCTTTCCCGCACGCAGCGGCTGCCCGGGGCATCATGCCCCGGATCAAGACCCCAAAGGATGCCCCATGGCCCAAGCGCCTCTCGTCGTCGCCTTCGATCTGGACGGAACGCTGGTGGACACCGCGCCCGATCTCCTGGACGCCCTGGACCATGTCCTCGACCGCCACGGCGTCGCGCCGGTGGACCGCGACCGCTCGCGCAACATGATCGGGCGTGGCGGGCGCCATCTCATCATCCGGGCGCTGGAGCAGGTGGGGGTTGCCCCCTCGCAGCAGGAGCTGGACGAGATGGTCCGGCAGTTCCTGGCCTATTATACCGACCATATCGCGGACGGCTCCCGCCCCTTTCCTGGCATGGTGGAGGCCCTAGAGCGCCTCTCGGCCGAGGGCGCGACCCTGGCGGTGTGCACCAACAAGCTGGAGCGCCTGGCGCGCATCCTGCTCGACCGCCTGGAGCTGACGCGCCACTTCACCGTGATCACGGGCGCGGACACCTATGCCCGCAACAAGCCCGATCCGCTGCCGCTGCTCTCCACCATCACCGCCTGCGGCGGCTCCGTGGGGGCTGCGGTCATGGTGGGGGACAGCGCCACCGACATCGCCACCGCCAAGGCGGCGGGCGTGCCGTCGGTGGCGGTTTCTTTCGGCTATACGGAAGTCCCTGCCGCCGAACTCGGGGCCGACCGCCTGATCGGCCATTATGACGAATTGGTGCCGGTTCTCGGCCAATTGGTGACCCGCGTCCGGGCGTGAGGTCGAGTGTCGGGGCTGTGGATGGGGTGGGAATTTCTTGACCCGCCCTTGACACCGGGAGGTCTGCGGCTTTAAACGGCCCTCCTCGCCGATCGGCGCAGACGGCGGGCGATTAGCTCAGCGGGAGAGCACTCCCTTCACACGGGAGGGGTCGCAGGTTCAATCCCTGCATCGCCCACCATTTTTCAAGCACTTATCCGCCTAAGTGCGATACGGCCCAAGAAACAGCCCAAGAAACCGGCTCGAAGTCACTCGGCTGCGGCTTGGCTTGGCGGCGGGCCAGAGTTGTCCACAACCAGCTTGACGCCTGGCTCCGGAGGCATATCCGGGGGAGGACTGATCACAAGATCGGGAAGATGGATGTGGCAGACCGCCATCAGCTTGGGCACGCGCCGGACGCGCCACGGGCGCGGATAGCGACAGCGGCGGCCGGCGATCTGGTCGAGCAGATCTTCAAGGCTGGTGTCGGCGCCGAACCGCTCGGCGAGGCGCGCGAGCCGATACCGGCCGCGCCGGCCGCAAAGCCCGCACTCGATCCGCACCACCACATAGGGATAGTCGGCGAGGGTCTTTGGCGCGTCTGTCATTGCCGGCGGGATGGCCTCCGGCGGCTCTGGAGGGCCGCCACCCGCTCGCCGGTGAGGGCGCGTTCTAGCATGGCGTTGGCAATGAGCAGCGCGCGGATGGTGGCGCGCGCATCCCCGTCGCACGCCGCAAGGGCGCGGTCGATATCGCCGGGCGACACATCAAAGATTGGCTCTGTCTGTCCCATGGCCTGCCTCCATTTGGCATATGGATTCCATGAGAACAAAAAGAGAACAAGCCGCTATATCTTGTGCCTCCCGCCGGCCCGAGGTGCAATGGAGCGGAGGCATGGGGGAGGCGGGCACCATGGATATGAGCGAAGAGGATCGGGCCTTCATCACCGAGGCGGTGGAAACGCTGAATCGCCTTATACGAGAGGCCCGCCGCAGGCGTTTCACCACCCTCGGTTATGTGCTGGAGATGGCGCTCATGGAGGCGCGGGCCAAGCTCAGGTAGCCCCGCCCGGGCTTCCGGCCCCGAAAATCCCCCGCAACTCCGCAACGCCCCGCTCGATCTCGTCCATGAGGTCGGACACGGGCGCCGGCGGCGGGCGGTCATCGGTGAGCATGCCGCAGGCATGGGCGTCGAGGACGATGCCGATGCTGGCGAGCACCGATGCCAAATGCGGCACCCCCGTCTTCGCGTCCGCCCATTCCCCGTTCCACCATTTTTCGAGATGGCGCTGGGCGGCCGCCTTATAGGTGCCGGCGGAAACCCCCGCCGTGCGCCAGTTATAGGGGCCGTATTTCAGCGCGCCCTCGGCATAGGCAAGCGCGGCATAGGCTACGGCGGTGCCGGGCACCAGTTGCAAGGGCGCGCGGGAGATGGCCAGCGCATCCTTCGGGTTGCTCGGTTTCGCGGTCACGCCGCCTCCTCCCCTTGCCAGGACACCCAGGATTCCCCTGCCTGCGCCGGCGGGGCTTCCACCTTGACCGACCAGCGGGACGTGATGCCCCGCCGCGGATGGACGAACCACAAGGGTTGCGATGGCTCGCTCGGCGGCGCCCGCAGGGCGTTCTTGGCGAACTCATCAAAACCCTTGAGCGAGTTGGCCACGATGGCGCGCGGGAGCCACAATTCCTGATGCCAGTGGCCCATGATGAGGATGTCATAGTCCCGGCCGGCGCTCGCCGCCTGGCCGCGCGTCTTGACCTCGCCGCGCATGATCGGGCCGATAGAGCCAATGATGCCGTCCCCGCCTTTCACGCCCAACATGTCGCCATGGAGGGCCAGATAGCGCTGGCCAAAGACGCGGTAGCGCACCTCATTGGCAGAGGGGATGTCAAACCGGATCTCCCGCCGCCCCTCGAAATGTCGGGCCAGGAGCTGATAGATCAGCCAGTCATAGTTCTTGTAGACGTAGCGCTTGAACTCGGGTTTCAGCGTCGCGCGCCCATGGTTGCCGGAGGCGCAGGGCACATAGACGTGGCCGAACTCGGCAATCATCCGCTCCAGCGCCCACACCAGAAGATCGCGGCAGCGGAGCGCGGCGGGAATGCTCTCCTCTGCGTCGGTTTTCGCGAGCTCGGCATGGAGCCCGCCGGAGACGAAATCCCCCAGCAGATTGACGACGATGCCGGGATATCGGCCCGGCCCATGGTTGCGGCACAGATCGATGACCGAACCCACCAGGCGTTTCACCCGGGCCTCGGCAATCTCCAGGTCATAGCCGCCGAGGCCGGCGGTCTCGGCGGAGGAGACGGTCTCGCCCATATGCCAGTCCGACCAGATGGTGACAGGCACTTCCGCCGTACGCTGGCCGCGCGGCTGGGAGGGCCGCACCAGCCAGTCGGGCGGGGCGGCCGGCGCCGCGCCCAGAGTGCCTAGAATGGCGCGCACCGCGTCCTCGTCCAGGCTTTCCCGGTGCGCGGCCCGGAGCTCGCGCCGGAGGCGCGCCACCTCGTCTTCCAGCGCCACGATGCGCCGATCCGCCGCCGAGCCGCCCAGGCGGTGCGGGCCGGATTCTCCCGGCTGCTGAGCCGGCCTTTCGTCCGGTGCCGGGCCGGCGCCCTCCGCCCGCAGGGCCGCCGCGCGCCGATAGGCCGTCTTGCGGTTGATGCGCAGGCGCCGCGCGGCCTCGGTCGGGCTCACACCATCAGCCAGCAGCGCGTCCAGCCGCGCCCGCTGGGCGGGCGTCATGTGCTTGCCGGTGCCGCTCATGGCCAGAGCCGCCGGAAGGCTGCGATCACGTCCGCCCAGAACGTCGTCAGCAGATACCAGAGCCCGCCGGCCAGCAGGGTCACGGCCGAGCCGGCCAGCGCCACCACCGCGCCCACGCGGTTGCGGAACAACTCCAGGCCCTCGACGCGCTTTTCCAGCGTGGCGTCGCGCCCGTCGAGCCGCGCCTCAAGGCCATCCAATTTGGACAGCATCCGGCGCCGATCATCGGCGGCGGTGTGGCGCTCCTCGGTGATCATGCGCTCGATGCCGTCGAGCCGCTCGGCCTGGGCATCCTGCCGCGCGCCGATGGCGCCGAGCTTTTCCAGGGCCTGGGCGGTGAGGGAGGGGGGGCGTGTCATGTCATCGTCCTCCATAGACCGCAGCCTGGGCGCCATAGAAAGCGAGCAGCCGCTTGCCGCAGGCGGAGAGGCGCAGCTCGCTCTGGCGCAGATGCGCGATGACCTCGGCCACCTGCGCTGCGCTCAGCGCGCCGGTGCCCGCCGGCCGCTCGGTGAGGGTGTCGAAGCAGTCGCGCAGATCGGGCGGCACCGAGGCAAGGGCCGGCTCAGGGGCGCGCGGGCCAGAGGTTGCGCAGCCGGTCAGACAGAGCAGCGTCGAGGCAAGGGCCAGCAGGCGGGGCGGAAAGGATTTCACGGATCTGCTCCTGAAGGGCGAGGGCCTCGACCCGCGCGGTGGCGGCGGCGGCCGTGTCAGCCGCCGCGGCGGCCTGGTGGGCGGAAAGGGTGCGGCGCAGGGCGTCCGCCTCCGCCTCGGCGCGCTCGGCGCGGGTCTTGAGCGCGGAATCCGCCTTGCCGGCGGCATATCCGAGCCCATGGGCCACAGGCCAGACGAGCGCGCAGGTGACGCAGGCGATGGCAACGGCCGCGACAATGCGGCCGATCTGGGTGCCGAGCACCCAGGCGAGGATGGACGAGATCATGAGGAGCCCTCGGGAGGTGAGGTGTCGTCATCCCGGCGCCCGCGCCGGCGGCCGAGCGCCAGGGCGTTGCGGTCATCCCAGACGGCGCCGAACACATAGGTGCCGATGACCGATCCGGCGAGCAGCAGGATTCCGTTGGCGATGGTCTCGTGCAGGGCCGTGTCGCGGCCCCACACGGTGAGATAGATGGTCTCGCCGGCGCAGAAGATGAGCGTGGCGATGATGATGCGCCGGCGGATCGCCCAATGGGCGGCAGGCCCGGCAGGCGCCGGGCTCACGCCACGGCCGGGGCGGGCGCGAGGCGAGGGGGCACCTCGCGGGTGCGCGCGGCCTGGAAATGCATGCCGTCCGGCCGCGACCAGTGGCCGCCCCACTCCCAGCCCTGGCGCTCGAATTCCTCGATCACGCGCCGGTCCATGGCGGGGGTGGGATCACCGAGCCCGTTATGATCCGGGTCGAAATCCACAGCGCAGCCATAGGCATGCATGGAGAGGGTGGCGAGCCCGCGCCCACGCCGGAAATTGTAGGAGCCGCCATAGGCGGACATGCCAATGCGGTCGATTTCCGCCTGCGAGCGCCCGCAGCGCGCCCAGATGGCATCGAGCACACGGGCGAGCGACGTCGCGCAACGCTTGTGGATGCGGATGCCCCGCACCGACTGGCCCTCAAAGCGTAGCAGCCAGGGGCACGGCACCAGCACCAGGTTGCCGGCCTCCCACTTTTCGGAAGGCCCGCCTCCGGCGCCGCGGGGGTTGCCATAGAAGGAATCGACCTCGCGTTGCAGCGGCCAGGGCGACATGAATGCCTCCAATAAAAAAGCCGCCCGGAGGGGCGGCGGATGGAAGAAGAAGAGGCCGTGGCGGCGACTGGCGGCGCTATTGCTCGGAGGTCAGGAACTCCAGCCCCGCCGCCGTGCCATTGGCGGTACCCAACAGGCGGCGCACGGGGTGGGGCAGAATCTCAGCCTGGCCAGGGGCCAGGGACAGCGTCACCGGCGCGGCATCAGTGTTGCCGACGGGGACATAGCGCACCACAGGGATCGCCACCGTGAAGGGCGCGAACACCCGCACATAGGCATAGGGGTTGAGATCCACATCGGCCGTGGACAGCGTGATGTTGCGCCCCCGCGTGCCATAGTCACGGCGCGTGACATCAGAATTGTAAAATGGGTCTTTGTTTTTATCATAAGGCATTGAGGTGTCTCCTATTCATCAATGCGTAAGGTGCCGATTGGTGTCGGCGCTGCCTGTCAGTCGTCAAAACTGGAGGGCGCCCATTCCTCGGCAGCGATGATGCGGTGAGGCAGGCCGATGAGCAGCGGCCACGCGGTCTCGTGCGCCGCGTCCGCGAGCACGAGTGCAGACAGTGCAAAATGGCCGTCCGCCAGCGCGCGCGGGCGCAGGAAACACCCCGGCGATGTCTCGCCGTCAACGGCCGCCGCCTGCGCCGGGGTCAGGATGATGCAGTCCGTCATGGCGTAATGCTCGCAATGGTCGTTAGGTAGGAGTTGGTCAGCGACGCAAGGGCGGCATGCTGCGAGGCGCTCAGAGAGGCACCCGCGAAAATGAGGGCCAACTCGGCGTCGGAGAGCGCAGTGCCAGCGCCAGCGGCGAACACCCGCAGAAGGGTAGAATTGCCCGTGGACGCAACCTCCGCGCTGTGCACCAGCGCGCCGTTGCGGTACAGGCGCTTTGTGGCGGCGTCCGCGCGGTCGGCAACCATGAGCCCGTCCAGCGACCCGCCGGATGGCCAGGATGTGCCAGTCGCGTCATTGGCGCGATAATGGACGTCATTTGAGCCTGATGTCCTGCGCTGCACGCGGCCGTAGCCGCTATACACATCCAGGCCGACGACGGCGGATGCCGGGGTCACAACGTAGCAGCCCAGGCTCATGTCGTTTTGAGCATACCGCGTGCCGCCGGCGGAGGGATTGTACCCGGTGGCCTCCAGAAAGCCGGTGGCCCCATCCCCCTGCACCCCTCTATTGGATCGCCAGATCAGCGTATTGTTGAGCGCGAGACCGTAGGAGCTGGAAACCCAGTTGACGCGCGTTGCCTGCGCGTCATGCGCGGCCAACGCACAAAACACGTCCCACCGCGCCCAGATCCCGGCCGCGATCTGCCCCCGGATATACCGATCCATGGCGGCCAATTGCGCGGCTGGTGGCGGGACGGACATGCGGGATGCCGCCGCGATTGTCTCCGGCAGCAGCCCAGACGAGCGGACGGAGGAGAGTGATAGCCCAAGGCCCAGCATGTTAACTCCCCAGAAATCCCGCCAAAAACCACACGGCGGCAGAGCCGCCGGCATTGCTGTCCACCCAGGCGGTGGCAGTGGATCGTTGTCCGGCAGTGGTCACGCGGCCCAGCGCGTCACCCTCCACCGTGGCGCCACTGGCGGCGACAAACGTCAGAGCGCCTGCGCCGGCTTGCACCACATGGACCCATGTTCCCGCCGGGGCGTTTGCTGGCAGCGTCACGCTAACTGCAGTGCCGGATGTAAACCGCAGCGTGCGGCTATAGTCGTCCGGACCAATGGTCCGGCTGGTGCCGGCCACCGTAATCGGGGCAGCGATGATGAGACCTGCCGCCGTTTCTGCGGCCGTCGCGCTGCCTGCGGCGGCGCCTGCCGAGGCGGCTGCGGCAGCCTTGTCGCTCGCCACCTGCGCTGCATCCTCCTCCACCGCGGCCCGATCTGCGGCCGTGGCGGTTGCTGCCTCCTGACACTGTTGGGCTGCGGTGAGATTGGCGGGGTTAACGGCCCCCACCAGGCCAGGGATCAGCACACGCGCGACATCAGGCATTGAGCGGCTCCTGCGCCAGGATTTGGCCAGAGGCGAGCGTGGTCTCCACCGCGTCCACCCGCATCTCGATTTGGTAGGCCGTCAGGAGACCTGGCGGCAGCGCTGCCGTCTCGGCTGGCGTCAGCGTCCAGCGGACGGAGCCGGTGGCGTCGTCCAGCGTGAGCCGGCCGGCCGCGGCGGTGAGAACCAGTGTCCCGCCCCGCCAGGACAGCGTCAGCGTCACCGCGTCCGCCAGGGTCAGCGCCAGAGGCACGGTGTCTCCGTGCCCGTCGAGGGTGTCGAACCCCAAGCCAGTGGCCCAGGACGAGCCGCGCCAGGGCGCCGTATCCTCGGCGTCAAAATGGTATCGCACGGTCATGCGCGCCTCATAAAAAAGCCGCCTGGGAGGGCGGCGGATTGGCAGGGGGGATGCGCCTAGATCGGCGGGATTTTGTCGGTGAGAAGGCGAAGGACTTGGTCCAACGCGCTCCCCGCAATGATCTGCAACAGACCGCCCATCCCCTCGATGCGCGCGCGCAACGCGGCCGCCTCCGCATGGATGGCTATGGCCTCTTCAATTTGGTCATCCGTATAGGTGGGATAGAGCTCCCGCAATGCGTCGGCGTCCATAGCAATACCTCACGAGACCATGGCGGCGGATAGATATGTATGGGCGTCTGCAAGGTACAGGGAAATGGACGCCTCAGTTTTAAAGCCCAATTTGTCGCCAGCAGTAAGTCCGGTCAGGTAGGAGGCGCCGACGAGCAGACCAGTCGTCCCGCCGGGACCAACCACCGAAAACAGAGGGGAGGAATTGACTGTCGTGTAGATGCGCCCGCCGGACCCCGAATTGATCAATACTGTCATCGACAGCATGTAGATTCCGGTTTTAGGGACAACCAGCCCAGCCCCAGAGATGGCGCCGGAGATTGCCGCGGTGGTCCAACTGCCCTGATTGAGCCCGAGTGTGCCAGCCCACCCATATTCTCCCGCCGCCAGCGTGGTTGCTCCGCCGGTGCGATATGCGCGGACGGCCGGCTGGCCCTGCACACGCAGATTGCCGGTGACGATGAGGTTGTCTGTGATGGTGCTCCCGGCCACCTGGAGCGAGCGGATGTTCCAGGCGCTCGAGCCCCTCATGTAGAGCTCGAGCGCCGTGGTATCGATGGCCATGGCGCCAACGGCCGGGGCCGAGAAGTACCAGGCAGTCCCGGTCCACCGCGCGAATTGCCCGGCCCGGCCCGCCCAGGCACCGGAGGGCGACGTGCCAATGACATAGGTGTCACCAGTGGCGGGCGAGCCCGGCGGAGTATTGGTGCCCACCGCGACGCACAGGATGGGGTTACCGGATTGCGTCAGGAACTGCGCCTGCTTGACAAGGTCGGCGATGGAATCCGCCACCTCCGCGACAGCCTGGCGGGTGGGGGCCGCGAGCACCGCGCGATAGCTGGTGCCTCCGGAAACAGACGCCTGCAACGGCACGCCAATGGTCAGCGAGGTGTCCGACGCCACCGCCGTGATGGGATAGACATACCCCCCCACATAAAGCTGATCACCGGCCCGCAACGGCAACGGCCCGCTCGCCCAGGCGGTGGACGATCCGGTCACGGTGGTGCCGCCGGACGATCCTGAAACCGTGCCGGATGAAACAATGTCGCCATAAGCCATTAGCTGTGCTCGATTGTCGCGATGTGGACGGATTCACCTGCCACGGCCGAGCCGGCATAGGTGATCTGGTTGGAATTGGTGGCGTTCATGCGCACATGGTCCGCGTTGAAGCCCGGAGAGGTAAGTCTCCAATCCGTGTGTAAAGGCGTGGTGTTCGCGGCCACGTTCCGGCAATAGTTTTCGCCGTTGAAGGTGATGCCGAAGAAGACGAGCGGCGGCGCGCTGATATTGGTCGAGAGGGGAATGTTGCCGGCCACCGAGCCGGAAAAGAGAAAATCCTGCTGCAACCTATCCTTGACGTGAAGCACCGAGCGATCCGTGCGCAGCAGCAGGTCTCCATCCCCCGCTGTTGTCACGTCGATGTTTTTCTTCGAGACCTTCAGCACCCCGTCCTTCACTTGCACGCGCGGTGTCGGCGCGGCATCCGGGCCCGGAACATAGGACTGGTCATAATCGAGGATCGTCCAATGCAGCGGGTCCGCTGTGCCGCCGCTGAACGCCTCCACATGCACCCAGTTATCGCTGAGCCATCCGTATTCGCTGGTGCTAATCGACGATGCATTGGCCATGCCCCACGGCTGTGTGGCGCCCCTAATCAGCACTGGGGGATGGGCCGGGTACGAGCGAGACGTGAAGATGTCTGCGCGTAGATACCCGGTGCTGTGAACATATCCTGTCACAACACCGCTTTCCGCCACCTGAAGCATGGGTTTGAGCGTGGAGAGCGTCAGGTCATTGTCGCCGCAGGTGAGCACATCCGCCCCTTTGCGGGACACCCACAGCCCGGCGCCGCGGGTGGGGTGATTGCCCAGCAGCATGGAATTCCCGCCGTCCAGGTCCGCTTCCCGCGGGTCGGCCCCAAAAAGGGGCTTATTGAACACGATGTACGCATAGCGCTGAGAGCCGGCCGCGCCGCCCGGCCTAGTCAGGCGAATGTAATTAGTGGTTGTGCAAACGCAAGCCGGGATATACCGCTTAATATAATAAATGTCATGCGTACTTGCGTTTGAAATCGTGTAGTCAACCGCCCAACCAAGCGCCAGAGGCGCAAATGGAAGAGACGGGAACGACTGGTCAGATATGCGACGATAATAACCACCAAGGCTCAGGTATGTTGTACCGAGTGATCCAGTATCTAGGTTCATCGCATGAACCCCGAGGATCTCCGGCCACGCGGAATCGAACACCAATTGCTCATTAGTCAGGTCGAGGTCAGTTACATCATAACCGGCTTTCGAAAAGCGCACGCGCCCGACCCCGCCCTGCTTCCCGATGATGAGGCGAGGTGTCGTCATGGATCGCTCACCACCAGGATGTAGCCATCGGTCGCATTGAGCGTGAAGACGCCGGTCGGTGACAGGATGGTGCCGGCGGTGATGGTGCCGAAATTGGCGGAGATCGCGGAAAGTGATGTCACGTCAATATGGTTCGCCTTGATCGTGCCGTCTGCCAGGAGGTCGCCCTTCAAGTAGAAGACCCCATCAATGGTGTCGAACATCGCAAAGGGCGTGGTGCCATCCGCCCGGAGCCAGAGGAACTTGTCCGCCCGCTGCGCAGCGTAAGATCCCGTCGAGGTCACCACCAGATATTGGCCGGCAACGTTGCCGTCCGCGATCAACTGAAGCTCATAGGCCGCCGTGGCGCCGTCTGGGACGGAGGCGGCGACCGTGTATCTGACCGTGAGGTTGGCGTCCACGTAGCTGGCGAGGCCCGTCACCGCCGTGTTGAGCGAGGTCGTAAACGTGGCAAGGGTGTCGAGGTCATCCGCCACCGTGAGAACTTGCGTCTCGACCTGCGCAATGCCGTTCCGATTGGTCGCATAGGTGGTGTCGATCTGCGCCACCAATGCGCTGTTAGGGCCGGTTGCCTTCTCGATCTGGCTGGCCGTATCCGCCCGCACCTCGCCGGCCACGGCATTGATCTTGGTGCCATGTTCGGCCTGGATCAGCGCCAGTTGCGCCGTTGCCGCGGCGATGCGCACATTGAGGTCCGCGAGGTTTTGCTCCATAGCCGCAACGGTCGCAGGCAACTCGATATTCATGACCGTCTGCCAGGACGGCGGCTGCGTTGCGGCTGCCATCACCTGCGCATCCGTCGTCACGTCCTCCCAATCGCTCCAGGTCATGGCGCGCGGGGGCGTGGAGGTGGGGATGGCCCTCACCTGATAACCGGTCGTGCCCTGCACTCCTGCGGAGATCACGAAGAGGCCGGAAGCCGGATCATCGGCCCGGGCCGTGAGCACGTCGGTGGATCCATCCTGGCGATATTCCAGCAGGATGGCGTCAACGGTCGGGTCTTCAACGGGCGTCCAATAGACCGCAATCGCCGGGCTCTGACCGCCGCCCGGGGCCGGAAGCGTCTTGGCCGCCAGCGTGATGCCGACCGCCGTCACCTGCGGATCGCGGTCCCCAACCGATCCAGCATTGACCGGCGCGTCATCCGCCTCGCCATAGGCGCTCGCCGCGATCTCCCGCAGGTCCAGTTGGAAGGTCCGGTTTTTACCCGGCGTGATGCGCAGGATCATCCACCGGCGGTCGCCATACCGCGCGCTGTTCCACCTGATCCAGTCGCCCGGCTCCAGCACCACGGCGGCCATGCCGAGCGTGATCGAGGCCGTGGCCTGGAGGCGCGCGAGGCGCAGCTCGATTTCCGCCAGGCGTTGGGCGATCACGGGGTCATTGACCTCGGGATGGTCGGACTGAACCCGGCGCTGTTCGGTGTCCTCGGCCTCCGCGGCGCTGTCCGTGCGCGCCGGATAGGAGATCGCCTCGCCCTTTTGGGTTAGATCGCTGTACGTTCCGAAGATGCCGTTGACGAGCTTGTCGCGCGTCGTCTTGCGGGCGAAACGGATCGGCGCGCCGGCTATCAGATCGGAGTCCGTGACCGTCATTACCGTGGTCTGCGCCACACCCACCACGGGGGCGAACGATCCGGCCCGCTCGATCATGGCGCCGGCGCAGCCATCGAGGCAGCGCTGCACCACGGCGCCATACTCTTCCGAGGCACTCACATAAGTGCCGATGGCGAACCGGTCGCCGGACGAGCCCGCGCTATCAAGAACCGCCTCGTCACAGGCATTGGCGCCGGACGTGTAAGCGTCGAGAACGAAATCAATGGGCTGGACGCCCTGCCCGACGAGAAGGTTGCCGTTGACGAACAGGCCGCGCTGATAATTGTAGAGCGACACGATGGGGTTGGCGCTATAGGCCCAGGTCCGTTCATTGCCCCACCGGTGCGACCCGCTGCCGCCGGCCGTGCTGTCCAGGCGCCAGTCGTAGAACCGGCGCCCCTTGACGTGGAAATGAAACGACGGGATGGCGTCGTAGATCTCCTTCCAGAAGGTCGTGCGGACCACGGCATAGCATTGCCCGGCGCCCCTGAAATCCGAGGTCCACCGCCCGGCCGGATTGGAGCCATCCACCAGCGCGGACAGCGCGGACTGATCGGAATAGCCCCGCACGAACCAGACGTGCATGGTCGGGATGCCGGTGGTCGGATAGTTGAAATCCGACACCACATAGTGGTCCACATCATCCGTCGAAGACTGGAGCGCCAGGGTGCGCAACGTGCCGTCGACCCAGATGTTTTCGAGGCTTTCGTGCGGCCCCTCGCCGATCACATAGACCCGGTCGAGGTGGATGTTGTTGCCGCCCGAGACGTTGACATAGGCGAGGTGTCCCTCCGTCACGACCTCGCCGATGGCGAAGCCGCGCGGCACGTCGCCGGCAATCTGGAGGGAGCCCTCAAAGCCGGAGGTGGTGGCGCTGGCGGCACTCGTGGAGCCGGAGAGCGCCTTGGACAGATAGGACAGGCCGACCGATGCGCCCACACCGATCAGCGCGGACCCGATAGGCCCGGCCGCGGCGACGAGGCCGGAGACCGCCGCAATGGCTGGAGCGATAATCGGCATCAGGCCACCCGGAAAGCGCGCACGAGGCGCGCGCGGGGAAGGAAGGTCAGGCCGGCAACGGGAGACATTCCGGCCACCAGGGTTCCGAGCACCACGACGCCGCAGGCCGCGCCGTTCGCATCAGCAACGGAGCCGATGTCGCCGCGCTGCGCCAGCGCCGGAGGAATCTCTTCAAACTTGGCCGCGAAGGCGTCCGCCACGTCGGCGAACCCCAGGCGCTTGAGCTTGCGGGCCGCGCCGATCTTGGTCGAATAGGTGCGCTCTACCGCCCACCGGTCGACGCCGATCAAGGCCGCCGACGCATCCATGGGCAAGGTGAAGCAATCGCGCGCACCCCAGGCGAACACGTCCGCCTGATAGCGCTCGATCACCTCATCAAGGTGCAGAGGCCAATCGCGGACGCGCGTCATCCCGCGCGCCCCCAAACGATCTTGGCATCTGCCGTCGCGGCATGCTGATAGAATCCGTCGTCCGCATCGATCAGCCGCTGATCGGCATCGGAGCGGATGCGATGCCCGACGCGTGTGTGGTCGCGGAACCGGCTCTCCAGCGTGGCCGTGAGTGTGGCGCCGCCGCCCGCTTGGAGATCGTGGGTGATCTGGTCCAGATAGCCGCGCCACAGCCGCTCGACGGACAGCAGCGCCCGCGTGTCGGGGTGGATATAGGCCCGCATGATGGTAACCGGCCGCTGGTGATAGTCCTCCGCCTCGATGGTGGCGAGCACGTCGGGTGTCAGGTCGCTATCCGGAATTGAGGACAGAGAGATCGACAGGGATGATGGAGCGAGCCCCATTTCATAGGAGCCCTCATCAGCCGAGATGAGCTTGCCCGCACCCACATAGGTCACGCCCGAATATTCCAGCGTGCCGGCGCCGGTCCAAAAGCCATAGAGGCCGCTGGCGAAATCGAACAGCACCATATCCCGTTCGGCGCATCGTCCGGACTGGAGCATGGTCAGGGTATCGGTGTCATAGGCGCGCATGGGGGCCTCGTGGACAGCCCAACCCGGCCGTGCAACCATTGGGTTGTCACAGGGGTGGGGCACAATGAGACAGGTTATTTTCAGCGTGGCGCTTCTGGCGCCGGGAATGGCGTTTGGCGCGGATGCGCCTGTCTTTTCACCTGATCCCGCAACTACATGGAATGGGCTCTATGCCGGTGCGGCCATCGGGCTCGCTTGGTCGAGCGCAAACGGATTCGGGGAATACTCTAACCTATCCTCATACGAGCAAAGGTCGTCGTCAGGCGGGTTCTCAGGAGCCGCGAAAGCTGGCTTCAATATCCAGCAGGGGCAGATTGTGGTTGGGCTGGAGGTGGATATTCAGACCGTAGAGACGGAAACCTCAACCGACTATGTGGACCGATCCAACACGCCGTCAGCGAGCGCAAAATTGAGCGCCAGCGTGAATTGGATGTCAACATTGCGCGGGCGGTTCGGCATGTTGGTCACACCATCAATAATGCTCTATGCCACCGTTGGCCTTGCCCTTGCTGACGTTCAGATGTCGGAAGCGTGGGCCGTTTACAATCCTGCCCTGATCAGCGCCGGCATCTTCCCAAACTCTAAAACCCATAGTCGAGTGAACCTCGGATGGGTAATTGGTGGCGGCCTTGAATATGCCATGGCTTCACAGTGGTCAGTGGTGGCCGAGGCTTTTTATACCGACTTTGGAACCGTCTCTTACCGGGACTTTGACATTCCAGGGCGAGTTTCGTCTGCGCAATCGGGAGAGGTTTCGCTCGGCATAGCGCGCGCCGGCATCAACTATCGGTTCTAAATCACCTGAACCGCGGTGAATGAAATGCGCTGCGCCCCCAGGTCATCCGGAGAAGACCAGGTGTCGGGATCCATCTGCAGCACCAAGGGAGCCCGCACCAAGGCGACGTCGGTGCCGGCATCCACATAGGGCGCGCGCACATAAGGCTCCACGGTGACGGTCAAGGCGCCTCCGGAGCTCGCCACGGCATCCTCGGCAACCTCGTGATAGGCCCGGCCATTGTTCCAGGCGAAAGACAGCCGGTCACCAGTCTTCGCTTGATAGCCATTCGGCAGGCCGGACAAGGTGAGCGTGGTGGCCGTGCAGGACACGAAGGTTGCCGTGCCATTGTACGAGCCCCCGCCCGCCCGGGTGAGATCGAGCACCGCAGCCCCGTACTGCAGCGGATAGGAGCCGACCCAATCATAGGCCAGGAAGGTGCCGATTCCGCCCCGCAGGGTGCGCTCCCACGCCTCCCACAGCCGGCGCTCCGACCAAACAAGCGGTTCGCTCACGAATGACGCGCGCCACAGCGGTTCATCCACCTCGGCCGCCTGCAGCGCTCCAGAGGACAGCCGATTGAGCGCGTTGCCGCGCGGCAGGCTAAGGGTGGACTTCAGCCAGCGGATATCCGCCGGCAAGGCGCGGGGATAGGTGATCGCCATCAGGGCCGCATTCCGCGCGGCATCCGCCGCCACGCCTGATCAACCACACCCGGCACTTGGGCCATCAGGGTTCGATTGTTTTCCGCCAGGATGGCCGCGAACTGCGCCTCGGTCATGCTCGAGCCCCGCGCATCAATAGTGGTGGAGGGGGAAAAGGTAATAGCTCCCGCAGTTGTACCTTTCATGCGCGACGCCGGGGTGATGCTGGTATTGGGCAGGATCGTTCCAGACCGGCCGGGGGCGAAGATTTCAGGGCCTTTTTCCCCGACCACATAGGCCTTTCCAGCGCTCACCCCGCCACCGTTCGCCCGGAACCCGCCAAACAATGCCCCCACGAGGCCGCCCACGCCGCCGCCGGAGGCCGCATTGCCGAACAGGCCGGCAAGCGGACCCTGGCCGAGCAATGCGGCTTTCAGGACCATCTGGGTCAGCAGGCCGAGGCCGTTCTTGAGCACGTCATTCCAGCTTTGATAGCCGGCGGCGATGGAGGCGATGTTGTCGACGGCGAAGTCGCCGAATTCCTGCTGCAGGTTGTTCCAGTCCTGCTGCGCCCGCACCGCCTTCTCGCTGGCCTCCGCCGCCCGCCCATAGGCGTCGGCCTCCGCATCGATCTGGGCCTGCACCTCCGGGGAGATGATCTTGTATTTCTCCTTCGCCGCGTTCAGCAGATCCTGCGCCGCCCGCGCCCGCTCCATCTCATAGGTGCCCGTGCCGAAGGCTTGCGCCTCCACCAGCATGGCGTCCGCCCGCTCGCGATAGCCCTGCACCGCGCGCTCGAAACTGTCAGACCGGGCGCCACCGCTCCGCCGCCCTTCGGCGGAACGGGCCGCAGCGCCGGCCAGTTCAGTCTGGGCAAGGTCGGACGCCTGCTTGTCGCTCAACACCACGCCGGCGGTGGCGGCCCGCTTCTTCACCTCGGCAATCTGGTTTTCCAGATCCAACTGATCCTTGGTGAGTGCCGCGCGGCGCTTGGCATCGGAGACGAAAGCCTCGCCCGCCGCCACAGCCTTGTCATAGGCGGTCTTTTCCGCCATGGACGGGAAGGATGCCTCTGCAAGGCTGGCCACCTTCCCCTTCAGCGCATCTGTGGCGGAGATCGCATTCTGAAGGGAATCGAGGAGCGGCGCCAACTGGTCCGCGAGAAGCTGGAATTTTGGGTTTGAGGAGGCCAGGCGATAAAGCGCCTGTTTCACCTCATCAGCCTTGTCTCCGCTTTTCCCCAGATCATCCCGCAGCGCCTTCAGTTCATCCAGCTGGGCTTCAGTGATGATACGGCGGGAGGCGTTGTTGATGATTTCGGAGAAAAGAGCCACCGCGGCGTCATGCGCCGACGTAATTGCGGCCTCACCTTGCTTCACTCCCGCCGCGAGACGGTTGAACTGCTGATCCGTAAGCGATTGCGTCGCCGCATTGACGCCCTCTGCGGCCCCCTTGCCGGCATCCTCCACCTGCTTGAGGGCCTCGGCATAAAGCTTGGCCCCCGGCGCCGCACGAACTGCCGTCGAGGAGAACAAGGTGAGCGCGGCAACCGCCGTTCCACCCACCACCAGGCCAATGGGGCCGGCGGCGGCGGAAATTCCCGTCATGGCGGTGGCCAGGGCACCGAGGGTGGTCGCGGCGCGCAGCGCCGCCACAAACTTGGTCACTGCAGTGGTGGCCAGCCCCAACTGCACCAGCATGCCGCCAATGGCGCGACCGACCAGGGCGCCGGCAATGATGCTGGCCAGCTGCACAACGATGTCCCCGGTCTCCTGGAAATTGTCCGCCAGGGCGTTCAGCCCCACCACGAGGCGCTGCGACGCGCCGAGGCTCTCATCCGTCTGCCCGATGTACTTGGTGAAGGCAGTGGTGACGTTGGTGAAGCCCTGCTCGATGGTCTGGGTGGAGTTCGCCGCCATGGCGGAGATGGAGGGCAACCCGCGCAGGAAGGCCTGGAAGAATTCGCGGCCAGAGACCTCCCCTTCATTCACCAGCGCCTTCAGTTTGTTCACCGACCCGCCGGCCGCGTCGAGCCCGTTCGCCACCGCGATCAGGATCGGCCGCGCGGCTTCATTGACAGAATTGAACTCCTCGGCCTGGACGCGGGCGGAGCCCAGCAACTGGCCAAGCTGCGTCAGGGCGCCAGAAGCGGCACCGGCGCCGGTACCAGCCACCTTCAGCGCCACCGCGACACCATCGGTGAACCGGATCAACTCCTCATTGGAGGCGCCCAGATTGTCGGAGGCCTGCGCCGCCTTGCCGAACAATTCGGAGAGGGCGCCAATGGGCGTGGCATTATCGATGGCCGACTTGTAGAGCCGGTCAAGAACGGCCGCCTGTTCGGTCCCGACCACCCCCGCGACCGCCAGGGAATTCTTGGCCTTGGTCCATGCGTCCGCATAGGCGGCCACCTCGCGCACAGACAGGGCAGCCGCGATGCCGGTAAGCGGGGCGATCAGCCCCCGCGCCATGCCCGCACCGATGCTGTCCAGATTGCTGTTGGCCTGGCGCCACCGGGCCTCGATGGCGCGCGCTTGACGATTGGTCACGCCAACCGCACGCTGCATCTCCCGCTCATAGCTCTTGATGTCCGCGGACATCTGAACAACGAGCCGTTCAAGGTCTGTGGCCATGCGTGAGTTCCGCTACAGATTGACGATGGTGGGTCGGGTGGACGCATTCCTCCGCGCCCGCACCTTCTCCACCAATGCGAGATGCTCTTCCACCGAGGGCGCGGCGGGCTTGACCTCGCCGCCGTTGGCCTTGGTGTAGCCCTCGACGCAGGCGGCCATCTCCCACAGGCTCATGTCGTCCACCTGGCGGGGCGTGAACCCCATCACGGCGCCGCTGGCGTAATAGGCCGAGAGGACGAGGCGTCCGCCTCCGTCTGGGTCATCCCGGCCTCGGTTTCCCCCACCTTGTCGTCCGGCACGCCGATGAGCGCGGCGCCGAGCACCGCCATGGCGGGGGAGATGTTCTCCGCCAGGGGCCGGCCATCCACGTAGCGGGTGACCAGGACATGCGCGTCCGTGGGCTTCATGCCGCCGCCAATGAGGCCGATGCGCAGGGTCTCGCGGATGTCGTCCACCCGCCAGGTGCCATCCCCGAGGCGGGTATAGATCTGCCCCGGGCCGGCATTGCACTTGTCCTGCAATTCCCGCAGGCCGCCAATGGCGAGGCGAAAGGCGTGCTCCCCGTCGCCCCACGCAAAGCTGATCTCTCCCGAGCTGGACATCAGGACGCATCCGTCCAGGTGATGGCGCCGTCGCTCTGGAGCTCGACGGAGCAGGACACGAAGCCACGGCCTTCCTTGGCGACGCCCAGGGAGGTCATGACGAAGGCGCCGGCAAAGTAGCCGCCGCCCTGCGCGCCCGTCAGGTCGAGGGTGACGCGGGCGTTGAACGGCACCGCCGCAAGCATGCGGTCCCGCAGGGCCCCCCAGGAAATGGGGTCCATGGTGCCTTCGCCGGAGATGCCGGCGGACAGGGTGTCGATCACGCGCCCCACCCAGGCCGGCGCGTCCGGGTCGACGCAATTGGGCGTGGTGGCGTCGATGGTCGACCCTTCGATGGTGAATTCGCGGCTGGTGTTGATGGAGCAGTTGAAGGCGAATTCCTCCGGGGATTCTCCGTCACCGAATTCGATCAGCAGCTTCTGGGTTTTGGCCATGATCATGGTCCTCAGGCAGGTTGCGTGGTCAAAAGAAGGTCGATGCGGGCGCGGCTGGTGATGCCGTCCCGCTCGCGCGAATAGGAGACGTTGCGCACCTCGCAGCGGTCGCAGACGTGGCCGGTCACGGTCACCGGCTGATCATGGAGCGCGGCGCGGATGGCGCCGGCGATGCGCTTGACCTGCGGATAGCCCGGCTCTTCCGACCAGACATCCACCTGCACATAGACCTCGGAGGCGTCCCAGCAGGTTTCATCCAGGGGCACGGTCTGCCCGCCGCCCACGGTGATGTAGGGCGCGGCGGCATCGGCCGGCGGCAGGTCATAGACCCGTGCGCCGGCCTCGGTGGACAGGGTCTTCAGGGCCGTCACCAAAGCGGTCTGGACGGCAAGCGAAGGGTCCGACATGCATCAGCCTCCCGACGCGACCTTGCGGGCCGCCGTTCGCGTGGCCTTTCGCACCGCCGATTTGGCAGACTTCCGATGCGCCCGGTAGGCCGGAAAGAAGAAGGGCTGCGCCCGCGTCGCGTGGTGCTCTGCAAGCGCCTTGGTCAGGATAAAGGTCCGCTTGTACCGGGAGTCTCGGCGGGCCGCGCGCGCCGGCGCATACTTGGTCCCGAACTCCACGAACCGCGCATAGAAGGCGGTTTCGTCGCCGGCATAAATGGTCAAGGTCAGCTGCTTGCCGAGCGCGGATCGCGCCACTTTTCCTAAGGTGAGTGCCCCCTTCGGCACCGTGCCCCAAGTCCAGGCGATGGAGTGCTGTAGGTCGCCTTCCTCCACCGGCACCAGGGACTTGGCCAATCGGACAATGTCGTCCGCGACCTTCTCCATGGACCGCTTGATTTCCTCCAGCGCGACGGACGGCAGGCGGTTGAGCTTCTTCTCAAGGGCCGCAAGCCCAAGAATGCTGGTGCTCTTCCTGGCCATGGTCCGTGCGCTCAGGCCGGCACGCCGTGTGTGGCGATCATGTCGAGGAAGGCGCGCCGGCCCGTGCGGTCCACGGGCGGCGAGGTGATGGCGTAGATCTCGCCGGTCTCCACATTCACCGCGCGCCAATCGGCGCGGATGAGCAGCGTGTCGCTGGTCCGGCGCACCTGCAGCACCACCGGTTGCACACCGGCGAGCCGGGCGGCCTGAACTTCCTCGCCGCCGATCCGCGGCAACAGCGCGGCCGAAACCGTGAACTGCGCCACCCAGGCGGCGCGCACATTGCCGGCGCCGTCATCGGTCTCGCTTCGCGCCTCGAAACGCAGGCGAAACCGCAGGTCTCCGGCGCGGTCCATGGTCAGACACACCCCCGGCGCAGGGGCGCCAGAAGAGCGGAGGCGGCGAAGGGCAAGGCGAGCGCCGTGCCGGCCGTGGGCGGTTCACGGTTGGCGTACCAGTCGCCAATCATGAGCAGCATGGCCTGCTTCACGGGGGCGGGCACATCGGCCGGCGCGCCATAGCCGCACACATAGCGCACGGTGACCGCGTCGCGGCGCTCATAGGTGGCGGGCCACACTTCGGTGCTTTTCAGGGCCACATAGGCGCCGAGGTCATCGGCGAGCGGCCCCTCATAAAGCGACGGGGAGAGCGTGCGTTCGGTGTTCGCGGCGTCCCGGTAGAGGATGGCCTCCACCGTCTGAACGGGCGCCAGGCGCAGCCGCAGGAGGCCGCAGACGGGAAATGCGCTCAACGTCTCCTGCCAGGTCTGGGTGACCAGCGCGCGGCCGAGAATGCCGCTCCAGCCATCCAGATGGGTTGCGGCAGTGGTGATGAGGGCATCAATCAGGAAGTCCTCATCGTTGGTGTCGACGCGCAGATGCGCCTTTGCCTCGGCGAGGGTCACAGGCTTATGGCTCGGAGCCTCGACGAGGGTGGGGGCATTGCGCATCATGGCCGGCGCCTGGATCAGGCGGGCGGGTTGGCGGCGGGCACGCGCAGCGGGCGCAGCACCCACTCGGCGGCCACGAAGATGTTGCCGGAATCGTTGCCCGAAGGCGTGATCGTGCCGCGCAGATAGCGCTTGATGCCGGTATAGCCGATCTTGCGCAGCTCGTTGTCGTCGTCGAACTGGAAGCCGGCGAGGGCCTCGGTGCCGTTGAGATACTCGTCCGCCACGGCCGCGAAGGTGGAATTGTCGTCGCTGTCCTCGATCAGCACGGCGAAGGTGGCGTTGGTGTCGGTGTTGGCGCCGATATTGATCGCCAGCATGGCGCCGTCATAGCCCTTGAGGTCGGCGACGGTGGACACGATGGCGGTGTTGTCGGTGCGGGCGGCCTGCGGCGAGATCGCGCGCTTCAGGTCCAGCCCATTCATGATGTCACGCATGGGGGGCGTCCTTTCAGGGAAACGGGGAGGGGCGCCCGCGCCGCTGCCGGCGCGGGCCAGAAGACGCGCATCCGGAGATGCGCCTCATCGGGAGACGGGCGTCAGGACGTGGCGAACTTGAGGGCCTTGAGCGCCTCGAAATTCACCATGCCGCCGCCGGTGCGCTTGGTGGTGTAGAACTTCACGTAGGGCTTGGAGGTGAGGTTGTCCCGCAGCACCCGGACGCCCTGCCGGTCCACGATCTGGTAGGCCGTCCGCAGGTCGCCGAACATCACCGAGAAGGAGCCGGACGCCTTGGCGGGCATGTCTTCCATGCGCGCCACGGGATAGCCCATGATGGTCTCCGGCTGGCCGGCCACGAAAGAGGGCTGCCAGAGATAGTTGTTCTGGCCGTCCTTGAACTTGCGGATGTCGGTGATAACCGAGCGCCGCATGAACCAGGCCGCGCCCGCCAGATACTCGTTCTTCAGCAGGCCCATGAGGTCGATGAGCTTGTCGCCCTTCGCCGAGGCGGCGAAGTCGCCGTCCACGCCGGTGGCGAGATAGCCGATCTTTTCCCAGGCCACACCCGCGCCGCTGTCCGCCGCAAAGTCGTATCCGCCGGCGAAGCCGCGGATCTTGTTGGCGGCGCCGGTGACGAACTCCGCATTCTCGAAGCGGGCGAACTTGGCGGAGACCTTGCCCGCCATCCAGGCCTCGATATTCACCGAGGCGTCATCCAGCAGCTGCTGGGTGGCCTTGGGCTCGGTGTCGATCCAGAACACCGGGATCTTCCACTTGCCCGCCTGCGGCGTGGTGGTGTTGCCGGAGGTGGCGTGCTCGCCGGCATAGCCGGCGCCCGCCTCGCCCAGATCCTCCATGCCCTCCAGCGCATCGGTGGAGATGGGCTGCACGGAAGCATACTGGCGCACGAGCGAGGTCTCATAGACCTTGGTGGCGATGCGGCCGGTCACGTCGGGGGTGACGAAATAGCCGCCGTCCGGGTCGGAACCCACCGAGAGGGTCTTGACCTCCTCCGGCATCAGGCGCACCTCGCCTTCGCGCGCCCACTTGTTCCAGGCCGCCTTGTATTCGTCATAGCCCTTCTCATCGAGGGCGGTGACGGGGCGGCCCCGGGCGGACGCATTGGCGGCGAGCACCAGGTTGAAGTCCTTCACCTCCAGCTCGCGCTTGGCGCCCTCCTCGGAGGTGGCCTTCACGCCCATGCGGTTGATGCGGGCTTCCAGATCCTCGCGCTCCTTGCGCTCGGCCTTGATGGCGCGCTCCAGCGCGTCCTTGGCCTCCACCGCCGCGTCGAGGGACTTTTCGATCTTGGTCAGCTTCTCGGAGGTGAGGGCGTCGTTGGCCTTGAGCTCGTCGTGGGTCTGCTTGAAGGCCTCGAAGGCCTCGCCCTGCTTGTCGAGCAGGGACTTGAACTCGGTCATGTCGGTCATGATGTCACCCTTTCGGTGAGATGAGAGCGATGTTCCGGCGGAGTGCTTCCGCCAACGCCGCGCCGCCCTCGTCCCGAGGTGACGTGTCCGGCTCTCCGGCATCGCGCCGGAGCCAGTCCTTGAAGCCAGAGACCGCCTTCACGGCGTCCGCGCGGGACAGGCCCTTCGTCCGAAGGGTGGCCTCGATGTCCCGCCAATCCTCTGCGTCCATGTCCTGCATGGACTTGACCGCCGTCACCCGCGCGCCTTCGTTCATGGGGAACGGCACGAGGCTGATCTCCAGCAGGTCCACTTCCTTGAGCAGCCGCGCCCGCCGGCGCCCGTCATAGCTGTCCGCCTTGGTGCGGAAGCCGATGGACATGGCGTCCAGCGCGCCCGCCTTCAGGTCGATCAGGGCTTCCCGGCCGTTGGCCTTCTCGGTGAGGAGGCGGCCCTTCACATAGAGCCCCTTGGAATCCTCGGTGAGGTCGGTCCACACGCCGATGCGCTCGCGCGGATCATGATCCGCCAGCATCTTGACACCCTTGGGCCCGCGCGCCTTGAGCGTCTTGGTGAAGGCGCCTGGCTCCACGATGTCGCCGCCGAGATCGCGCTCGCCGAACGTGGACGCATAGCCCTCGAAAGTGCCGTCCTCGGCCACCGCCTTGAGTTCCAGCGGAAATGCCAGCTTGTCCATGGTCTTTCCTCACGCGGCCGGCGGCGGATCGGCCGGCGGATCGGCCGGCGGCGCCTGCCCGGCGGGCTGGGCCAGCTTGTCGGCCTCGGGATCATCGCTGCGGTCCAAGTCTTCCAGTTCCCGCACGTCGTTCTGGGTCATCCAGCCCTTGGAGCCGCCGGAGCCGAGCGCCTTGGCGTAGAATTCGCCGCGGTCCTTGGCCGCCCCGCGCATGAGCGCGTTGGGGGTGAACTTGGTGTAGTAGCCGGCCTTGATGTCGTCCTCGCTCAGGAGGTTCACATCCGCGCTCTGCTCGATGCGCTCATAGGCGGGCATGAGGGTGTGCACCACATGGGCCAGGAACATCTGTTCCGCGCTGGCATAGGTGGCGGCCTTGTCCGACTGCCCGATCATGATGGGCATGACGCGGAACACCCGGCAGATCTCTTCCACCTGGTGGCGGCGGGTCTCCAGGAGCTGGGCATCCACGCCAGACATGGTGAAGGGCGTGTAATGCGCGTCCTGATCGAGGATCAGGGGCCGGTACGCATCGCCCTTGGCGATTTCCTCGTCGAACCATTTGCGCAGGAGCGCGTATTTCTCGGGCGAGAGCTTTTCCTTGACGGAATACATGCCCGAGGTCTTCGCCCCGTTCTTCTGGAAATCGCTCTGCCCCTGCTCCAGTGCGATGGCGAGGCCGATGGCGTCGCGCGCCTTCTGGAGGATGTCGAGGCCCTGCCAGCTGTTCCAGCTCGGCCCCCGCAGGTGCCATATGGAATCCGGCGGAAACTCCTGCACGTCGCCGCTGTCGCTTTGCACCTTGTAGGTCAGCGACATGTCCGGCTTGCGCTCCACCACAACACGATGTGGTTCAAGCGGAATGATCTCGCGGATCTCGCGACGACTGCCGACGCGATTGACAAAGCAGATCGCGTTGCCAGCGAGGTCGGCGTGAAAAGAAATGGTCTCGCGGAACTCGAAGGAGGTCTGCCAGGGGTTCGGGCGCCGATAGAGCAGGCGGTTCAACGCGTGCTCGGTGGCGACGGTGCGGCGTCCATTCACATCCCGATAGACGCGCCAGGGCACCTGCGCGATGCCTTCCGCGCGCACCCGCAGGCACGCCAGCACCGTGGTCACGTCAAGCGCCGTCGATGCGTTCACCGTGACGCCGGAGCGGGACAGGCGCCCGCCGAAAATCTCGCGGAACACCTCCAGGCTGGTCGAGGCTTTTTCCTCCCGTCCGAAGAGGCGCCGGAAGAAGCCCATGTCAGGCCACTTCCCAGAACGAGACGCCCACGTCCGGCGTCTCCATGGTGGCGACGCCGATGCTCATGGCCAGCGACACCATGCCGTCAATGCGGCTGGTGGCTTTGCTCTTGTCGAACATGCGGTGTCCCGTCCTGTTCTGCTCATAGACGACGCCCGCGGCGCACATGGTCATCACCGGGTTGGGATTGACCATGATGCGTGTCTCCAGCAGTGCGGCTTCCAGCTTGTTGATGCTGTCCGGCATCCACAGCACCATGTCCTCGGTGCCATCCGGCCGGGTTTCGTCCTTCGCCACCACGCGCCGGTTGAAGCCCTGCGGGTGAACCTCGCATGGCAGCACGATCCCCTTGTCCGCCAGCTGCTCGGCCAGCTGCTCCAGCCCGTACTGGTCGCAGCCGATGGTTTTCGGCTCGTACCGGGCGCACAGCGACGCCAGCTCGTCCGCGACCCAGCGATAGGAGACCCGTGGCCCCGGCGTCGCGGTCATGTGCCCGTCGCGCACCCATAAGTCATAGGGCGCCCGGTCGATCTTAGCCCGGTCCTTCAGGGTGTCCTTGGGCGTCCAGAACCAGGTGTGCGAGGCAAAGCGCCATTTGTCCTTGGTCGCTTCCAGCACCCAGGTCAGCGTGAAGGCCGTCAGGTCGCGCGTGCGGGACAGATCGAGCCCGCCGAAGCAGGGATAGCCCTTGGCCCGCAACGCTTCCAGATCCAGCTTGCCCTGGCAGGCGGTCCAGACCTGGCGCGAAATGGCTGCCGTCTCGCTGTCCGTCCACTGGCAGAAATGCAGCCGGCGGACGAGGCCCTCCTTTGAGGGCATGCCCTTGGCTTCCTGCACCTGTTCGCGAATAAACAAGGGCTGGATCGACACACCCAGATTTGGGTTGGCCTTGACCCAGCAGGTTTCATCCTCGAACGGATCATCTCCCTCGTCGAGGGCGGCGATATATCCGAACCAGGCGTCATTCTCGGCGATCCCGGTGACCACCTTGACCGTGTATTCATGCTCTGCCCGGCACACCGAGCGCCGGTCGAAGCCGGAATTGGTGATCTCGAAGATCAGGGCTTCCTGGTTGCCCTTGGTGCCGGCCCGCAGCATCTCGATGACGGCATTGTCCGGATGCTCGTGCACTTCGTCGATGAGCGCGCAATAAGGCCGGATGCCGCTCTTGCCCTTTTTGTCCGACGAGACCGGCTTGAAGAACGATCCCGTCTTCGGGTGCGTCAGCTGCCACACCGGGTTGATGCCGGAGGGCATCAGGCGCCGCGCCAAGGCCGGCGAGCGCTCATACATGGACACCGCATCGCGGAACAGGATGGACGCCTGGTCGCGGTCGGTGGCGGCGGAATAGACCTCCGCCCGCAACTTGCGCGTGGCGGAGAGCATGTAGTGGCCGATGCCGGCGGCGAGCGGCGATTTGCCGTTTCCCTTGCCGATCTCCACATAGGCCCGGCGAAAGCGGCGGAAGCCGAGAGCGCCCTTCCATCCGAAGATCGAGCCGACGATGAAGGCCTGCCAGGGCTGCAGCACGAAGCGCACCGCCCGGCTGGTGACGCCGCCATCCTCGCCGGTCTCTTCCACCTCCACCGTGAGCACGTCACGGAAGAAGGTGATGGCGCGGCTAGCGGATTCCAGATCCCAGGTCAGTCCACGCGCGGGGCCATCCTCAAGGTCGCGCAGGTGCCTGTCGCATGCGGCGCGCACATAAGGGCCGGCCACGATCTCGCCCGTCGCCACCGCCCTTGCATAGTCGGTGGTGGCGTCCTCAAGATGCGTCATCAATCGAAATAGCTGTCTGCCGGGTCGAAAAGGTCGCCTTGCCCCGGCGCGAGGTTGCGTTCATCAGCGGGAGACAGGCCGAGCATGGCCACAAGCGAGCGCCAGTGCCGCCACGTCTCATTGATCTGCGCCACCTCCGGTCGGCTCTTGACCTGCTCGCCGTTCCTGCCGCTGATCTCATAGGTTTCGTCGGCCAGGGTCGGCATGCTGGCCCGCAGATCGCGCAGCCGCACGGTCGCGCGGCAATATTCCAGCACCACGTCCGCGAAATGGGGCTTCAGACGGTCGAGCGCGGGGTCAGCCAGCAGTGGCGCCACCCGGTCCCACTCGCGCCGGACGTCTCCGGTCAGTCCGCGCGGGCGCAACGCGTCCGCCTTGCGCTTGGCGGCCTCCTTCCGGCGCTGCTCGCTCTCCTCCGTCGCGCCGCTATGGAGCGGGATGACGTTGGCGGGCTTCGGCTTACGCCCTCTCATGCCGAACCTTTCCGTTCAGCCCATCTCCCCCCTCAAGTGGGCTTTCTGTATTCAATAGCAGCGTCGTGCGAACAAACTTTCCCCGCCGGTCAGTGGGGTGAGGGGGTGGGGAGATCGAGGCCCCCCGGGGGGTGGGGCCGGGCGTCCGGCCCCCGTGGGGTCATGTGATCGGCCACCCATCGGCCGCGAAGGTCAGGGTGGGGCGGCCGTGCTCCTCGCGTTGCTTGTGCCTGGAGTGGCAGTCGGCGCAGAGGGACTGGAAAGGACCAGCCCAGAAGAGCGCCTCGTCGCCACGGTGCGGCGTGACGTGATCGCACACAGTGGCCGCCACCACATCGCCCGCATAGTCGCACAGGCGGCACAACGGCTCGCGCGTCAGCTGGGCAGTGCGCAGGTTGCGCCACCTGGCGGTGCGATAGAGACGGCCGATGAGACGCGCGCCACCTTCCGGCTGCTCGGTCACATGGCATCTCTCTGTGCTGGGAAGGGCAATAAAAAACCCGGCGCGCGGAAAGCGAACCGGGTTTCTTTTTATCTGTGACAAGTGATGCACCAAGAAACTGTCGCACGTCAAGCGGCAATTGAATTCTTCTTTCGCCGCGTCGCGCCGGGAATCGGGGAGGGCACCAGAAGAGAGGGCAGGATGCGTGGGGCGTCGCTTGCCGCCACCTCCCACGGTCGGGCGGGGCAGGACGGCGGCACGACCTCATGAGCGGTCAAGCCTTCCTCGGCCAACTCCTCGGCCAGCACGCTCAAGGCGCCCTGCCACAGCTCATGTTCCGCCCGCGCCGTCACCAGAGGCGCCATATCAGGCTCCAGCACATACTTGCGATAGGCGTCCGCATAGGGACGGCGCCGCTTATAGTCGAACCCATCCACCTCGACCTCATAGCTCGCAGGCCCGAACGCGCCGTCTTCCGTCCGCGCCGCGCGGCGGAACCATGCGGGCCGGCCGAACCGCCGCACCTCCTGCACCTGCGGCACCTCAGACCGCCACTCCGGCGCGACGCCCAGCACGGCCTGGCGGATCACCAGGCGGCTCAAGGGACGGCGCAGGCGGACGGTTCCGGTTTCGTCGGTGCCGGTAAGCGGGGCGAGGCCCTGTGCCACGGCGGCAGCGCCCAGCGCGCCCAGATCGCCCATATCGGAGAGCGGCGCCCAGCCCTCGGGGATGTCGAACACCAGGGCGTCAAGCCGCTCCACCGCCTCGGCCACCGCCAGCGCGTCGGGATGCGGCTCATCGGAAGCGCAGGGCAGGGCGACCACGCCATAGCGGTTCTCCTGGATCACCGTGCCAAGCGTGCCCAGCTTTGCGATGGCATCCCAGGCCGGGCGCATCACAGGCGCGAACGTCGGCGCGCTCGCTGCCACCTTGGGCAGTTCGTCCCGATAGGCCCACCGCACCAGCGCTTCAATGTCGATCCGCTTCATGGCTTCGCTCCGCTCGGTCTCACCTTGTCCAACCTTCAAAATGAGGTTGGACCATCCAAACCCGTTGCCCCTCTTGGACCGGTCCAACCTGTCCAACCTGTCCAACCTTTTTTGGCAGTTACGGCCCGCGAGAGAGGAAACCTCGGCGCGATTTTTCGGCCCTCGCGTGCGTGCCCGCGCCTGTGCCTACGCGCGGGAAGGTTGGACAGGTTGGACAGGTTGGACCGAGCCTTGAAATATAAAGAAAAATCCGGTCCAACCTCGCCGCGTGGTCCAACCTCGACGTTGGACCGAAAGCGCCTTCACCCCTTCAAGCCCGGTCTCTCTCACACGTCGGAATCGTCCGGCGCCATAGGCTCACCCCAATCGATCTCCTGGCCCATGTCGGCCATCATGGCGGCGCGGCAGTCCTCCAGCGGGGGCAGCTGATAGCACCAGGTCCGACGCATCACCGCCGGCGACACCTCCATATGGATGCGTGTCTTGGTCAGCCCGGGAACGATCTTCATCATGCGGATGCCGAAAGCGGTTTGCTCGCTCTTGCGCCGCACGCCCACCTTGTCCGCCTGCAAGAGATAGTCATCGTGCAGGGTCTCGACGGGAATCACCCGCTGCCAGGTGTCGCCCTTCACCGTGGTGGTGCCGGCGGCACAGCGCTCCATCCACCAGCTATCGATGCTGTCCAGCGAGCGCATTTTTTGTTCCAGGAGCGCCTTGGTGCGGGGGATGCGCCGCAGGTCCACGCGGGAGAGGTCGAAGGTGAGGAGATCGTGCAGCAGCGCCGCGCGGCCGCCCTTGTCCAGCTCCTCGTCCATCTCTTTGAAATAGTCCGTGTTCTGGGCGCAGCGCGGGTTCACATCGAGCACACAGAAGCGCCGCTCATCCTTGCCGGCCGGCACCACCCAATCCTCATTGGAGGTCATGAGCAGGCGCACATGGTTGTCGATGCGGATGGGGTCGATGCCCTTCGCCTCGATCATCTGGAATTTTGAGGTGACAAGGCCCTTCAAGCGCCCCTCGGCCGCCTTGTCGCCCGCCCACACCGCCTCTTCCGCCTGAAGCAGGATGCAGGCCGCCATGTGGGCGTTGAATTGGCCGGTGACATAGCGGGGATCATCCACCGCGAAATAGTGGGCTGAGATCATGGAGCCGAAGACCTCGCCGAGCTTGGTCTTTCCGGTGCCCATGCGCCCACGCAGCACCAGGGCGGTCCCGATGCGCTCGCGCGGCCGCTGCATCATGTGGGCGAACCAGCCGAACACCCACAAATAGAGCTTTTCATCCCCCTCGCACACATTGTTGAGCAGGTGATCGCGGAAGATGGCATAGGCGCCGGGCTTGGCCACCGGCTCCAACGAGAACCCCCGCCACAAATTGAGATAACCCGCCGTTGCCTGCGCCCCATCCGGGTTGGGAAAAAACTCGATCCCCGCATATTGCCGGCGCTTGGGGTGAGACAGCCACCGCAGTGCATGGGTGGTGCCCTTCACCTTGCCGTCCGGCGCCTGCGTCTCCGTATAGGTGTTCTGGAGCCAGGACTTGAAGGCCTCGATGGAAATGAGCTTGAGCCGGTCCTCAATGGGGCCGGAGGCGCGCTCGCACAGGATCACCGCCTTTGAGCCCACCAGCACAAGCCCGTATTCGCGGTTGAGCTCCTCCACATCGAAGCCCAGCGCGCGCGGCCCAGCCGCCGGCGCGGCCGATTCCGCCTCGCTCTCTCCCGGCGCAAGATCCGGAGCAGGCGCAGCGCCAGAGGCGGCCCCATGCGTGGAATCCTGAGCCGCCTGGGCGAGGATGGCGGCGATGTCCGCCGCGCCATCCTGCGGGCCGGGGGTGGGTGTGGACATCAGGCGTGCTCCCGCCAATCGAACCAACGGATAACGGGCTCGCCCTGGTGGCGGCGGTCCCAGACGAACCAGGCGAAGCCAATGGCGGACGTGGATTTCTTGCCCTCCCATCCATCCCGATGCATCATCGGCAGGCGGCGGGAGGAGATGTGTACGCGGGCCAGCGGGCCCTCCTGGAACCAGGCGCGCCGTTCCGCGCTCTCCAGAAACCCCACCCGCAGCAGGAAGGCCGCGTAGGGCACCACCAGGAGCGCGCGATCCACGAACGCCTGCGCCAGCTTGAAGGGCGGGTTCGTCACGATGCCCTCGACGCCATCCGGAACCGGAAACGGCATCAGGAAGTCCTCGCCTGCCCTGCTGTCGGGGCACCCGCGCGCCACCAGATCCGTGGCGTGCACCCTATATCCCGCCGCCCGCAGCGGCTTGACGATGGCGCCATCCCCGCAGGCCGGCTCCCACAAATTGCGGGGCAGGAAGGCCGCCTCGACGCGCAGGAAAGCGGCAACAGCCTCGGGCGGCGAGGCGTAGAAATCATCCTTCCGGGCCGCCAAGGCGTGCCGGGTCTCCTTGCCCGCGCGCGCCGCCATCACACCGCCTCCCCATACGCATCCATGAAGCTCCGCTCGCGCTCCCGCGAGCGCACGGGGCGCACGGTGGGGTCGGCGGGCAGGCGCAGGGGTGAGCCGAGGGGCTGATAGGCGAGCTGCCCATGGGCGCGGCAATAGGCGCGATGGTCGGCGGAGGCGCCGCACACCAGAAGGCCGGCGCCGGCGCCAGACACGGGCCAGCGGCAGCGGTCAGCAGGAAGGCCGATGAGCCGCACGCCGCCCGCCGGCCCGGACGGCACCAAAGCCGCAGGCGCAGGCGAAGGAGTGGCGGCCGCGACCTCCCCGGGCGGGGGCAAGGGAGGTCGCGGGCCGCGCTCCGGCGCGGGGGTCAGGGGCACCGCAGCCGGAGAAAGGATACGAGCATTCTGCCTGCGCGGGGCGGGCGCGGCCAGGACAGGGCGCGCGGCATCCACATGCGCGGCATCGAAGTTTCGTCCGGGCGGCCGCATCAGGGCGATGCCGGCGCGGTGCGCCTTGCCGATCACCGCATTGCGGTTGACCGCAAAGCCGGCGGCTTGAAGGGCCTCGACGATCTCGCGCACATAGGCGCCCTTGGCCGCCGTGACGCGCAGAATCCGCAGGGCCTCGGGGTCTTTCCACACGCTCACGCCGCCCTCCCGCTCAGATGCCGCCCCAGCAGCACGTCGTTGAAATCGAACCCCTCCGGCGGCCAGGCCACCGTTACCAGCCGACCCGGCGCGGCGTGGCGGCTGACGGCGCGGTCCATGGCGCAGCGGGTGGTGAAGGGGTCGCTGTCGCCGTCCCCCAGCAGGATGAGGTGGGTGATGCGCGCAGGCACATGCATGGCCGCGCTGCCCTCCGCAGAGACGGGGCCGGGCACGCAGGTGGGCCGGCTGCGGCCGGCCTTGTCCACCGTGCGCACGGTGGGGTGCATCACGCTCGCCGCCGCCGCGCCGGCCAGGTTGCCAAGGCTGATACCGGCGACGAAATCAATGCCCGCCGCGCGCCCCTCGCGCGCCATGGCCTCCCAGGCCGAAAGCGTGGTTTCGATCCCCTCGCCGGAAATCTGCCGGGTGACCTCACCCTCGCTCTTGCCGCGCACCAGCCAGAGGCGCCCGCCGCGCAGGGAGCCGCGCACCTTCTTGGCGGGCAGTTCCTCGCCCGTGTCAGGGTCGAAGACCAGCGCCTTGCCCTTGGGCTGGGCCAGATCGAGCCAGGTGATATGCAGGCCCGCAAAAGTGTCGTCGGCGCCGATGATGGCCGCCAGCATGGCCGGCCCGCGATGGATGATGCGCCCCACTTTCGCCCCGCGCTCATCCTCCACCGAGCCGTGCCAGAAGGGCATGTCGGGAAGGAAGCGCAGCGCGCCCCCCGGCGGCAGGCCGATGCTCCGCCGCCCCAGATAGGCTTCCACCGGGGTGCCCGCCGGCGGCCAAGCCGTGCGCCAATGCGCCCACAGCGTGCGCCGCTCCCGCTCGCGGAAGGCGTTGTGGGATGCCTCCCGCTTCGCCTCGGCGGCGCGCCGCTCCTGCGCCCGCGCGGCCAATTCTTCGGCGCTCAGGCGCTGGCCCTCGCCGCGCGGCGCCGGCACGCCGGTGAGCGTTTCGCACGCGCCCAGGAAATTGGCGCCGTCCAGATACTCCACCAGGGCGATGGCATCGCCGCCGCGCCCGGCCTTGCGGCAACACCAGATGTTGCGACGCAGGTTCACCCCGAACCGATCCGTCCCGCCGCAGACGGGGCAGGGCCCCACCAGCTCGGTGCCCGCCCGGCGCAGCGAGATGCCCCGGCGCTCCAGCACGTCGGCGACGCTCACGGCGCGCGCTTCTTCCACCCAGGCGGTGAAGGCGGCGTCTTGGGCGGCATCGGCGGCGGGGCTCATGGCAAGGCCTCGCACACCGGCCCGTTGGCCAGCGCCAGCAGCACATCCGCGTGGCAAGGTTCAATCAGCCCGCACCAGCAGGCGAGATCCTTGCCGCGCAGATGCGCCAGATGGATGAGGATGCGCGCCCGCGCCTGTTCCTGCTCCATCACACCGGCGCTGCAGGTGAGGCAGACATGGCCGGCCATCAAGGCCCGGAAGCGCACGACGCACTCCGCCGCCGTGCCGTCCCGCCCCACCACATAGGGATTGCCATAGACCGTGGAGCGATCGACCTTCACGGCATTGTCCGGCATGCGCCAGCCCTTGGCGCGGGAGAGGCGGATGCGCTTCGGCTGGCTCATGGCGCGACCCTCCGCAATTCCCGGCGCAGCGCCGCGCGCTCCGCTTCGGTCCACAGCCGCCCCGAGGCCGTCATGCCGGCCAGGGCATCGCGCACGCGGCGGTGCGAGAGGTGCAGCAGGCGGGCAATGGCGCTGATGCTCCAGCCGCGTGCCCGCAGGCGCCGCGCCACGGGCGCGCGGCGGCGGAAATAGCTGCTCCGGCGCAGCACCAGGACAGGGCGGCGGGTGGTGCCCATTCACCCCTCCTTCACGCCAGAAAGGTTGCGCCCCGCGCGGGCCACCACATCCTGCAGGCGGGCCTTGGCCTTGCGGATTTCGGCGCGCTCGCGCGGGGTCACCACGCCATCGGCGAGCGCGGCGCCATAGGTGCCGGAGACGGCCGCCGCGGCGGCGGTGAAATCCGCCATGTCGCGAATGTGCATGCCGGCATCCGCCTCCGGCCCCTCTGCCTCGGTGATGGGCACCAGGCGGTGGCCGGTCAGCGCCGCAAGGGCGCGGGCGAACACCGGCTTCTGCGTGGTGAATTCCAGCAGCGCCACCACCTCCAGCGGCATCAGGTCGGCATGGGCATCGCCCTGCCAGCGGCTGATCTGCCCGGCCGAATAGCCGGTCAGCTGCTCCACCCGCTGCGGCCCGGTGGAACCGGGCACCACAGCAGCGGCGACGGCGGCACGCGCGGTGTGCTTGAGGAGGGGGATGATCCCGTCAGGCAAAAGGGTGGTGTCCACGAAAAAAGCTCCTGTGCTTTTTCGTTCTGAAAGCGGGGGTGGGGTGAGAGAGTGAGCCCGTCAGATCACGGGGGCGGGCGGGGTGGTTTCACCGGCTCCACCGAATACAGGGGAAGCCCGTCATGCATGCCGACGAAACCGCACTGCGGGCAGTGGAAGGCCGGACCGGCAACGCCCTGCGCCTCCCCCTCCCGCGCAGCAGAGATTGCGCTATTGTGGTGGAGGCGGGCTGTCACAACCAGCCCGCCCCCGTCCTTCCCCGCGCCCGAAACGCACGGAGACGAACCATGGTCAAAAGCGACGGCATCGACGCCACCATCGCCTTCAATTGCCAGGAATGCGGGGGAACCGTCCTCGTCCTCTCCAACGGCAAAACCGACGATTCCATTGCCAAATGCGAGGCCTGCGGCTTCGAGTTCGGCCGATGGGCCGACCTGAAAGCTCAATTCAAGGCCGATGCCCGACAGCAGGTCGTCAGCGCCGCCCGCAACCGCCTCCGCGCTGCCCTGCGAGGTCAGAAGGGCATCAAGATCAAATAGGAGATGCGTGATCCGGGTCATGCGGCCTCCTGGCTGTCTGCCGGGGCGAAGCCCAAGAGAAAAGGGGAACGCATCATGCAAGGGGTGGAAGGGTCGGTGACCCAGGTCATCGCCATCGTCGGCGCCATCAGCGGGCTGCTCGGCACGTTCCTCGCCAGTTGGGCGAGGTGGGAGCAGATCAAGGAAGCCAGGCAGCGCCGGGCGGCGGCCTTGCCGCGCGTCGAGGCTGACATAGGGGAGGGCGAGGGCGAGTGGCACCGGCTCGTCCTCACCTTCCGCCCGCGCGAAGGCGAGCGATACAAGGTCGAGAGCGTGAAGGTCGAAAAGGGGTATCGCATCGCCGGCACCACCTACGAGACCCGGAATGTGGAGCGGTCGGCGCCATTCAACTCATCGTTCTGGGAAGAACGGACACGCCCCGAGGTCACGGCGATCTCGGTTCCGCATCCAGACCCCACGACCGCCGACGAGACACTGACAATCGCATACGAGCCAGCGGGCAAAAGACCCTCGTACAGCTTGTGGATCTCCGGCCCGCTGATGGACGGGCGGACAGCCATCGAACCACCCATCAAGCTCAGTTGCAGATGGATTTCCCGCACCAGGGAACGGTTCGAAATCAGGGTGATCGCAAGCCACGCGATGGCGGCAGACTGAACCGCCAGCAGAAGCCAGAGGATATGAATGTCGGTCATGCTGCCTCCTGGCTGTCTGTGGGGGCGGGGCGGGTGATGCCCTCGGGCCAATCTGCACCTTCCGGCCAGTTGGCCGAAAACCACTGAACCGCGCGTGCGGTGCGCCTGACCCCCATGTCCCCGCCCAACCGGAGCGCCGCTATGCGCTTTCCATCCTGGAAAACGCGCGTGCTGACAGTCGTTTCCGCCAGCCCTGTGGCTGCGGAATAGGCATCGAAGATGCGAAGGAGGGTGTCGATGGATGTCATGGCGGGATGCACTATGCGGGACATATCCCGCTCATGTCAATGGGACATGTCCCGGTCGCTACAACCCAGTGAAGCGGGAACAATCCCGCTCATGTATAACGCTGCCATATACCGCAGGATCACTGATCGCCTGACCGCGCTCGGCAAAACCGCAAACGCGGTCTGCATCGCCGCCGGGCTCGGCCGTGACGTGATTAGGGACATCCATCGCAAACCGAAAATCCTTCCTCGGATCGACACCCTCGCGACTCTCGCGGTTGAGTTGGGGACGACGCCCGAGTGGCTGGCGTTCGGCCGAGGCGCGGAAGACCCCGCAGCCCTGCAGGCGTCTGTTCGCGCGATCCCGCTTGTCTCTTGGGTTGCGGCCTCTGCTTTTGCCGCCGCCGATGTCTCAGCCGCGCCAGGCGAGGAGTGGCCCACTGTCGAAGTGGCGGGGCTCCCAGCCGGCGACTATTTCGCGCTGACTGTGCAAGGCGATTCCATGAACCGTATTGCGGTTCATCATTCCACCATCATTGTCCGTCGAACGGACCGCACCCTTGTTGATCGCGGGTTCTATGTGTTTGTGAGCGAAGAGGGTTCCACCTTCAAGCGATATCGCGCCAAGGATGGACCTCCGAGGCTTGAGCCCTACTCCACCAACAGCGCCCACGAAACCATTTTCCCCAATGGGGAAGTCCGCGTTGTGGGGCGCGTCGCGCGGGTCATCACCGACCTCTATTCGCCCTCGGTTTCCCGCTCCCCCACCTGACGCCGGTCGGTGAAAGTGAAATTTCGCTCGTCCTTCGCGCGAATTGGGTATTTCCCGGGCCACACTCGCAGCGGGCCTGTTATGAAGTCCAAGCGCAGTATGACCGCGCGGTCAGCCGTTTTGTTTCCATTTTTCATAGAGACCCCCTCCTAAACGCAGGGTAGCACGGCAACGGGCTTCGTTCGCCCAGAAAGCGGGACATATCCCTCTTTCACACTTGACGCGGGACATATCCCGCTTTAGCGTTACCCCCCATCAACCCAGATGGGGAGCCACCCGTGACAATCTCCTATTCCGCGCAGGGGCCGGGCGCCCTGCATTTTGCCGTGGGCGACGTGGTGCGCTGCGTCGACACGTGCGGCATGCCCAAGGACAGCCCGCTCATCCGGGGGCACATCTATACGGTGCGCGCCATCGAGGGCGACGAAGCCGCGCCCGCCGCGCTGCGCTTTCCTCTGGTGCACCTCCATGGCATCGAAGGTGGCTATGGCGCCTTCCGCTTTGTGAAGGTGGAAGAGGCGCCGCCCGCCGCGCCGCAGGCCGATCCCTTGCCCGTCCGCATGGCTCAGGTGATGCGCGAAAAGGCCGCCGAGACCGGCGCCTGCGATGCGCACGATCTCCTCGCCGCCGGATTCTCCCAGGCCGAAATCATCGCTTATGGCTATGAGGCCACCCTCATCGCCCACGGCGCCCCCGCCCAGCCTACCGAACAGGTGGCGGCATGAGCACGCTGCGCGATCATGCGCGGTGTGTCCTTGTGGGCCTCGCGCTCGGCTACGTGACCGCCTTCATCTGCGCCGGCGCCGTGATCGGCTTCAAGGCCGGCACCTGGCTGGTGGGGCCGCTGCACATCACCACCATCGAGCAGCCCACCCCCTGATTTCAGGCGCACCGCTTGGCGCACCACACCCCTTCACACCCTGGAGACCTGACCATGAGCACCGCCTATAAGCCCGTTCTTGTCACCACCGCCCACAAGGGCGTGTTCGCCGGCCTGGTGCCGGAGGATGCCGATCTTTCCGCCAAGACGCTGGCGCTGAAAGACGCCCGCATGGCCATCTATTGGGGCACGACGCGCGGCGTGATGGAGCTGGCGCGTACCGGCCCCACGCCCTCCAGCCGCATCAGTTTGCCGGCGGACATTCCCGTGCTGCATGACGTGACGGCGGTGTTCGCCATCACGCCGGAAGCCTGGGCGAAGTGGGCCGCGCTCGACAGCACGGCCAAGGCGGCGGCCTGATGGACCCGCTCGCCCGCATCATCACGGCGGACGATCTCATTCGCGGCGGCGCCTGCCGCGAAGGGGTCATGAAATCCGCCTCCCCCTCCTGGCCCGCCGCCTTCCCGGTGGCGGCCGCCCTGAAGGAGGCCGCGCGCCGCGGTGAATTCGACCTGGTGCGGGCGGCGCTCGATCTCAACGGCGACGGCTACGGCGACGGCTACGGCTACGGCTACGGCTACGGCTACGGCTCCGGCTACGGCTTCGGCTCCGGCTACGGCTACGGCGACGGCGACGGCGACGGCTCCGGCGACGGCGACGGCTCCGGCGACGGCTACGGCTACGGCTACGGCTCCGGCTACGGCTTCGGCTCCGGCTACGGCTACGGCGACGGCGACGGCTCCGACGACGGCTCCGACGACGGGGGCGCGCCATGAGCACGCTCGCCATCTTCCACCCACCCCAGGGGCTGGCGCTGGTGACGCGCCTGGTCTGGCAATCCTGCCGGGCCATGCGCGAGGCCATCCGCGCGGGGGACCGGTGCCGTGCGATCGGCATCGGTCAATGGCTCGCCAACACCCGCGATGCGCCGGAGTGCCCCGAACCTCTGCGCCGCACCATTGCCGGCGCCCTGGAAGACGCCCTCGCCACCTTCGGCGGGAGCGGCCCCGCGCTGGAGCCGCTCCAGAGCGATGATGGAGAGGTGGCATGAGCAGCGCGATCACCAAAGCCTATGAGGACAAGATGCTTGCGCTTGTCGACAACACCCGCAAGCAGCTCATCACGGCCTTGAATGAGGCCGCCACCTTGTCGGGAGAGGACAAGTCAGAGGCTGGGGCAGCGTTCACCGGCGCCGCCATTCAGTTGGGGGCCTTTTGCAATGCCGTGGCCGTTGCCTTGTCCGGCCTCGTCAATGGTGACATGGCCGAGGCTGTGCGCGAGTGCTCCAAGATCTCCAATGACTGCTACAACGAGAACTTGGCGCAGGTCTTGAGCGGGTATGCGTTGGCCAAGCGGGGGGCTCAATGACCGCCGCCCCTCTCATCTGGTCGCAGACTGCCACCGGCCGCGCCGTGGATCTCCTGGCGCCCCAGCCGCACATGATCGACCTGGCGGGCGACGTGGCCGGCGGCCTGGCGCGCCAGGCCCGCTTTGCCGGTCAGGTGGCATCCGGCCCCTATTCGGTGGCGCAGCACAGCGTGCTCGGCACGGACGCCATCCTGGCCGAGACGGGGGACGCAGCCTTGGCGAAAGCCTTTCTGCTGCACGACGCGCACGAGGCCTTCATCGGCGACATCGTCACCCCTGCGGCGCTTGCCATCGCCTATCGCCAAGGCGCGGCCATGGCGGCGACTTATCCCGCTTCCGCGCCCAAGGCTCGCCTCATGGGCGAAGCCCTCCTGCACAACGCCATCGCCGACCAGAAGAAGGCGCTGGACGAAGCCATCTATGCCGCCGCCGGCCTGCCCTGGCCGCTGGCCCCGGCGCTCGCCACCGAGGTGCTGCATTGGGACCTGCGCATGCTGGCCCTGGAGCGCCGCGACCTGCTGGCGCGTCCGCCCCATTCGTGGGGCGTCCACCTCGAAAAGGTGCAGCCCGCCCCCCATCGCGGCCGCATCCGCGTCTGGCCCTGGCCCGACGCCGCCGATGCCTTCCGCGCCCGGCTTTTCGCCCTTTTCCCCCACCTCGCACCGATCCGCTGAACAGGAGCGCCCCATGCGCGTGATCATCCGCTTTCTGGAAACCGTGGGCCTGCTCGGCCGCGGCAAGCTGGAAGACAAGCTCAATTCCGAACAGGCCCGCATCCTCGAGGCTCTGGAACAGCACCCCGAGGACAAGGTGGAGGGCGAGCTCGTCCTGAAGGTCAAGTACGTGAAGCTCGGCGACCGCATCGACGTGCGGCCTTCCGTGGACGCCAAGTTGCCCAAGGAAAAGGCGTTCACCTCAACGACCTTCTGGCCGTTGGAGAACGGCCTCTCCGTCCAGCACCCCAGCCAGATCGACATGTTCGGCCCCCGCGCCGTGCGCGAGGGCGAACGCGACTTCGCCTGATCTCACCGCTCTTTCACCCGAGGACCATCCATGACCGAAGACACCGACACCAACGAGACCGGCGCCGGCCCGAGCGTTTCCGACGTGTTCGCGGCCGCCACCGCCATCTTCTCGCCCAAGCGCAGCGCGCCTTACGTTGGCTCGCTCGGCCCCGACGCCATTGACCGCCTGGTGAAACTCGGCGCCGACGCGACCACGCCCACCGTCATCCAGGTGCCCACGGATGGGCTGAGCCCCGGCCTGCCGCCCAAGGTTCCCCTTTTGTGGGACCGCGACGCGCAGATGCCCATTTCCGTTATCCCCTTCCTCGAAGAGGCCCGCCCGCCGCTGGAGCGCGTGGGCACGGCGCGGGTGGAGACGCTCGATTCCTTCATCGACCTCACCAACCGGCACAAGGACGAGGGCAGCGCTATCTTCGCCTGCACCTCCTGGCCGACGCCCAAGCTCACCGCCGTCATCGACTATCACCAGACGGACAACACGGCCCGGCACGGGAAGCACCGGGTGGAATATGCCTTCCCCCTCACGGAGGAGTTCAAGGCCTGGATCCAGGGCGACGGCAAGGTCATGACGCAGATGATCTTCGCTGCCTTCATCGAAGAACACGCGGCCGAATTGGCGTCTCCCATGATGGGCGAGGTCAATGAATATGAGCCGTTGTTCAAGACGCGCTTCGCCAGCCCCAATGAGCTGATCGACCTTTCGCGCAGCCTGGAGGTGTTCGAGAACGCCCAGGTGAAGCAGGGCGTGCGCCTTGCCAGCGGCGAGCGGCAGGTGGTGTTCACCACCGAGCACACCAACGCTAAGGGCGAGCCGGTGGAGATCCCCGGCCTGTTCATCGTGTCGGTTGCCCCCTTCGTCGCCGGCGGCGCCGAGGGCGAGCGCGTCCGCATTCCCGCGCGCATCCGCTACCGGATCAAGAACCAGCAGATCGAGTGGTTCTACCAGCTCTATCGCTGGGAATTCTGGCTGCGCGAGCGCGTGCAGGCGGACCTGGCCGTTGCCGTCAAGCGCACGGCACTGCCCGCCTTCGAGGGCGCGCCCGAGATGGCCGCCTGAGATCAGCCGGCGGGCCTTCCGGCCCGCCGTTTTTCCCTGCCAGAAGGAAAGCTCCCATGGTTACCCTTGGACACCGCGTCAAGGACGCCATTACCGGCCTGGTCGGCATCGCCACGGCGCGGACGGAATACATGTATGGCTGCGCCCAGGTCCACATCCAGCCGGAAGGGCTGAAGGACGGTGCGCCCATCTCCGGAGCCTGGTTCGACGAGCAGCGCGTGTCGACTGTCGAAGTGCTGCCCATTGCCGTTTCCGCGCAGAGTTCCGCCGGCCCGGGCGGCGACGCGCCGCCGCCGCCCGCGCGCAAGCCGCCGTCGCGGTACTGACGCCGCGCCATGGCCAGCGCCGCCACCCTCCACCGGCGCCGCCGCGAGATGGCGGCGGCCTATGCCACCGCGACGCGGCGCCACGCGCCCCGCGCCGCTCTGCACCGCCACCTGGTGCAGGCCACCTGCGAGGCCCTGAAAGCCGAGCTGCGCGCCGCCCGCCGGGCCTCTGCCGCACAGCAGGAGCCCGATCTTTTCAGCCAGCCGGGAGCCACCCCATGAAACTCACCCTCGCGCGGGATGCGCTCCTCGCCGCCCTACAGCACGCCGCCCGCGTGGTGGAGCGGCGCAACACCATCCCCATTCTCGCCAACGTGCTGCTGCGGGTGGCGGAGGGCCGCGCCACGCTCAAGGCCACGGATCTTGACCTGGAAATGAGCCAGACGCTCCCCGCCCAGGTGGAAGCGCCCGGCGCCCTCACCGTGCCCGCCCATACCTTGCTCGATATCGCCCGCAAGCTGCCCGCCGGCGCCGACGTGAAGCTGGAGGAGCGCGACGGCACACTGCGCCTCGCCTGCGGCCGCGCCCGCTTCACGCTCCAGACCTTGCCCGAGGGCGACTTCCCCGACCTTTCGGCGGGCGATCTCTCCCACACCTTCACCGTGCGCGCCGGCGACCTGCGGCGCCTCATCGACCGCGTGTCGTTCGCCATCTCCACCGAGGAGACGCGCTATTATCTGAACGGCATCTATCTCCATCTGGCCGCCAACGACGAGGGGCCGACCCTGCGGGCCGTGGCGACGGACGGCCATCGCCTCGCCCAGGCCGAAATGCTCGCGCCGGAAGGCAGCGCCGGCATGGCGGGCGTCATCCTGCCCCGCAAGCTGGTGGGCGAGCTCGCCAAGATCCTGGATGACAAGGCGGGGGAAGCGACCGTCTCGCTCTCCCCCACCAAGATCCGCGTGGCCGTGGGCGGGCTGGTGCTCACCTCCAAGCTCATCGACGGCACCTTCCCCGACTATGGCCGCGTCATCCCCGCCGGCAACCGCCAGATGGCCGAGATGGACAAGGCGGACCTTGCCGCCGCCGTTGACCGCGTGGCCACCGTGGCCAGCGAGCGGGGCCGGGCGGTGAGGTTCTCCTATGCCGAGAACCGGCTTCTCCTCTCCGTCACCAATACGGACACCGGCCAGGCCACCGAGGAACTTGAAATCAGCTGGACGGGCGACGCGCTCGATATCGGATTCAACAGCCAGTACATGGCCGGAATCCTTTCCATCCTCCCGGGCGACACCGCCCGCCTCGCCATGGACGGCCCCGGCACCGCCAGCCTCATCACCACCCCGAGCGACGGCTCTTTTCTGGCCGTCCTCATGCCTATGAGGGTTTAGCTATGAGCGCGGCCTCTCGCATCGAATGGACCGACGCCACATGGAATCCCATTGTGGGCTGCTCTCTGGTCTCCCCCGGTTGCACCCACTGCTACGCCATGAAGATGGCGGCGCGGATTGAGAACATCGATGCGGCCGAGCGGCTGCGGGTCTTTGCAAGCCACCGACACCTTGATGAGATGCATCCGGATGGGCGCGATCCGGTGCGCACCCAGATGCTGGAGCCGCGCACCCACTATGCCGGAACGACAGGGAAGGTGAACGGCCACACGGTGTGGACAGGGAAGGTGCGCCGCGCGCCCTTCAACATCATGACGCAGCCGCTGCATTGGCGCCGGCCGCGCCGCATCTTCGTGAACAGCATGGGCGATCTGTTCCACAAGGACGCGTTCGTGGGATGGATCGACCTGGTGTTCGCCATCGCCGCCATGTGCCCGCAGCATGAGTTCCAGATCCTGACCAAGCGCGCAGACGAGATGCGCATGTATCTGGCGGATGATCGGCGCGATGCGTGGGCGGAGGCGTCTTGGCAGCTTGGTGAAGGACACCCCTTGTCGCCACAGCAATATGCCGACCGCACCCATTTCGGCGAGCCCGGCAACAAGCGCAGCCTTTTCAGCCAGCGCGTCCTGCCCAATGTGCTGGTGGGCGTGTCGGTCGAGGATCAGCGCCGCGCCGATGAGCGTCGGCTTTGTCTGGCTGATGTTGCAGCGATGGGCTGGCGCACCTTCGTGTCTTACGAACCCGCGCTTGGCCCGGTGGAGTGGCGTGGCTGGGAGTTTCTTTCCTGGCTTATCTCAGGCGGCGAGAACGGGCCCAGGCCGAGCCATCCCGATTGGCATCGCGCCGCGCGGGACTACTGCGCAGCGCACGGCATTCCCTACTTTTTCAAGCAGTGGGGCGAATGGGCGCCAAGGCGGGCCGCCGCCAAGTCGGACCTGTTCGATGCCCGCAAGACCATGATCGTCCGGCCGGACGGCATAACCACATCTGGGCTCATGGCCTATGACGAAACGGCCTGGGTCATGGACCGCGTTCGCAAAAGCTCCGCCGGCCGCCTGCTTGATGGCATTGAGCACAATGGCATGCCGCGCATCGTCACCGCCGCCGAGCGGCACGCATTGGAGGGAATCTGACCATGGCCGGCAGCGTCAACAAGGTGATCCTGATCGGCCATCTCGGCCGAGACCCGCAGATCCGCACCTTCCAGAATGGCGGGCGCATCTGCAATCTCAGCCTCGCCACCTCCGAATCCTGGCGCGACAAGGCGAGCGGAGAGCGCCAAGAGCGCACCCAGTGGCACGCCATCACCATCCTCAACGAGACCCTGGTGGGGGTGGCCGAGAAGTTCCTGAAGAAGGGCTCCAAGGTCTACATCGAAGGCCAGTTGGAAACCCGCAAGGCCACCGACGCCCAGGGCCAGGACCGTTATTTTACCGAGGTGGTGCTTCGCCCCTTCCGCGGCGAGCTCACCCTACTCGACAAGCATGATACCGGCGCCCAGGCCTCTCCGGAGGATTACGACCGCGCCGACCCGCCCCGCCGCCCGGCGGGCACCGCACCCACCCCCTCGCAGGACATGGACGATGAAATCCCGTTCTGACCGGGTGGCCGCGCGCCCCGCACCGGATCAATGGGCTGATGATGAGCTCATGTCCCTGGCCGAGGCGGTCGCGCTCTATTGGCCGCACGGCCCCCTGACCACGACCTCCCTGCGGACCGAGATCCGCCACGGCCGGTTGACGGCCGAATGGATCGCCGGGAAGGTGTTCGTCACCCCCGCCGCCATCCGGGACATGAGACGCCGATGCCGCGCCCCGCGAAAGGACCACGCCTCCTCCTGCGAACCCGTCGCGGCCGCGCGCCGGTCTTCGTCATCCTCGATACCGGCGGCGTCGAGGTCAGCACAGGTTGCGGCCCTGGAGAGCGTGCAGGAGCGGAGGAAGCGCTTGCGCGCTATCTGACGCGCAAGCACACCTCCGCCATCGGCACCCACAATCCCGGTGCGTTGCCCATCGCCGATGTGCTCAGCCTCTATGCCGACCATAAGGACCCGGGCGCTTCCGCCACGCCGCGCGAGCGGGATCTCTATGACCGCAGCCTGATCTATGTGGAGCACTTGCTCCAGTTTTTCGGCGCCCGCCCCCTGTCCGATATTCGCGCCGCCATCTGCCGCGACTATGTGCGCTGGCGCAGCCATGAAGGCCCGGCCGCGCCCGAATGGCCGCAACGCCGCGCGCGGGCCGTGTCTGACCAGACGGCGCGGCGCGAGCTGGTGGTGCTCAGCGCCGCCATCAACCACTACCATGCGGAATACACCCTCGACATGGTGCCAGTGGTCACGCTGCCGCCGGTGGCGCCCACCAATCGCCGGGGGCTCAATCATACCGAGGCCGCCGCCATGCTCGCCGGCGCGCTCGGTTTCTACCGGGACGAGGCCGGCATTCTTCGCCGCCGCCCCAAATCCACCCGCACCCAGCGCAAGCGCACCGCACGCCTCATTCTCCTGGCGCTCTATTCCGGCTCCCGGCATGGCGCCATTCGCGAATCATCATGGCTCCCGCGCATGGACGGGCCGTGGATCGATGTGGAACGGGGCATTCTTCACCGCCGCGGTGTGGCCGAGAAGGAAACCGACAAGCGCCGCCCCCCTGCGCGCATTCCCCCCCGGCTCCTGGCGCACCTGAAGCGCTGGCGCGCGGCCGATCTTGCCGCCGGCCGGCAATGGGTGATCTCGGTCGGGAGCGAGAAGATTGCCGGCAAGGTCCGGAAGGGATGGGCCGGCGCTCGTGCCGATGCTCTCACCTTGTGCGATACGCTGCCGCCAAATGTCACACCCCACTGGTTCCGGCACACCGCCGGCACCTGGCTCGCCCAGGGCGGCACCACCGTGCGCGAGGGCGCCGACTATCTGGGCATGTCGGAAGAGGTGTTCGAGCGCGTCTATTACCACCAGTCGCCGGACTATCAGGAGCGCATCGGCGACGCCTTCGCCGCCGCCCGTTCCCGCGCCCGCACCATCCGCGAACAAAAGGCGCCCAGGCCCAAGAATGCCCAAGAAACCCCGCGAAAAGCGTGAACGAAACGCGGTCATGTCAATCTAGAAAACCAGCAATCCCAACGTGTTGAGAGGAGAGCACTCCCTTCACACGGGAGGGGTCGCAGGTTCAATCCCTGCATCGCCCACCATTCCTTTTCAAATTCCGCCGCACGCAGACGACTGGCTCTGGCCGGTCGCTCATGTGCGTGCGACGAAGTCCGCCAGGATCGCGTTGAATTGGTCCGGCCGCTCCAGGAAGGGGGCATGGCCAGTTTCGTCCATAAGCGCCAGCCGGGCCCCCGGGACCTGGGCCGCAATATGCTCCGCCATGGCCAGTGCGATCACCTGATCCTGCCGGCCGTGCACCACCAGCGCGGGGCGATCAAGGTCGGCCAACAGGTCGTCATAATCGGCCGGCCGTGCCATGGCGGCGCGCACCTGCGGTGGGACCATCATATTGGCCGCAAGCAGGGTCTCGAAAGTCTCGGCATCCATCGGCACGTGGACACAGCGGCGCAGGAAGTCTCGTGTCGCCGCGATGGCGGTGGCGGGGGAAAGGTCCGTCATCTGCTTCATCAGCCGGTTGCTGGAGCCGTAGAAGCCTCGCTCATTGGCCGTGATGGCGTCCACGAACACCACGCCGCCAATCTCCTGCGCGCCATAGGCGCGCAGATAGTCGCCGATGATTCGCCCACCATAGGACCAGCCGACCAGCACGGGGCGCGCGAGGCCGAGCTCATCCATGATGGCGCGCACATCCTCTGCCCAGCGGCAGCCCTCCTGATAATGAGCGGGATCGAGCGGCTTGTCCGATCCGCCATGGCCGCGCAGGTCGTAGGAGATGAGCCGCAGGTGGGAGAGGGCTGGGTCCTCCACCTGTCGCGCCCAGCACAGCGCCGCCTGGGAGTATCCGTGGATGAAGATCACCGGACGCCCCTGCGGATTGCCGTGCTGGTGCACGGCGAGCATGAGGCCGTCGCCGGAGCGGATGTGGTGCGGGGCGTAAAAGCCGGGGGAGGGGGCTGTCTCGATCATCGCGCGAATCTAGACCAGCGCGGTGCTCCGCGCAGTGTCTTTTCCGCCGCCCGTCGTCTTGGCTGGATACAAGGGGTCCTTGGCGGCGTTTCATGGCGGGCGAGCGGCGCAAGGAGAGGATCGAACATGAACGGATTGCGCGTTGCCGCGGGCATCGGCCTCATCCTGGCGCTCGACATAGCGCCGGCCATTGCCCGTCCGGCCACCTACCGCATGTCCTGCGCCAGCGCGCAGAGACTGGTTCAGCAGCAAGGGGGCGTGGTGCTTGACACCTCACCCACGACCTTTGACCGCTATGTCAGCGATGTTCGTTTCTGCATGCCCCAGCAGGCGCTGCGACCGCAATGGGTACCCGCCAAGGACAATCCTCAGTGTTTCATCGGCTACACCTGCATCGATCCGGACCGGGGCTGGCGGCGCTGGGGGTTCTAAGGACCGCCGGTTCCAGCCCGCTTTCCCCTCCACGCATTGCGGCACGGTGGCGCGTATGGAGCCCGCAGCAGCGAGGACGGCAGGTGGTCCACCGCCATGGTGCTGCGCTCCGTGCCCCCTGAAGGCGGCGCAACGCGTGTGAGATCGGCCGCTCGATGGCGTGTGCGGTGCGGGAAAAGCAGATGGCGAAAGCAGATGTCATCTGGACTCTTGGGTCGTTCCGTACCAGCTTCGAGCGTCAGAAGATACCGTCACTGGCGCGCGTGTCGCGCACTCGGGCATGGTTGCGCATGAAGGGTGGGAGGTTTCGACTGACGCGCCGCGCCGCCGCGAGTGGATGGGCGACCCTTGGCCTTGGAGCCATGCTGCTCATCATTGTGTGGCTCGAGGCGGCCGCGCTCTGGCAAGGGCGCGTCCAGGCTTTCACCAATGCGCAGCGCACCTCGGAAAGCGTCCTGAACTCGCTTGGTGCAGCCATCGAGCGCAACCTGCTTGTTCTTGATGCGTCGCTGATGGGCATCCAGAAGGCCATGTCGCTTCCGGAGATCGACACCATGCCCGCATCGGTGCGGCAATTGTTGCTCTTCAACAGCGCGGAGACTGCCGAGTTCGTCGGGTCCATTCTCGTCCTGAATGCAGACGGGACCGTCCGCTTTGATTCCCGTGCAATCGAGCCGCGTTACTTCAACGCTTCAGACCGCTCCTATTTCAACGTGCAGCGCGTCGGCGACGCGGGGCTTTTCATCAGCCAGCCCATGAAGTCCCGCCTCCAGTCCAAAGACGGCATCATCGTTCTGTCCCGGCGCATCTCCGATGTGGACGGGAATTTTGAAGGCGTCGCGGCGGCAACGCTTCGCCTTGCGTTCTTCCGCACCTTGTTCGCTGGCATCAATCTCGGGGAACGGGGCATCATCGCCATCTTGTCCTCTGATGGCGTCATAATCACGCGCAGCCCCGCCACCGACCGCGACGGAAATGCGGGAATGGACCTCTCCCGCTCCTCCACCTTCCGGCGCATCCAGCAGGGCGATGGATCATTTACGGGCGTGGCGGCGGTGGATGGGGTGGAGCGCCATTACCTGTCCCGGCAGATCGGCTCCTACCCACTCTTTCTGTCCGTGGCTTTCGCGCCGGAGGACGTGCTCGCTCCCTGGCGGTTCCGCGCCGTGCTCACGGGCGTCGTCGTGCTCGGCATGTGCCTTGCCATCCTCGTGCTGTTCATCAAGTTCCAGGCCTTGCTCCGGCGCAGCTTCGAACTACAGGACATGCTCGCCGCCGCCGCGGCGACGGACACGCTGACGGGCCTTTTCAACCGGCGCGAATTCGACCGCCGGTTCGATCTGGAATGGCGCCGCTGCGCCCGCAACGGCTCGCCCATCAGCCTGCTCCTGGTGGATGGCGACCGCTTCAAGAGTGTCAACGACACCCATGGCCACAAGGTGGGCGACCAGGTGCTCCAGATGATCGCCCAGAAGATCGAGCGGGTGGTGCGGCGGCCGGCAGATGTGAGCGCGCGTTATGGTGGCGAGGAGTTCGCCATCATCCTGCCCGACACCCGCATCGAAGGGGCGACGGCAATTGCGGAGTCGATTCGCGAAAAGGTCAGCCGGTCCGAAGTGGTGCTCGACCATGGGGTGCCGGTCCGCACCACGGTCAGCATCGGCGTCGCCTGCGTGGTGCCGACCGGGAGAATGGAGAAGGACGACCTGTTCGTGCTGGCGGACGCGGCCCTCTACAAGGCGAAGTCGAGCGGTCGCAACCGGGTGGAGGCGGTCCCGGCCCTGGAGGCGCGGGGCCCGGTCGACACGTTCACCCGGACCATGTCACAGCCGCGTGCTTAAGGGTCCACCGCTACACAATTTGGTTGCGAGGGACACGGATTTGCGGCCCCATTCGTGCGGGGGGGCTGGCTTGGGGGTGCGTGCCCGGCCGGCAAAAGACTTGCGTCAGATGCACGGGTGACATCATGAGCGTCAGATCGGTTGCGTACGCCGCCCTTTTCTCCATCCTGCTGGCTGCGCCTGCGGCCGCCGATGATCGGTACGACATATTTGGCTTCGCCGCTTTGTTCGGTGGCGGCTATTCCGGTGTCACAGCCGGCACCTCGCCCATTCCGCGGCAGGTGGTGGCATTCGACCCGAAATACAAGCCTGGCTCCATCGTGGTGAACACCTCCACCCGCCGGCTTTATTTCATCACCCAGCCCGGCCGGGCGATCCAATATGGCGTAGGAGTGGGCCGCGAAGGATTCCAGTGGTCTGGCGTCAAGGTGGTGAGTGCCAAGAAGGAATGGCCCTCCTGGGTGCCTCCGGCCCAGATGCTCAAGCGTCGTCCCGACCTGCCGCGCTACATGCCCGGCGGCATCGACAATCCGCTCGGCGCACGGGCCATGTATCTGGGATCCAGCCTTTATCGCATCCACGGCTCGAACGAGCCCGAGACCATCGGGCAGGCCGTGTCCTCGGGCTGCATCCGCATGACCAATGACGATGTCATCGACCTTTACAGCCGTGTGAAGGTGGGGGCGACCGTCTATGTCATGCGCTGAGGCGGGGCCGCCTCGGAGCGACTGACATTAGGGATTGGCCGTCTTAGGGGCGGCCGCCACGGTCACCGGCGGCAGGTCTTTTCGCCGATCCTGCATCCTTGCGGTTGACCAGATGGACCGGCGGATGGTCCTGTGCCCTTGAAGGCTCAAGCCACTCGCCACCGGTTCACCATGCTGCATCGCTCCTACGACGTGCTCGCCGCCTATAATGAATGGGCCAATGCCCGGCTTTATGCTGCGGTTGCCCGCTTGCCCGATGCGGACTACCGCGCGGACAAGGGTGCCTTTTTTGGCTCACTGCACCGCACCCTGAACCATCTGCTGGTGACGGACCGCATCTGGATGGACCGCTTCATGGGGCTCGGCTGCCGCCCGCCTTCGCTGGACGCCATCCTGTTTGACGATCTACCGGCCCTGCGCATGGCGCGTGCGGCGGAGGACACGCGCATCCGTGCTTTCGTGAAGGCGCTGGCCCTTGAGGATCTCCTCACCGAGATCACATACACCATGGTGACGGGTGAAGAGATGACGCAGACGGTGGCGGCCGCGCTCGACCATTTCTTCAATCACCAGACCCACCATCGTGGCCAGATGCATTGCCTGCTGACCAGCATCGGCAGCCGAGATGCCGCGCCCGCTTTGGATCTGCTGTTCTATCAGCGCGAGCACCATCCGATGCCCTGAAGCCGGCGGACCCCGTGCCTATGCTGCGCGGGCGGGCCGCTCGGGTTCTCCCTCCAGGAGGCGGGTGAGGATGGCCGGCGGCGTTGCTTCCTCCGGCAGCGCGCACAGACCAGTCCGCACCATGAACCGGCCGAGGCGCGGATCGGAGGTCAGGACTGCGAACGGAATGGCCATCCAGCAACCGGCGAGCAGCGGGGTCACGAAAGCCAGCAGGACCGGCGAGACCAGCAAGGCGCCTGCTCCGGCGACGAGGCCATAGGCTGTTACCGGCCAGAGCGCCGCTGCGGCCTCGCTCCAGGCGACCCGGTGCGGGTCCCGGGACTGGCCGTTCCACCCGGCCCGCGCCCGCCCGAACAGCATGCGGAACAGAAGGCCGGTCACCGATAGGCTGGTGATCGCGCCGAGCAGCAGGGAAAACGCGAGCTCGCTCGCCGCCGAGGCGGCAAAGCGCAGGGGGCCGCCGTAGCGGGCCGTCATGCCGGGCGAGAGCGCCACATCGGCAAGGCCGAACAGCTTGGGAGCAAGCGAGAAGAGGAAGGTGGCGCCATAGAGACTGGCGGCGATCGCGGCGGCCAGGGGCGGGGCGCTCCAGGCCGCCAGAGGCAACAGCAGCAGGGCGAGCGGAACGGCCGGCTGGGTGGCGAACATCAGGATCGCCCAGATGAGCTGGAAGCGGCTGGTGGTGGGCAGCCCAGAGGGCAGCAGGCCCGGGGTGCTCATAAGGCGAATATATTGCAGATTGCCCATGCACCAGCGAAGGTCCCGTCGCACGAAGTCCGGCAAGGTGGGTGGGTTCTCCTCATAGCTTTCGCTTTCCACCGGCAGGACGCGCACCTCATAGCCGGCGGCGCGCATCAGCACGGCTTCGACCTGATCATGGGAAAGGATCGGCCCGCCCAAGGGCGCCGCGCCGGGCAGCACCGGCAGGTGGCAGTGGGTGACGAAGGGTGCGATGCGCACCAGCGCATTATGGCCCCAGAAGGGTCCGCAATCCCCGCCCCACCAGGCCGAGCCCAGCGTGTAGCACCGCATGCCGTGGCGCATGCCGAACTGGAACAGGCGGGCAAAGCCGCTTTGTGAGGGCAACCCCACCACGAGGCTCTGCAGAATCCCCAGCCGCGGATGCGCCTGCATGATCCGCGCCATGGACAGGATCGTGGCGGCCCCCATCAGGCTGTCGGCGTCCAGCGGGAGCATGGCTTCGAACTGCGTCCCGTGCGTGTGGCAGAAGTCCCGCACATTGCCGGCCTTGAAGCCCTCATTCTCGCTTCGGCGCCGATAATGAAGCCCATGCCCGCCCTCGGATGCCCGCCATGCCGCCATGGCCTCCTCTTCCGCCCGGGCGATATGCGGCAGCGACGTATCGGAGAGGACGAAATACTCAAAACAGCCCCCGAACGGTGTCTCATCCAGCTCGGCCTTCACTGCACGAAGTCGTGAAATGGCACGTTGAGGGTCTTCGTTGCGGAGTGTCATTAAGATGGCAGTCCGCATGGTCACGGGCCTGTCTTTCACCGCAGCCAGAAATGGCGCGGCCGAGGACAGACCGTCCCGCTTGACGTGGAGGAGCCAGAACCCGATCGCCGAATTCCAGAAACCGATGGCGTTCCACGGCGTTGCTGCCAGGACGCAAAGGAGCAGCACGATGTCGACCCCGCGCCATCCCGCCAGGGAGGCCGCCCATCCCCCCCCCACCGCCACCGCGGCCAGGGTCGCGAGGTTGGCACCGAGGACCGTGAGCCGGCGGCCGCGCAAGGTGGCCGATCCGGGTATCGCCGACCCAGGGATGGCCGCCCCGGATGGGGGGGCAGGATCGGAAGAAGGGCGCGTGAGCATGGTGTTGGGCTTCGTCTCGGTTTCGCGCGGAGCGCTTGCTAATACGGGGGCGGATCTATGGAGTTGAAATCTGTGGCAAAACGCCACGCTCAAGCTGAAGCGACCGCCTTGTGGTACGCCGCTCCGCGCACCGTGCGGCTGGAGCGCGAAATGGTCGCCAGTCCGACCGGCGATGAGGTGCTGGTCTCCGCCGCATGGAGTGCCATCAGCCGGGGCACCGAACGGCTCGTCTTTTCCGGTCTCACCGATCCCTGTCATCGGGAGCGAATGCGGTCGCCCATGCAGGTGGGGGAATTCCCCTTCCCTGTGAAATACGGCTATTGCTCGGTCGGCGAGGTCATCGCCGGTCCGGAGCGGCTGGTGGGGCGGCATGTGTTCGTCTTCCATCCCCATCAGGATCGCTTTCTGGCCAGCCTTGAGGCGGTGACCGTCATCCCCGACGCGCTGCCGCCCCGGCGGGCAACGCTGGCCGCAAACATGGAAACCGCACTCAATACGATCTGGGACAGCGGAGCAGGCCCCGGTGACAGGATCGTGATCGTCGGCGCCGGGCTGGTGGGGCTTCTGGTGACCTATCTTGCTGCCCGCCTGCCCGGCACAGAGGTGACGGCGATCGATCCCAATCCCGCCCGGCGGGCTGTGGTGGAGCGGTTCGGCGCCCGGTACCGTGACACTGCCCTGCCGGGGCCGGACGCGGACGTGGTGATTCATGCCAGCGCCACCGCCGAGGGGCTGGAAACGGCGCTCGCCTGCTGCGCCACCGAAGCCACGCTGGTGGAAGCGAGCTGGTACGGCGACGCCGCGGTGACCGTGAGATTGGGTGGGGCGTTCCACGCCAAGCGCCTGCGCGTGGTCTCCTCCCAGGTCGGCGCCGTTCCCCTGGAGCGCCGCGCCCGCTGGAGCCGGCGGCGGCGCCTCGCCAAAGCCTTGGACCTCCTCGCCGATGACCGCCTGGACGCGCTCATCACCCATGAGGTGAACTTCAGCCAGCTGCCCGAACGTATGGAAGCCATTCTCGATGGCGCCCCGGACGCGGTGGCCACCGTGATCCGGTATTGAGCGTTGAGCGGAGGACGGCATGTTTGCAGTGGAAGTGCGTGACCACATCATGGTGGCTCACAGTTTCAAGGGCGCAGTCTTCGGACCGGCTCAGGGTCTTCACGGTGCCACCTTCGTTGTGGACGTCGCCTTCCTGGCGTCGGATCTCACCGCCGACGGCATCGTGGTGGACATCGGTCTGGCCCACGAGGCGCTCAAGGGGGTTCTGGCGCCGCTCGCCTATCGCAATCTGGACGATCTGCCGGCCTTTGCCGGCCGTAACAGCACAACCGAGGTGCTGTGCCGCCACATCTTCGATGGCGTTGCCGATGCGGTGCGCTCGGGCACGCTGGGGGAGACCGCGATCACGCGGCTCAAGGTGACGCTGCATGAATCCCATGTGGCCCGGGCCTGGTATGAAGGCGAGGTGATATGAGTTTTCGCGCCGTACTGGCCTTCCCGGGGGATCTGTCCACACCCACGGGAGGCTACGCCTATGACCGGGCCGTGCTTGCGGCGCTGCCGGATGCAGGCGTGGCCATAAGTGCGCTCCCGCTTCCGGCAGGCTTTCCTTTTCCCGCCCCGGAACAGGTCCGGCAGGCGCTGGAGCGTCTGGAGGGGGTCCCCCACGATCACGTCCTGCTCATGGACGGCCTTGCCCTTGGTGCCCTGCCACCTGCAGAGGTGGCTGGCCTGCCCCACGCCAAGGTGGCCCTGGTGCACCATCCGTTGGCGCTGGAGGCGGGTCTCGCGGCAAGCCAGCAAGCGCGCTTCTCGGCCAATGAGCGGGCGGTGCTCGCCACCTGCACCCAGGTGGTCTGCACAAGCCCGGGCACGGGCCGGACGCTTGTGGCCGATTATGGCGTCGATCCGGCACGCCTCACCGTGGCACTGCCCGGCACCGCCTCAGCGCCCCGCGTGCCCGCTGACGGCGACCCGCCCCGGCTTCTGGCGGTGGGTTCGGTGATCCCGCGCAAGGGTTATGAGACGCTCGTCTCTGCCCTCTCCACGCTCCATGACCTGCCCTGGTCGCTGGATGTGATCGGCGGCCTCGATTTCGACCCGGCGCATGTGGCGCAGGTGCGCGGCGCGATCGCCAAGGCTGGACTTGGCGATCGCATCCAGCTGAAGGGAGCTTCCTCGCCGCAGGATCTGGACGCTGCCTATCTGGGTGCGGACCTGTTCGTGCATCCCTCGCATTATGAAGGCTATGGCATGGTGCTCGCCGAGGCCCTGCGGCGCGGCCTTCCCCTGCTCTGCACCACCGGCGGGGCGGCTGCGGAGACGGTGCCGGACGGTGCCGGCGTGAAGGTGCCGCCGGGCGATGCCACGGCACTCGCACATGCGCTCCGCCCATTGATTGCGGACCGCACGGCCCGCCGAGCCCTCGCGGACGCAGCTTTCCAGGCGGGCCAGGCGTTGCCCGGCTGGCCTGACACCGCATGCGCCATTGCCGGCGCCCTGACGCGGGCCCGCGCATCAGGAAGGGTGGCGGCATGAGTGGCTTTTCGGCGAAGTGGCTCGCCCTGCGGGAACCGGCGGATCGCGCGGCGCGCAATGGCGCTCTGGCGGCTCGCCTCGCGGATACAATGGCGGCGCACGATCCGGTCCGCGTCACCGACCTCGGCGCCGGTACGGGATCGAACCTGCGCGCCACTTCGGCGCACCTGGGTCCCCGCCAGGACTGGACTTTGCTCGATCATGACGAGGGACTGTTGCGGGCGGCGTGTGCGGAGCTCTCAGCCTGGGCCGAGCTTGCGGAAGATGATGGGGAGTGGCTTGTGCTCCACAAGGCCGGCCGGCGCATCCGTGTGGCCTGCCGGACCGGCGACCTTGCGGCCCAGCCGGATCTGGCCCGGCTTGGATCGCCTCACCTCGTCACCGCGTCCGCCTTCTTCGACCTCGCTTCGGCGGACTGGATCGGCCGCTTTGCCGATCAGGTGGCAGAGGCCGGGGCGTGCTTTTACACGGTGCTGACCTGCGACGGGGCCGATGAATGGACGCCGCCGCATCCGCTCGATGCGGCCATTGCCGCGGCGTTCCGTACCCATCAGGGTCGTGACAAGGGCTTCGGACCCGCCGCTGGCAATGGCGCGAGCCAAGCGCTGGCGTCCGCTTTCCGCGCCGCAGGCTATGAGGTGGACCTGGCGCCGAGCCCCTGGCGGCTTTCCGCCGGCGACCCACTCATTCCCGCGCTCGCCGAAGGCACCGCAGGTGCTGCCATCGAGGCGGGGATGGTCTCGCGGGAGGAAACCCGCCAATGGGCCGAGGCCCGCGCGCAGGCGGGCTGCGTCATCGGGCATCTGGACCTGCTGGCGATCCCGTCCGGCTTCAGGATCCCCGGCGGCTGAGGGCTGGGATCATGCGCGAAAGCACGCCATCGCGTTGGACGATGCCGTGCCAGAGGCCGGCCAGGATGTGCAGGCTTACCAGTCCCGCAGTCACATAGCCCAACGCCTGGTGGGCGCCGTTCAGGCGGTCGGAGAGCGCCTGGTCCTTGGCCACCAGGTCCGGCAGCGTGAAGAGGCCGAACACCGAGACCGGTGCGCCATAGGCATTCGAGCCCGCCCAGCCCAGCAGCGGCATCACGAAGATCAGCCCATAGAGCGCATGGTGCACGGCATTGGAGGTGGCCCGCTGCCAGCGCGGCCGGTTCGGCACCGGGGGCGGGGCGCCATAGGCGAGGCGCACCGCCACGCGCAGCACCGCAAGGCACAGGATGAGGAAGCCAACCGACTTGTGCAGATCGAACAACTGGTCCTGCGCCGGGCCCGAAGGCAGGCGCATCATCACGAGGCCCGCGGGGATGACGGTGAGGATCGCCAGCGCGGTGAGCCAGTGGATCCAGCGGGCGGGACCGGAGTAGGGGGTGACGGGCGCGTGCATCTTCTGGTCTCCAGGATCGCGTTCACCTGTCTTCAGTGGTCTTAATACTCTGCCGTCCTGATTGCGTGGGTCCATGAGGGACGAACCGGACCCTGCCTTGGATCTTTGGCGCGCGGCACCCGGTGTCTCGCCCGTCACGTCCCGCGATCCTCACCGGCTCCCGTTCTTGCTCCGCCCCGATTGGCGCAGGTCGCAGTCGAACAGCACATCGCCGTCCGGGAAAACCGTAAGGTGGGTGGGCGGACGCATTGCCGCGCGCAACGAGGCGATGGGGCGCAGGTCAAGGCCCGTGCGCCCGGAGCCGAGGATGACCGGCGACACGACCACGTGCAAGCGATCGATACAGCCCGCATCCACGAAGGCGGCCAGGGTCCGCGGTCCGCCTTCAAGCAGGATACGTCGCAGTCCCGCGCCCGCCAGGGCCGCCAGCACTTCGGCGGGGGCGAGCACCCCGTCCCGGTCCGTCGGCAGGTCCAGAGTCTCGATGCCGGCGGGGACCGGCTGCGCGCATCCTGAGCGGCGGATCAGGATGCGGCGGGCGCCGTCATCCGCAAGGCACTTGGCGGCCACGTTCACCCGTCCCGACGGATCGAGGATCACCCGCGCCGGATTGCGGCCGGGCACGCGCCGCACATTCAGCAGCGGATCGTCGGCCATCACCGTGCCGACTCCCACAAGAACCGCGTCGGACGCGGCGCGCAGGCGGTGCAGATGATCGAGCGCGTGGCTGCCGCTGATATATTTGGAATCTCCCGAGGGCGTGGCGATGCGCCCGTCCAGCGACTGGCCCAACTGTCCGATCACGACCGGGCGATCATCGCGCTCGGAACTGGCAAAAGGATCCGAAAACGGATCATAGTCCTGCATCAGCTTGGCCCTGGCCTTGCGGTGCGCGACGTCTGGAACTTCCAGGCCGCGCGCGCGGTTGTGGAACGGGGAGGGGTGGGCCCGGCTTTTGCCGGTCTGGATACATCCGTCCCCGGTTAAAGTGGCGTGCGCGAGCGGGGTTCCGCCAGCGATCGCCGCAGTGGCTACGCCCGCGAAGCGGTGGCCGGATCAGGCGGGGGCTTGAACATTGCGCCCCGCTCCACAAGTTAAGCGTTGTGTGAGGCGCCCATGTCCCCTGTGAAGAGCTTGCCCGTGACGAGCCCGACCTTAAACCAATCCGAGGTTCGTGCCACCGGGCGGGATGATCAGGTCCTGCGGACGGGGGATGATCCGCTGGCGCTCCGGCGTCGTAATGCGGGAATGACGGAACCGGACCGTGTGGTCACGGTGTCTGATCCTCAAGTCCCGTCCCGCGAGGCTCCCATGTTCCCAGATTGGCCCCCCGTTCTCGATCTGCTCGGTCAGGGTTCTGCTGGCGCGGCGGTGGCCGCCGAACGGGCCATTGCCGAAGTGCGCGCCGGACGGCCGGTGCTGGTCTATGCCGGCGGTCATTCGGCTCTGGCCATCGGCGCGGAGGCGTTCGAGGCGCCGGTCGCCAATGCCTTTTCCGCCATCGCACCGGGTGCCTTGCGTCTCGCCTTGCCGGCGCCGCGCCTTGCCCGTCTCGGCGTCCATCGCGACAGCGCAGGTGCGGTTCCGGTGTCTGGCATGGCTGCCGCGCGCGTGGAGGATCTCGCGCTTTCGCTCGAAGCGCGGGTCAACGAGCCGGTGGCCGACGCCAATGCCGTGGACATTGCGGCTCTCGATCTGCTCGGCGTCGCCCTGCTTCTGCCGGCGGCAGTGATCGCGCCTTGTGATGCTGCGGCCTTCCCGTCCGTGCTGCGGGTGTCGGATATCGACATCAAGTCCTATCGCGAGCGGCAGGCCCGCTCGCTGCGCATTGTCGGCCGCGCGCCGGTGCCGCTGGAAGGCGCGCCGGAGACGGAGTTCGTCGTGTTCCGCGGCGGCGAAGGCCTGCGCGATCAGGTGGCCATTGTGGTGGGCCGGCCCGATCTCTCCCGCCCCGTGCCGGTGCGCCTCCATTCTGCGTGCCTGACGGGCGACCTGTTCGGAAGCCTGAAGTGCGATTGCGGCGACCAGCTGCGCGACACCGTCCGCCGCATGGCGGAAGGGGAGGGCGGCATCCTGCTCTATCTGGACCAGGAAGGCCGCGGCAACGGCATCGCCAACAAGATGCGCGCCTACAAGCTCCAGGCGGACGGGTTCGACACCTATGATGCCGACGCCGTCCTTGGCTTCGGCCTGGACCAGCGCCGGTTCGACTTCGCCGCCGAGATGCTTCGCCAATTGGGCGTGAGTGCGGTGGAGGTGTTCACCAACAATCCGGTGAAGATCGCGGCCCTGAAGTCCGCGGGCCTCAACGTGGTGTCTGAGGAGCGGGTGCTGGGTCGCAAGACCCGGGAGAATACCCGCTATCTGGCTTCCAAGCGTGACCGGGCGGGCCACTATATCGATTTCGAGGCACTTGCGGCCCGAGCGGTGGATTGATCCGCCGCCCTAGGGGCAGGTTCTGATCGAAACGATTAGAGCCTTGGTGGATAAAGGCCGCCGACGCCGCGATTTGGCCTTCGCCCGCGATCCGATCTCCGCTAGAGCCTAGAGCGCGCCCGCGCCAAAGCACCGGGCGCGCGTGTCCGTGTGCCGCCATTGGCCCGGCGAGGTTCAAACAAAGCCGCCCCCCGCGCCGCGCGGATGAGGTGCGGCGCTGCGAGGAGATGCGCCATGTCCCAGTCCAGGATCGCCATCGTTACCGGAGCCGGCTCGGGCGTCGGCCGCGCCGTGGCCCAGGGGCTCGCCAAGGCGGGCTGGACGGTGGCTCTCGCCGGTCGCCGCCGAGAGGCGCTGGAGGCGACGGCGGCGAGCCTTAACGGTGCGCCGTCCCTCGCGCTCCCCACCGATGTCACCGACCCCGCATCCGTGAAGGCGCTGTTTGCCGCCGTGAAGGAGGCCTATGGCCGCCTCGACCTGGTGTTCAACAATGCTGGGACCGGCGCGCCGCCCGTGCCCGTGCATGAACTGACCTACGAGCAGTGGCGCACCGTGGTGGACACCAATCTGACCGGCCCCTTCCTGTGCACGCAGGAAGCGTTCCGCATCATGAAGGACCAGGACCCGCGCGGCGGCCGCATCATCAATAACGGCTCCGTCTCCGCCACCGCCCCGCGTCCCTTCTCCGCGCCCTACACCTCCACCAAGCACGCCATGACCGGTCTCACCAAGTCCACCTCGCTGGACGGGCGCGCCTACGACATCGCCTGCGGCCAGATCGACATCGGCAATGCCGATACCGACATGGCGCAGAAGATGAAGGCCGGCGTCCCCCAGGCGGACGGCTCCATCCGCGTCGAGCCGGTGATCGATCCGGTGCATGTGGCGGACGCTGTGGTCTACATGGCCAGCTTGCCACTGGAAGCCAACGTCCAGTTCATGACCGTCATGGCCACCAAGATGCCGCTGGTGGGACGCGGCTGACCCACTGCGATAGCACCGCCGGACCTTGCACAGCCTGACGCAAGGCACCCTTTGCAAGGCTCTCGCGGATATGCTCGTCTGTCACGCGAGCGTCACGGGTCGCCATCCCATCGCCTCGCCACAGGGGGATCGGGATGGCGGCGACGTGGGCCGAGCGGGGCGTACGGGCGGGGAGGGCGTGATGAAGGACGACAAGCACGGCAAGGGCCACAAGAAGAAAAAGCACGCCGAAGGGGCGGAGGCGCCGCTGGCGACCCCGGCCGAGTTCCAGCCGCTGGATGCGGAGGAGAAGGAGACGGCGTTTTATTCCGACGGCCACCCGCTCGATGATGTGCACTATATCGAGGCGAAGATCATCCTTCAGGGCCTGCGCTTCACATCAGTGCAGAGCTTCTTCGACTTCGCCAAGATCGTCGCCAAGGTGGCCAAGCGCTATGGCGTCGATTTCGACCCCATGGCGGGGCGGGGCATCCGGCCTCAGATCCGCGAAGTGCTGTTCCTCGATACGCAAGACTTCAAGCTCTACAACAACAATTTCATCCTGCGCCGGCGCATCGTCTATGAAGACGGCTTCCCGGTGGGCGAACCGGAAATCGTGTTCAAGTTCCGTCATCCCGACCGGGACACGGCTGCTGCCCTTGACGTGCGGCCGCAAATCCCCGGCAGCTATCGCATCAAGTTCAAGGAGGAGCTTCTCCCCCTGAAGGGCCACATCGGCGGGGTGCGCTCGCTCTACTCCCACAATGTGGAATTCCCCTTCCGTCCCCGCGGCGTCGCCGATCCCTCCGCTGCGTCGACGCTGGTGAAGGTGTTCCCGCCGCTCGGCAGCGTGCTGACCAGCGGGCGCAAGCATGTCTCCCTCGTCAACCGCACGGCGGTGGAGGAGGTGCTCCAGCAACTCGGCAATCTGGATTTCGGCAAGGGGATGCTGGCACCCTGCAATGTCTCGGTCTGGCGCACCCGTGGCGACCAGCACCAGCTGGTGGGCGAATTCTCCTACCAGGTGCGTTTCCTGCGGCGGGACGAACTGAGCACCAAGGCGCTGGAGCGCAGCCATGAATTCTTCTGCGCCTTGCAGACGGAGGCGCAGGACTGGGTCTCGCTCGGCACCACCAAGACCGGCGCCGTCTACCGGCTGAAGGGCAACCCGCCCCAAAGCCATGAGTGAGGCGCCCCACTCCCTCCCGGGCAGCGCCCCGCCGGCCGAGGCGCCCATCGTGGCGCCCGGCTCGGTGTCGCTGCTCGACATCTTCGTGGGCTTCTTCATCATCGGCGCCACCAGCTTCGGCGGCGGTGTGGTGGCCTATCTGCGCACCGGTCTCGTCAACCGGCGCCGGTGGATCGACGACGTCACTTTCGTCGAGCTTTTGTCCATCTGCCAGACCTTGCCGGGCCTGAATGCCTCCAACATGGCCATCCTGGTGGGGGACCGGCTGCGCGGCACCGCCGGCGCAGCGGTGGCACTGGCGGCCATTTGCCTGCCGGGCGGGCTGATGATGATGGCGGCGGCCGCCGCCTATGCAGCCTCGCAAGGCCATAGCGGCAACACGGTGGGAGCCATCCTGCACGGCGCCTCGGCGGCGGCGGTGGGGCTCGTCCTCTCTGTCACCTTCCAGCTGGGGCGCAAGACGCTCGGGCGCTTCATGGACTTCATCTTCGTGGCGCTGACGGTGATCGGTGTGAACGTGCTGCACCAGTCGGTGCTGCTGGTGCTGTTCGTGGTGGGGGCCATGGCCATCGTCTGGTACCGGCCCGCAGCGCGGCCGCAGGGGGAGGCGACGAAATGAACCAGATCCCCATGCTGATCGGCGTCTTCGCCTATTTGTCCCTCCTGACGGTGGGCGGCGGCATGGCCGCCTTTCCGGAGATGAAGACGCTGGTGGTGGACCACGAGAAGTGGATGACCTTCCCGCAGCTCATCCATCTTTATTCCATCGGCCAGATGGCGCCCGGCCCGAACATGATGATGATCGCGGGCATCGGCCAATGGGTGGCCGGGCCCATCGGGGCGCTGGTGGTGGTGCTGGCCTTCTTCCTTCCCACGGGCCTCTTCACCTTGTGGGTCGGGCGCATGTGGACGCGGCTGGAACACTGGCCCTGGCGCAATTCCATCCAGCGGGGTCTGGCACCGGTCTCCATCGGCCTCTTGCTGGCGGGTGCCATCTCCATCTCGAAGGGCGCCATCACCGGCTGGGCGAGCGCCGGCATCATGGTGGCGGTGTTCGTCGTGCTGGTGAGTTCCAAGGTGAACCCCATCCTGCTCATCGCGGCGGGCGCGCTGGCCGGCTATTTCGCTTTTTGAGCCTTTGTGGCTAGCTCAAATGCAAACGGGCGCCGCGCGGCGCCCGTTCGTGTGTCGAAACCGATGGGAATCGCTCAGCGCCGGAAGCCGCCGCCGCCGAAGCGATCACCGCCGAAGCCGCCCCCGCCGAAGCGGTCTCCGCCGCCGAAGCGATCGCCGCCATAATTGCCCCAACTGCGGGCCTGGTTCTCGCGGTTGAACTGGCTCATGTCCGTGTTGCGGTCCACCGACTGCCAGCCATTGCTGGTGGCACGGCTCCAGCCGTCATTGGAATGCTGGTACACGTTGCCATTGTGGTCCGTGTAGACATTGCCATTGTTCCAGGCGACCGAATTGCCGGTCTTGGTGTTGGTGGCCACGCCCTTGCTGTCCACGTCCACTTGGCCATTCTCACGGCTGACGCTGGTGGAGGAGGCGTGGGCCGTGCCGGCGGTGGGATTGTAGCCGGCAGACGAGCGGTTGGCGTCGAAATTGCCGGTATAGGCATTGCCCGTCACGCTGGCGTTCGAGGTGCCACGGGCGCCGGTATAAGGATTGTACCGGGTGTTGTCGCGGGCGGCGCCGTAATTGCCGGTGTAGGGATTGAACGCGGCGGCCGAGCGGCCGGCGAAGTCCGTGCCGCGGGCGGTGGTGCCGTCCCAGGCGCGGGTGGACCAGTTGGTGCCGTTCCAGGTGGTGCCCCAGGCATGGTTCACCGTGGCATTGGCGCCCCAGCGGCCATAGATGTTGGTCTGGTTGACGTTCACATAGCCCCAGTGGCCGCCATAGGGGCCGGCGCCCCAATAGGGACCCCAATAGGGACCGACCGCCGCGCCCCAGGCCCAGCCGGCCGCGAAGCCGAAGCCGAAGCCCGCCGCGGCGCCCAGCGCGAAGCCGGCGCCATAGCCATAGGTGGTGGGGCAGCCATACCACCAGGTGCCGCCCACATAGCCGTTGCAGGCATAGCCGGTGCCATAGACCACGGTGCCCCCCGGAGCGACCATGACGCCCATATAGCCGGGCGTGTAGCCCACCACGACCACGTCCGGCTCCACGGAATAGACCCGCACATAGGTCACATAATGGACCGGCGAGCTCACCGGGATGGTGTAGATGACCGCCGGAACGGTGGTGGCGACCCGCCAGGGACCCGTGGGGGCGCCGGACACGAACCACACGCCGTTGGACACCATGTAATAGGCGGTGGGCGAGACCTGGATCACCGGGAGGGGGGTGTTGACCGCATACTTCAGCGGCGTGCCTTCCACAGGCACGAACTGCGGGGCACCCTGATAGCTCACCGTGGCGGTGGCGGACTTCTTCACCGTGGAGGTCTGGGGAATGGTGGCGGCGATGGCCGCTTCCTTGGCCTCGGGCGTGCCGGCCACCGACACCAGGACATTGGCCTTGGCGTCATGGGGCGAGATGTTCTTGAAGTCCGCCGGCAGGGCGTCCGGGGGCACGAAGGCCCACGGCCCCTGCAGCCCGCGGCCCTTGAACCAGCGGCCCGAGATCAGCACGTAATAATCGTTGTTGGACGGGTCCATGAACACCGCATGGTCCGCATTGCTCATGGTCAGCAATTGCGTGCCCTGGACCGGCAGCAATTGGGGCTGGCCGTTGGTCTGGATGAGCTCCGTCGGCACCGTGGAGACCATGATGGCCGGCGGCGGGCTGATGGGCTTGCCGTCCTGGCCGAGCAGCGGATCGGGATTGCCGGTCTTGGCGGCGGCCTTGGCTGCCGCCTGGAGCGCGGAGGAGGGTTTGGGGGTCACCACCCAGGTGCCATCCAACGCCGTGGTCTCATACCAGACGCCCGCCGCCTGGAGGTGATAGACCCCTCCCTGGTCGCGCAGCATCAGGGGCCGGGTGTTCATGACACGCTGGAAGCCCTGCACGCCCTCAATGGCACGCAGCACGGGCTCGCCGGCGATGGGGACGAGGATGGTCAGCGTGTCGGTGAAGAGAATGCGCGGCGGGCTGTTGTCCACCGGCTGGGTCTGCAGCTTGGCGATTTCCTGGTTCACCGCATAGCTCGCCTGGAGCTGGCTCAAGGGCGTGGTGAGCCCTTCCTTCGGCAGCCGCTGCTCAATCGCCTGCTTCACCGCACCAGCCTTGTCGGGGGCGGTGGGGACCTCGACCTTAGTGATGGTGATGGTGTTGAGATGGACGAGGCCGGCGGCCTTGTCGATGGTGGCGAGGGCGGAGAATTCCACCATGCCATAGGTGGGCGAGCCGTTCTTCGGGCCGAGCGCGATCGCCGAGCGGCCAGTGATCTTGTTGCCTTCAAGGCCGTCGATCTGCGGCTGATAGATTTCGAGCCGGTTGTCGCCCACGTCGAAGTCGCGCGGCCAGGCGACGCCAGGCGTTCCGATCGGCGCATTCTGCGACGGTGCCGGCTGTTGCTGGGCATAGGCGACCGGCGGCAGGACCAGACCGGTCACGGTGAGTGCCACCAGGACACTCCGGCTCACGGTTGAAGCCGAACCCATTTCTGTTCTCCCTTCATGCAACCCGCGCGAGGCGAAGCTTTAGCACTCCGCGCGCGGAGATGCCCTATCACTATTTGGCCAAGCCGCCGTGAACGCAGTGCGCATAAGGCGCCATCCTGCGTGTGCCACTCTGCCGGTACGATCACATTCTGCGGCGCAGACGGATGCTGGCGCACGTCAGCGACGCTCATGGCCTTCCGGGTGCGCGTGGTGATGGCCTCCGCCCCCGCGATGTCCGGAATGCTCCCGATGCTCATCCCCGTGCCGGTCGCGGTCCTCCCGATGATCCGGGTCCCGCCGATCGCGATCGGAGCGATCGCCGTCTCCACGATCTGGGGACCGATCCCCATTCGCGCGTTCCGTGTCGCCCCGGTCGGGGGAGCGGGCCGAAGCGTCATCCGGTCGGTCGGCCGTGGAGCCGCCCTTGCTCTCGCCTCCGGCATCAATATGGGTGCGGGTGCCGTCTTGAGGGGAGGGGCGCGCCTCTTTTCCCGGGTCCGATGGGCTCTTGTCGCCGCCCTGTCCCCCATTTTGCGGAGCGCTGGCCGGGCCGTGCTCAGCCGGCGTGCTGCCGCGTCCGGAGGCGCCGTCCTTGCTCGGCTCGGCCGGTCCCGGCCCCTGGTGGGTGTCGGGCTGGCCCTTGTCGCCGCGTTGTCCCTCGTTTTGCGGAGCGCTGGCCGGGCCGTGCTCAGCCGGCGTGCTGCCGCGTCCGGATGTGCCGTCCTTGCTCGGCTCGGCCGGTCCCGGCCCCTGGTGGGTGTCGGGCTGGCCCTTGTCGCCGCGTTGTCCCTCGTTTTGCGGAGCGCTGGCCGGGCCGTGCTCAGCCGGCGTGCTGCCGCGTCCGGAGGTGCCGTCCTTGCTCGGCTCGGCCGGTCCCGGCCCCTGGTGAATGTCGGGCTGGCCCTTATGGCCGTCTTGTCCGCCGCCCTTGGGAGTATGGGCGGGGTTCGGATGAGGATCGGGGTGCGGGGTGGGCCGAGGGGCAGGGTGCGGGTCGGGGCGGTTCCCGCCATTCTTGTTGATGGTGGTGTGGTTGTTGATGGTGGTGGAGTTCACGTGGATGTTCACGTTGTCCGACATGTACCGTCCGCCATAGGCGCTGAAGCCGCCGAACCCGAGGCCGGCGCCGCCGATCCCCACTCCCACGCCGCCCCAGGCGCCATGGCTCCAGGCCGACACGCCAATGCCGCCGTCCCAGCCGCCGCCGACTGCTATGCCCCCGCCCCAGCGGCCATAGATGTTGACCGCGCCCACATCGGCGAAGCCCCAGCCGCGCCCATAGGGGGTGGCGCCCGCATAGGGCCCCCAGGCGGGGGGCAGGCCGGGGCCCCAGGACCAGCCGGGGGAGAATCCATAGCCGAAGCCGCGCGGACCGAGAGCGAAACCGGCACCGACGCCGTAGGTGACGGGCGGTGCGATCCAGCGCGCCCCCGCATAGCCGGGGGTGCTGTAGCCGGACCCATAGACGAGGGTGCCTCCGGGGCCGCGCAGCACGCCCATATAGGCCGGGGTGTAGCCGGTCAGGACCGCGCCGTCGGTCGTGCCATAGATCCGGACGCCGGTCACATAATGCACCGGTGAGGCCGGCGGGATGGCATAGATGGCCTCTGGCACGCGGGTGGCGACCTGCCACGGCCCCTCAGGTGCAGCGGCGGAGAACCAGACGCCGTTGGAGACGCTGTAGACTTGGCCGGGGGCCACGCGGATCACTGGGCTCGCCGTGTTCTCGGCATAAGCGAGTTGCGTGCCGGGGATGGGCACGAAGCGGGGGGCGCCCTCATAGCTCACCGTCGTGGTCGCAGCGAGCGGCACGGTGGCCGTCTGCGGCAGGCTGGCGGCGATGGCAGCGTTGAGGGCCTGCGGGGTGCCCGCCACGGAGATCAAAACGTTCGCCTTGGGATCGGTCGGAGAGATACGCGCGAAATCCGCCGGCAGCGCGTCCGGGGCCACATAGGTCCACGGCCCACCGGTCGACGGCGCCGTGAACCAGCGTCCGGAAATGAGCACATAGACTGCAGACTTGCCCGGGGTGACGAAGACGGCGTGGTCCGCATTGTCCCAGGTGGCCAATTGCGTGCCCGCCACCGGGCCTGTCTTTGGCGGGCCGTCGGACTGGATGAGTTCGGTCGGGCTGGTCGCAACCAGGATGGCGGGGGCGCTGGCGGGTGCCTGGCCCGATGGCGGAAGAAGCGGGTCCGCCGGCTGCTGGGCGCGGGCCACGGTGGCGGCGGACAGCACGTCCGGTGGCACTTGGGCACTGGGCACCCACGGGCCGGCAAGGCTCGCAGCTTCGTACCAGGTGCCGGCGGCCTGCAGGTGGAGCGCCTGGTCCACATCCTTCAGCAACAGGGCCTGGGTGTTGATGGCGCGTTGGAAGCCTGCGACACTCTCGATGCCGCGCCAGTCCGGGGCGCCGGCCACCGGCACCAGGAGGGTGGGGCCCTCGGCGAAGACGATGGTCGGCGGGGTGGTATTCACCGCCGCGGCCGGGGCATTGGCATGGGCGATGTCGGCCGCAACCAAGGCGGCCGGTAGCCGCAGGCCACGATCCCGCCAATGCCGCTCCAGCATGCGGCGCACCGCGTCGGCACGATCCGGTGCCAGGGGAATCTCGACGTCGGCCATTCGGATGCGCCAGATCCGCACCTGTCCGGTCACAGCATCCATCCGCGCTCGGGCGGTGAAGGCGGCGCGCCCGTAGCTGGGGGCGCCCGATGTCGGCCCAAGGGCGAACGCCATGGTGCCGGAGAGCCGGTCATCCGCAAAGGCGTCAGCCGTCGGCGGATAGAGCTTGAGCGTATCACTGCCGATGCGGAGGCTGCGAGGCCAGGCCGGCTTTGCCACCGTGGCGGCTGCACCGGTCTGGGTTGGAGGCTGTCCCGCCTCCTGCGCCCGCGCGGCGAGCGGCAAGGCTGTGGCGACCAGAAGGATGACGGCGTGCAGCACCTGACGATGGAACATGGCTCCCTCCGAAGAGGAGAGCTTATAGCTGCCAAGGCCAAGGTCTCGCGAGATAATATTTTGTAATGAAACGTCTTTCCGGCCTGACAACGGGCGCGGCGCGCCCGCGTCCGTTGTCAGACGGCCGATCACTCGGCGGCCTGGGTCCCCTGCGGCATCTTCTGCTGCTGGGCGGTCTCCGACGCCTTGCTCCGCGTCATCTCCGCCAAGGCGGCGCGCACGCCCGCGCCATATTCGGGATGCACCTTCTCGAAATGGCCGAGCTGGCGCTCGATGATGGCGTCCGGCACGCCGAACATGGCTTCCGCCAGGTTGAGGAACAGGCGCTGGCGCTGACCGGCATCGAACAGCTCGAACAAGGCGCGGGGCTGGGAATAATCGTCATTGCCCACACGGTGGCTGTAGCGCTCCGCGTCGCCGGAGATCTTGAGCGGGGGCTCCAGATAAGCCGGGTTCTCGACGGCGCCGTTGAACGAGTTGGGCTCGTAATAGGCGTCCGTATTGCCCGTCAATTGCGGGAAGAACCGCATGGCACCGTCCTTGTGGTAGTGGTGGACGGGGCAGCGGGCGGCATTCACCGGCAGGTGCTCATAATGGGTGCCGAGGCGATAGCGGTGGGCGTCCGCATAGGAGAAGATGCGGCCCTGGAGCATCTTGTCCGGCGAGAAGCCGATGCCGGGCACGATGTTGGAGGGCGAGAAGGCGAGCTGCTCGACCTCGTTGAAATAGTTCTCCGGGTTTCGATTCAGCTCCAGGATGCCCACGTCGATCGGCGGATATTCGCCGTGCGGCCACACCTTGGTGAGATCGAACGGATTGTAGGAGGTCTTCTCCGCATCCGTCTCCGGCATGATCTGCACCTGCATCTTCCACTTGGGGAAGTCGCCCTTCTCGATGGACGAGAACAGGTCTTCCTGGGTGGACTCACGGGTGCGGCCCACCACCTCGGAGGCCTGCGCATTGGTCCAGTGGCGGTGGCCCTGGAGCGTCTTGAAGTGGAACTTCACCCAGAAGCGCTCACCCTCCGCATTGATGAAGGAGAAGGTGTGTGAGCCGTAGCCGTTCATGTGCCGCACGTCGGTGGGCAGGCCGCGGTCCGAGAACAGGATGGTCACTTGGTGGAGGCTCTCAGGCGAGAGCGACCAGAAGTCCCACATGGCGGTGGGGGAGCGCAGATTGGTCTTGGGGTGTCGCTTCTGCGTGTGGATGAAGTCCGGGAACTTGTAGGGGTCGCGCACGAAGAAGACGGGCGTGTTGTTGCCAACCAGGTCCCAATTGCCTTCCTCGGTATAGAATTTCAGGGCGAAGCCGCGCACGTCGCGCTCGGCGTCCGCCGCGCCGAGCTCGCCGGCCACGGTCGAGAAGCGCAGGATGAGGTCTGTCTTCTTGCCCACATGCGAGAACAGCTTCGCTTTGGTGTAGCGGGAGATGTCGTTGGTGATGGTGAGGGTGCCATAGGCCCCCCAGCCCTTGGCGTGAACCACGCGCTCGGGGATGCGCTCGCGGTTCTGGTGGGCGAGCTTTTCCACCAGTTGGTAGTCCTGCAGCAGAACCGGGCCGCGGGCGCCCGCGGTCAGGGAATTCTGGTTGTCGCCGACAGGTGCGCCGGCCGTGGTGGTCAAAGTCGGCTTGGTCATTGGGACATCCCTTCTTCGCGCCGCCAGATGGCGGCAGAGTTCCGTGTCGGGGCACACTGTGGGTCTGAAGGGGGATCAGCACAAATCAGTTTACACCCGCTCTATGATAAGATTTATTTATCATATGCTCTCGACCCGCCAGCTCCGCTACTTCGAAGCCCTCGCCCGGCACCTGCATTTCGGCCGCGCCGCCGAGGAATGCGCCGTCACCCAGCCGGCCTTGTCCATGCAGATCCGTGACATGGAGACCTATCTCGCCGTCGAACTTGTGGAGCGCGGCCGCACGGGCGTGCGCCTCACTGCGGCGGGAGAGGAGGCGGCCGAACGGGCGCGGGGTGTGCTGGCCGCGCTGGCCGATCTCGAACGCTCCGTCCGCGCGCGGGGGTGCCTGCTGGAGGGGCGACTGCGGCTCGGCGTCATCCCCTCGGTGGCGCCCTATCTGCTGCCGCGCCTGTTGCCGGAGGTTGGGCGCCTTTATCCTGGGCTGGAGCTGGCGCTGCGGGAAACCCAGACCGAGCAATTGCTGGCGGAACTGTCCACGGGCAGCCTCGACCTCGTCATCTTGTCCCTGCCGGTGGAAGATCCGGCGCTGGCGAGCCTCGCCTTGTTCGACGACGCCTTTCTCCTGGCCGTTCCGGAGGCCGGCGCCCGTCCGCTCGGCGGCCTCGCCTCGCCGGACCAACTGGCCCCCGAGGATCTGCTGCTGCTGGAGGACGGCCACTGCTTCCGGGACCAGGCGCTCCAGGTGTGCGGCACCATGGACCAGCGGCGCCTGCGCCGGTTCGGCGCCACCAGCCTGTCCACGCTGGTGCAATTGGTGGCCAACCAGCAGGGCGTGACCTTGCTGCCGGAAATGTACGTCACCAGCGAGGGCGGCCATATTCCCCGGGTGCATCTTCTGCGCTTTCCCGATCCCCAGCCCTATCGCACCATCGGCCTCGTGTGGCGGCGCACCTTGCCCTTCACCGGGGACGTGGAGGCGTTTGCGCGGTTGGTGGAGAGCTGCCGGCCCGGCCTTTCGCCTCCCGCGCGGCTCGTCACGGGCACGCCCGGCGCGCGCGCAGGAGCATGAGAAGAGGGGGCGGCGCGGTGTGAAACCCTGCCATGCCTTGCCTCCGATGCGGTTCGCGGCTAAGCCCCGCTGACAGTGCGAGGATGACATGGCTCAGGACGGTCTCAACTATCGTGACGCGGGCGTCGACATCGATGCCGGCAACCGGCTCGTGGATCTCATCAAGCCGCTGGTGAAGGCGACCGCCCGCCCGGGCGCGGACGCGGACATTGGCGGCTTCGGCGGGGTGTTCGACCTGCGCCGCGCGGGCTTTACCGATCCCCTGCTCATTGCCACCACGGACGGCGTCGGCACCAAGCTGAAGATCGCCATCGAGACCGGCTGCCACGACACCATCGGCGTCGACCTGGTGGCCATGTGCGTCAATGACCTGGTGGTGCAGGGCGCCGAGCCCCTCATGTTCCTGGACTATTTCGCCACCGGCCGGCTCTCCCCGGAAGTGGGGGCGCAGATCGTGGCTGGCGTCGCCCGCGCCTGCCGGGAATCCGGCTGCGCCCTGATCGGCGGCGAGACGGCGGAAATGCCGGGCATGTATCGCGATGGCGACTATGACCTGGCGGGCTTCGCTGTGGGCGCGGTGGAGCGCAATGCCCTGCTGCCCCGCCCCGACGTGGCCCCCGGTGACACGATCCTCGGCCTTGCCTCGGCGGGCGTCCATTCCAACGGCTATTCGCTGGTGCGCCGCATCGCCGAGCGCTCGGGCCTCGCCTGGAGCGATCCGGCGCCCTTCGCGCCCGGCCAGACGCTCGGCGCGGCGCTGCTCACCCCCACCCGGCTTTATGTGAAGAGCGTGTTGCATGTGGTGCGCGGCACCGGCGCGGTGAAGGCGCTCGCCCACATCACCGGCGGCGGCATCACCGAGAACCTGCCGCGCGTCCTGCCCAAGCGCACCATTGCCCGCATCGACCTGTCCAAGCTCGAAGTGCCGCCGGTGTTCAAGTGGCTGGCCGCGACGGGCGGAGTCGACCCGATGGAGATGCTGCGCGCCTTCAATTGCGGGATCGGCATGGCCGTGGTGGTGCCTCAGGCGGCGGTGGCGCGGGTCTCCAGCGCCTTCACGGCGGCTGGCGAGACGGTGTTCGAGCTCGGCACCATCGTGTCCGGCGAAGGCGATGCCCGCGTGGTCTATGAGGGGGAACTGGGCCTTCAGGCCTGATCCGGAGACAAGATGCAGAAGAAGCGCACAGCCATCCTCATTTCCGGGCGTGGCTCCAACATGGCCGCGCTGCTGAAGGCGGCGCAGGCGCCGGATTATCCGGCCGAGATCAGCCTCGTTGTGTCCAACCGCGCCGATGCCGCCGGCCTTGAGATCGCGGCCGCCGCCGGTATTCGGACGATGGTGCTCAGCCACAAGGACTATAAGGACCGCATCGCCTTCGATGCGGCGCTTGACGCCAATCTGCGCATTGAGGGCATCGAGATCATCTGCCTCGCCGGCTTCATGCGCCTGCTGACCCCTTGGCTGGTGCAGCGCTGGCGGGATCGCATGATCAATGTGCATCCCTCCTTGCTGCCGAGCTTCAAGGGCCTGGACACCCACGAGCGCGCTTTGGCCGCCGGTGTGCGGTTCCATGGCTGCACGGTCCATCTGGTGCGCGCGGAAATGGACGAGGGGCCGATCGTGCTCCAGGCGGTGGTGCCGGTGCAGCAGGGCGACACGCCCGACAGCCTCGCCGCCCGCGTGCTGGAGCAGGAGCACGTCATCTATCCCGCAGGCCTGGCTTTGCTCGCCAGCGGTCGGCTAACCGTGGAAGAAGAGCGCGTCATCGTGGCCGATGTCACCGCGCCCCGCCAGGTGCTCATCTCTCCCGAAATCTGAACGCGTACCGGCGGGTCACGCCGGGATCGCCTCCGCCGCGATCTTGCGCAGGCGCACGCGATTGTCGTGGAAGGCGGCGCCGCCCACCGGCGCCACCGGGTCCGCGCCGGTGAGCGTATTGATACCCCGCCCGCCCGCATGGGCGCCGTTGGGGTGGATCTGCTCGGCCACCACCACGCCGCGCCGCAGCCCGTCAAACAGCCGCGCCTCCAATTCCACGCACCCCCGGGGATTGGACACCTCCACCCGGTCGCCTTGGGCGATTTCGAGCGTGGCGGCATCCTCCGGGTGAATGAGAAGGCTCGGGCCCCCCTCCCGCTTCTGCGAGGTGGGGGTCTGGTTGAAGGTGGAATTGAGAAAATTGCGGGCCGGCGCCGTCACCAAGCGGAAGGGATGCTCAGGCGTCGCCTCCTCGATCACCGCCCAATGGTCCGGCAGTTCGGGCATCTGGTCGTAGGGTCCGAACCGGCCGGGGGCGGGGAAGGGCACCTTGGTCCAATCCGGCTTCAGGTGGAAGCGCCCGTCCCGATGGCCGAAGCCCTTCAGATAATGCGCGGTCTCGAAGTCCGGCTGCACGTCGAGGAAGCGCGCGGCCTCCAGGCCATCCAGGTCGCCGCGCCCGGACTCCCGCAGGGTCCAGTCGATGATCTCGCGCGGCGTCATGGCAAAGCCGGGATGCTCGGCGTCCAGCCGCGCGGCCAGCGCCGCGATGACATCGTGGTTGGAGCGGCATTCGCCCGGCGGCTCCACAAGCTTCGGGCCGAGCAGAATGTGCTGGTGGCCACCGCTCTGGTAAAGGTCATCATGCTCGGTGAACATGGTGGCGGGCAGCACGATGTCCGCCTGCCGGGCGGTCTCGGTGAGGAAATGCTCGTGCACGGCCACGAACAGGTCGTCCCGGGCGAACCCGCGCTTCACCCGCTCCTGCTCGGGGGCAACGCTCATGGGATTGGTGTTCTGGATCAGCAGCGCCTTCACCGGCGGGCCGCCGGACAGCACCTCCGGGTCGCCGTTCAAAATGGCGCCTATGCGGGACTGGTCGAGCTGGCGCACGGCGGGATCCAGACGGTCGAGCCCCTCGATCAGGGTCTTCTTCAGCCGATAGATCCCGGTGTTGGAATGGAAGGCCCCGCCCCCCTCATGCTGCCAGGCCCCGCTTACCACGGGGATGGAGGCGATGGCGTGCATGTTGACCGCGCCGTTGCGGCTGCGGGAGAGGCCATAGCCAATGCGAAAATAGGCGCGCGGCGTCGCCCCCACCAGGGCGGCGAAGGCCTCGATCTCCTCCACCGACAGGCCGGTGATGGCGGCGGCCCAGGCGGGGTCGCGGGTCTTCAGGTGCGCTTCCAGCGCCTGCGCGTCGCGGGCATAGCGCTCCAGATATGTCCGGTCGGCCCGCCCGTCGCGGAACAGGATGTGCATGACTGCGCAGGCCAGCGCCCCATCGGTGCCGGGGCGCAGCAGCAAGGGCAGGTCCGCCTGCTCCATTGTGGCGGTGCGATAGACGTCTACCACCGCGATCTTGGCGCCGCGTTCCTTGCGGGCGCGGATGGCGTGGGTCATCACATTGACCTGGGTCGCAACCGCATTGGTGCCCCAGATCACCACCAGGTCCGAGCGGCCGATCTCGCGCGGGTCGGCGCCCGCGAGCCGGCCGGTGCCGGCCATGTAACCGCTCCAGGCGGGATTGACGCAGATGCTGGAGAAGAAGCGGGAATAGCCCTTGGCATGGGTCAGACGATTGATGCCGTCGCGCATCACCAGCCCCATGGTGCCGGCATAGAAATAGGGCCACACGGATTGGGCACCGAAATCGCGCTCGGCGGCCGTCAGGCCCTGCGCGATGCGGTCGAGCGCCTCGTCCCAGGAGATGGGTGTGAACTGGGTGGAGCCCTTGGGGCCGGTGCGGCGCAGCGGGCTGAGCAGGCGGTCGGGATGATGGGCGCGCTCGGCATAGCGGGCCACTTTCGCGCAGATCACGCCCGCCGTGTAGGAATTGTCGGCGGCGCCCCGCACGCGGCCGATCCGGCCGTCCTCCAGCACCTCCACTTCGAGAGCGCAGGTGGAGGGGCAATCATGAGGGCAGACCGAGGGACGGAGGGCGCGGCCGGAGACCGCGCCGGGGGAAACGTGGGACGTCATGCGCGAAGCAACTCCTTCGCGCCTTTATAGCATCCCCGCGCCGGTCCGGCGCGGGGATGTCGGGACGCCAGATCAGGCGGCCTGCGCCCGGTGCCGGGACCGCAGCACATAGCCGATGGTCACCACCACGATGGCGCCGATGGTGCTCGCCAGATAGTGGGGCAGGTCGGCCGGCTTGACTCCCGTGGGCGCCTCTGCATCCGCCTTGACCCAGGTCGGATCGAAGCCCTGGAGCCACTGCAGGGACATCACGTCCGAAACCAGCATCTCGCCGGCAATCCAGCCCAGCAGCGCCGCGCCGGCCCACACCAGAATGGGGAAGCGGGTCAGGAGGGCCATCACCAGCTGCGAGCCGGCAATGATCAGCGGGATGGTCAGCAGAAGGCCGAAGATGAACAGCTCGGGATGGCCGCGCGAGGCTGCCGCGATGGCCACCACATTGTCGAGGCTCATGACGGCGTCGGCGATGGCGATGGTGCGCACCGCCTTCCACAGGCTGTCGGAGGCTTCCACCTCATGGGCATCGCCCTCGCTGTCGGTCACGAGCTTGACGGCGATCCACAGCAGCAGCAGGCCGCCGACCACCTTCAAGAAGGGAACGCCCAGCAGGTAGGACACCACGAGGGCAAAAATGATGCGCAGGCCAACCGCCGCGCCGGCGCCGAGCAGGATGCCCCACCGCCGCTGCTTCGCGGGCAGGGAGCGGCAGGCGAGCGCGATCACCACCGCATTGTCGCCGGAGAGCAGCAGGTCGATCCAGATGATCTGGAGCAATGAGAGCCAGAAGGTGGGAGAGCTGAAGTCCATGCTATGTCCTCGTGTGACGTGGCTCCGGGGGAAGGCGGAGCGTGTCGACGACCTCAGGGTGGTTTGATATTGACGTAAGGGAATACTTTGACTGCCCTTACGTATTACCTTGCGTAATGATGGGGGTAAAGAAAAAGGGGGCTGGGCATGCCCCCTTTTGTGGTTTTTGGGTCAGGCCTGTTCGGCCTTGGCCTTGCGCATGCGCCCGACGGTGTAGGACGTGCCGACCACCAGCAGGGCGCAGATGGCGGCAGCCGGATAGGCCCAGTGCTCGGCCATCTCAAGCCCGCCCATCAGGTCCACCACCGCGGCGTCGGAGACCAGCATTTCGCCGGCCACCCAGCCGAGGAGGGCCGCGCCTGCCCACACCAGCAGGGGGAAGCGGTCCAGCACCGCCATCACCAGCGAACTCCCGGCCACGATCAGCGGAATGGAGATGGCCAGGCCGAGGCCCAGCAGCAGCCAGCTGCCATTGGCGACGGCGGCTACCGCCACCACATTGTCGAGGCTCATGACGATGTCCGCCACCGCCACGGTGCCGACCGCCTTCCACAGGCTGTCGCTAGCCTGGACGTGATCATCGCCATCCTCGTTCGGAAGCGCCAGGTCCACGGCGATCCACATGAGGGCAAGCGAGCCCACCAGCTTCAGCCAGGGCAGGGCCAGCAGCGTGGCGACGATGCCGGTGAAGAGGATGCGCAGCCCGACGGCGACGCCCGCGCCCATGACGATGCCCCATTTGCGGGCACGGTCCGGAAGCTGGCGGCAGGCCATGGCGATGACCACCGCATTGTCGCCCGACAGCAATATGTTGATCCAGATGATCTGAAGCAGCGCCAGCCACAGCGCCGGAGAGTCAATTGACATCATTCCCCATCCTTGATCCGCGAGTCCTGAGGGCGTCTTGCGTCTGGTGCTTCTGGTGCGCCGTATTATGCATGCCCGAGGGGAAGCTAATCGACGTCCCGGAGCGTCTCAACCAAAACCGGTCACCGCGCCGCGCCAAAAGATGATGCGGTGCAATCGCTGAAGTAAAAAGGTCTGTCCCGGTCCGGCCACCTGGTGGGCGAACGCGACGCCGTCTTTGAATACAGCAAGGTCGTCTGCATCACGGGGGGCTGCGGAAATGGTCGCCCGGCGCCGCACCGGATGCCTTCAGGGGCGTGTCGCCCCGGTATCGGCCGGGCGTATCATCCCATCTCAAGACAGGAACCGCCGCGTGCCGGGAAGGATCCCCATCCCGGACGCGGCGCCTGAGCGGCGGCCGGCCCGGTGAGGGGCGCGCCCGCCGTTGCGTTCAGCCGACGATCTCGTTGCCGGCGAAGAACTGGGCGATCTCCACCTGCGCGTTCTCGACGCTGTCGGAACCGTGGGCGGAATTGGCCTCGATGGATTCCGCGAACAGCTTGCGGATGGTGCCTTCGGCCGCATTGGCCGGGTTGGTGGCGCCCATGACTTCGCGATACTTGGCGACCGCGTCCTCACCCTCGAGGACCTGCACCACCACCGGACCGGAGGTCATGAAGGACACGAGGTCCTTGAAGAAGGGACGCTCGCGGTGCACGCCGTAGAAGGTCTCGGCCTGGGCCTGCGTCATCAGCACGCGCTTCTGCGCCACGATCCGGAGGCCGGCCTTTTCGATCACCGCATTGATCGCGCCGGTAAGGTTGCGACGCGTCGCGTCGGGTTTGATGATCGAGAAGGTGCGCTCGATCGCCATGATGACCGTCCTGTCTGTAAATTCCAAGGAATGCCCGCACCCATGCGCGGACGGGCGCTCTTAGCAGCCAAGTCCCCTGGCGGCAAGCTGCGCGGGGGCCATGGGCCGCTCTTTGAGGAGGGCGCCCCATGGCAGGGGTCAGCCGGGCTGGCGCTGGAGGAAGACCATGCTCTCGAAATCAAACACCAGCGCGCCGTCCTGATTGACCGCGCTATTATAGGCGGTCAGCAGACCGAAGCTCGGGCGGGATTTCGATACCGCCTTCTCTCGCGCCTCGGTGGAATAGGTGAGGGTGTCGCCCGCATAGACCGGCTTCAGCCAGCGCATCTTGCGAAAGCCGGGGGAGGGGCCGAGTACCGGCACCGGCTGCCCGTTGGCGACGCGCTCGGCAACGTGGCGCTCGTTGAAGGCGACGAACAGCTTCATCCACACCGCTGCCGTCTGCCAGCCAGAGGCCACCAGGGCGCCGAAATGGGTGCGTTCGGCCGCCTCGGGGTCCACATGGAAGGACTGGGGATCATATTTTCGGGCGAAGGCCAGAATATCGTCCTGCTCGAACCGATAGGATCCAAGCTCCTGCCGCTCGCCGATTTCGATCTCGTCGAGGAATTTCATGCGAGGCGTGCTCCCGGGTTGCGGCGGGCGAACAGGACCACGCAGGTTTGCTCGCAGGCGACCCCGCCCTTGGCCTTCACCAGTTCCAGCTTGAACGTTACGAGGCCCATGTCCGGGCGGCTCTTGGAGGTGCGGCTGTCGGTGACAGTGCGGCGCAGATGCACCTCGTCATTGGGGAAGACCGGCTCGCGCCAGCGCGTTGCTTCGATGCCCGGAGAGCCGAGACCGGCGGCGCGGCACAGGAAGCTGTCGAACAGGAGCCGCATCATGATGGCGCAGGTGTGCCAGCCGGAGGCGGCGAGGCCGCCCAGCATGGACGCCTTTCCGGCGGCGTCGTCCAGATGCATGGGCTGCGGGTCGTATTCCCGCGCGAATTCAAGGATTTCTTCGCGGGTGACGATGGTGGGGGCGGACGTCTTAACGTCGCCCTCCACAAGGTCTTCCCAATAAATGTCGGGCAAATGGGCCTCCCGGTTTCTCCCTTGCGTCATTGGGGAGGAAGCCGGGGGGCCGGTCAAGGCGTCACGGTGTCGAGGCGCGGCTCAGTTGGCGAACCGGAAGTGCAGGACGTCGCCGTCCTGGACCACATAGTCCTTGCCTTCGAGCCGCAGCCGCCCCGCCTCGCGCGCGCCGGCCTCCCCCTTGTTCTGCACATAGTCCTGGAAGGCGATGGTCTCGGCGCGGATGAAGCCCTTCTCGAAATCCGAGTGGATCACCCCCGCCGCCGCCGGCGCCCGGGTGCCCCGGGTGATGGTCCAGGCGCGGGCTTCCTTGGGGCCGACGGTGAAATAGGTGACGAGGTGCAGGAGGTCATAGCCGGCGCGGATGACGCGGTTGAGGCCAGGCTCCTCAAGGCCGATGGCGTCCAGATAGTCCTTCTGGTCGTCGGGAGGCAGGACCGCAATCTCGCTCTCGATCTTGGCGGACACCACCACCGCCTTGGCGCCCTCGGCGGCCGCGCGGGCGAAGACGGCGGCGGACAGCGAATTGCCGTCGTGCGCCGAGGCCTCTTCCACGTTGCACACATAGAGCACGGGCTTGGCGGTCATCAGGCCCAGCATGCCGAAGGCGCGCTCTTCCTCGGGCTTGCGCTCCACGAGGCGCGCGGGCTTGCCCTCGCGCAGCAGCACCAAGGCGCGCTGCATGAGGTCGAGGCTTTCCTTGGCTTCCTTGTCGCCGCCCTTGGCCTTCTTTTCCAGCGCGGTGGCGCGCTTTTCCAGGCTGTCCAGGTCGGCGAGCATCAGCTCGGTCTCGATGGTCTCGATATCGTCCACCGGAGAGATCTTGCCCTCCACATGGGTCACGTCACCGTCCTCGAAGCAGCGCACCACGTGGGCGATGGCGTCGCATTCGCGGATATTGGCCAGGAACTGGTTGCCCAGGCCTTCGCCCCGGGAGGCGCCACGCACCAGGCCGGCAATGTCCACGAAGGTGAGGCGGGTGGGGATGATCTGGCCCGAGCCGGCAATGGCGGCCAGCGTGTCCAGGCGCGGATCGGGCACCGCCACCTCGCCCACATTGGGCTCGATGGTGCAGAAGGGATAATTGGCCGCCTGCGCCGCCGCGGTCTGGGTAAGGGCGTTGAAGAGCGTCGACTTGCCCACGTTCGGCAGGCCGACGATGCCGCATTTGAAGCCCATGCTCTGCAATCTCTCAAGGACAGGAGGCCGGCGCGCGGCTCCGATGGGGGACCGGAAGCGATGCGGCGGCGGGTTGGGGGCTCCCTATCACATCGCAAGCAGCGACGGGACAGGGGGATGGGGAAAAAGCATGTGGGCGCGCGAGGCGCGGCGCCGCACTCAGTCCTTCGCGCCCAGCACCGTCTGCCCGCCGAAGCCCTGGGCTTCGAGGTAAAGGTGGGCACGGTTCTGGAATTCCTCGGGCTTGCCGGCGGCGAACTGGTCGGCAAAATCGGCGCTGGCGGTGCACACCGCCTCCACCCACGGCCGCTCGGCCTTGCCGAAGTCGTTCAGCACATAGGCATGCACCAGCGCCTTGTCGCCGGGATGGCCGATGCCGAGCCGCACGCGCCAATACTCGTTGCCGCAGAGCGCCGTGATGGATTTCAGGCCGTTATGGCCGGCATTGCCGCCGCCCTTCTTCACCCGCACCTTGGCGGGGGGCAGGTCCAGCTCGTCATGGAAGACAATGACCTTGTCGAGGGGGATCTTGTAGAAGCGCATGGCCTCGGCCACGGCGCGCCCGCTCTCGTTCATGAAGGTCTCGGGCAGGAGGGCAATGGCCTTCTCGCCGCCCATCTCACCCTCGCAGGCCGCGCCCTGGAAGCGCCGGCGCCAGGCGGAGAAGCGATGGCGGCGGACAATCGCGTCCACCGCCATGAAGCCGATATTATGCCGGTTGCCGGCATATTTTGGGCCGGGATTGCCGAGCCCCACGAGGAGGAGCATGCGTCAACTCCGGCCCGGTTCCGCTCACGCGGTCGCGGCGGCAGCGGCTTCCTCGGCCTCGAGGGCAGCGGGCGCCACGATGGTGGCGAGGGTGTCGTCGCCGTGCAGCGCGGAGACCACGCCCTCGGGCAGCTTCACGCCGGACAGGTGGATGCTGTCGCCGATCTCAAGGCCGGTGACGTCCACATTGATGGCCTCGGGGATGGCTTCCGCCGGGGCGTCCAGGGTCACGGCATGGTGCACGATGTTGAGCACGCCGCCGGCCTTCAGGCCAGGAGAGGCTTCCTGGTTCACGAAGTGCACGGGCACTTCGACGGTCACATGAGCGCCAGCGGAAACCCGCAGGAAGTCCACGTGCAGCGGAAGGTCCTTCACCGGGTCGAGCTGGTAGTCACGCGGGATCACGCGCAGCTTCTTTCCGTCCACGTCGATGAGGAAGAGCGTGGTCAGGAAGTGGCCGGCATAGATCGTCCGGGTGATCTCCTTGTGCTCCAGGGAGATGGTGATGGGGTCCTGCTTCTCGCCGTAAATCACGGCGGGCACGCGTCCAGCGCGGCGCTCGGCACGGGCGGCCCCCTTGCCGGCCCGCGGGCGCGCCACAGCCTTCAGTTCCTTGATGGCGGTCATGGCACTTGTCCTAGGTTAAAGGGTTCTCTAACGGCCGACGGCCGCTCTCGCGGCCGTCCGGCTTTCGCCCGTGGCACGCCTCCAGGGGGGCGCATGCCTCGGCGAAGGCGCGCTTATAGCCTTCGATTCCTTCAATTGCAACGGCCGCACACCCGTCTGGGGGGCGGCGAGGGTCGACTATTGCGCGACCGGGCCGCCGCAGGTCTTGGGCGGGGTGTATTTGAACCAGTTGCCGCACTTGTCGCAGGAGGCGGCGCTGAGGCCGAGCGCAATCACGACGGCGATCCGAACCAAGCTGCGCACCGGCAAATCCCCTCACGCATTGAGGCCCGCAGGATAGGGGCAAACCGAGCTTATGAACATGGGGCGGTGCATCTGAAACAACAAAATTATATCGTTAATTATCTAAAAGCACAAAATAAATTGACTCTATCGATTTTATGGAAATTATCTCCGCAACCTGCCGCGGAGCCTGTTCATGCGCAAAGCCGTCCTTCTTGCCCTCGCCCTCCTCCTACCGCCCGCCGCCCTCGGAGCTCCGACACCGGCCCGTGCCGAGACCGGCCAGTTGCGGATCGCCCAGCAGTTCGGCATCGCCTATCTGCCGCTCATCGTCGCCAAGGAGAAAAAGCTCATCGAGGCGCGGGCGCTGGCGGACGGCGTTCCTGACCTGAAGGTGGAATGGCTGCGGCTCTCCGGCGCGGCGGCCATGAACGATTCGCTGATTTCCGGCGGTCTCGATCTCGCCACCGCCGGCATCGCGCCGGCCATCCTCACCTGGGACAAGACGCGCGGGAAGGTGGACATCTCGCTGGTGGCCTCGCTCGGCTCCATGCCCAACGTGCTCACCACCAACAATCCCAATGTGAAGACCATCAAGGACTTCACCGCCTCCGACCGGATCGCGCTGCCATCGGTAAAGGTGGGCTTCCAGCCCATCGTGTTGCAGATCGCCGCCGAGAAGGCGTTCGGCAAATACGACAAGCTGGACGACCTCACCGTCAGCCTGCCCCATCCCGATGCCACCGCCGCGCTTCTGTCCGGGACCGGGGGCATCACCGCCCACTTCACCGCGCCGCCCTTCTATGAGCAACAGCTGGCGAGCGGGAAGGTGCACGAGGTGCTCAACAGCTATGACGTGCTAGGCGGGCCGCACACCTTCAACGTGGTCTATGCCACCAAGAAGTTCGTGACCGACAATCCCAAGGTCATAAGGGCCTTCGTCGAGGCCCTCGATGAAGCCAATGCCTGGATCAAGGCCAATCCGGCGGAGGCGGCCAAGCTCTACATCGCGGCCGAGAATTCCAAGCTGGACCCGGCTTTCGTGGAGAGCATCATCCGCGATCCGCAGATCAATTTCACCACCACGCCGGAGCGGGTCGAGGCTTTCGTGGACTTCGAGTACCGCGTCGGCCTCATCAAGCAGAAGCCGAGCTGGAAGGACCTGTTCCAGCCGGGCCTCCACGCCAAGAGCGGGAGCTGAGGCGGTGCACAGTCCCTTAGGGGTCGGCGCGTCCAGCGCGGTGCCGCTCGCCGTGTCCAGCGTCACCTTGCGCTACCGCACCCAAGCCGGGCTCGTCACGGCGGTGGAGGATGTCTCCTTCTCCATCGGCCGGGGCGAGCGGCTGGCGCTGCTGGGCCCCTCGGGCTGCGGCAAGTCGAGCCTGTTGCGGGCGGTGGGCGGCTTCCTGAAGCCGGAGGCCGGCAGCATCCGCCTCAATGGCGCGCCCGTGCGTGGCCCCGGCCCGGACCGCATGGTGGTGTTCCAGGAGTTCGACCAGCTCATGCCGTGGCTGACGGTGGCCGGCAATGTGGTGTTCGCGCTCCGCAAGGCCCGGCGCATGGGCAAGGATGAGGCCCGGAGGGTGGCCCTCGACTGGGTCAGGCGCGTGGGGCTCGGGCCGTTTGCCGATGCCTTTCCCCATACCTTGTCGGGCGGCATGAAGCAGCGGGAGGCCATCGCCCGTGCCTTTGCCGTGCAGCCGGCCATCCTGCTGATGGACGAGCCCTTCGCCGCCCTTGATGCCCTGTCCCGCCGGCGCATGCAGGATGAATTGCTGGCGCTGTGCGAGGAAACCGGCGCGACCGCCCTGTTCGTCACCCATGCCATCGAGGAAGCGGTGCATGTGGGCACGCGCATCCTCGTGCTCTCCCCCCATCCCGGCCGCATCGCCGCTGAATATGATGTGGCGGGGGAGGCGGGGCGTCGCGGCACCGCCCAGTTTGCTGCCCTCGAAGCGGAAATCCAGTCTCGCATCTTCGCCGGCAATGTCCCGCGCGAAGGGAAGGCCGACCATGCACTCGCGCACGCTTGAAGCCGCTGCCCCAGCCGGGCGGGCACCCCTGGCCCTCGGCCCCGGCGCGCGGCAGGCCATTCTCCTGGTGGTGCTGGCCGCCCTCTGGGAGGCCTATGCCCGCTCTCTCAACAATTCCCTGCTGCTGCCCAGCTTCATCGAGACCCTCCAGGCCCTGGTGACGGCGACGCTGAACGGCGAATTGCCCGGGCGGACCGTGGCGTCCCTGTCGGTGCTCTTGTCGGGCTATGGCATCGGCATCGTGCTGGCGGCCCTCATCACCGGGCTCGCCGCCTTGAGCAAATGGGGCGAGAGCCTGCTGACCCTCCTCACTTCCATGTTCAACCCGCTCCCGGCCATCGCCCTTCTGCCCATCGCCTTGCTGTGGTTCGGCGTCGGCTCGTCGAGCCTCATCTTCGTGACCGTCCATGCGGTGCTGTGGCCGCTGGCCCTGTCGTGCCATGCGGGCTTCCGGGCGGTGCCGCAGACCTTGCGCATGGCCGCGCGAAACCTGGGCCTTGCCGGGCCGTCTTATGTCTTCACCTTGCTGGTGCCGGCGGCGCTGCCTTCCATCCTGTCCGGCCTGAGGCTGGGCTGGGCGTTTGCCTGGCGCACGCTCATTGCGGCCGAGATGGTGTTTGGCGCCAGCGCGCGCTCCGGGGGCCTCGGCTGGTTCATCTTCACCAACCGGGCACAACTGGACACCGCCAATGTCTTTGCCGGCCTGCTGGCGGTGATCCTCATCGGCCTCGTGGTGGAAACCGTCATCTTCGCCACCCTGACCCGCCTCACCGTGCGGCGCTGGGGACAGGAGAGCTAAGGGGCGCCCCTTACAAGAAGGTCATCGGGTCCACGTCGATGGTCACCTTCACATTGCCGGTGGGCTTGGGCGCCGCCGCCCGCCAGGCGCGAAGATAGGCCGAGAGGTCATAGCCGCGCGGCGAGCGGGCCAGCAGCCGCCAGCGGTGGCGCCCGCGCAGGATCGCCAGGGGCGCTTCTGCGGGCCCCAGGACGCGCACGTCCCGGTCGCGCGGGGCACTGGCCAGCAGCGCCCGGGCATGGGCTTCCGCCGCCTGGGCCTCGCTCGCCGAGATAATGAGGCTGGCGAGCCGTCCGAAGGGGGGCAACTGGGCCTCTTCCCGCGCCGCGATCTCGTTTTCATAGAAGGCCGCGCGGTCGCCCTTCACCAGCGCCTGCATGACCGGATGCTCGGGCATATGGGTCTGGATGAAGCCGCGTCCCTCCGCCGCGCCGCGCCCCGCCCGCCCCGCCACCTGATGCACCAGTTGGAAGGTGCGCTCGGCCGCGCGGGGGTCGCCATGGCCGAGGCCCACATCCGCATCCACCACCCCCACCAGGGCAAGGCCGGGGAAATTGTGCCCCTTGGCCACCAATTGGGTGCCGACGATCACATCCACCTCGCCATTGGCCACCGCATCCAGCTCCGCCCGCATGCGCTCGATGCCGCCGGTGAGGTCGGAGGAGAGCACCAGAGAGCGCGCGTCCGGGAACAGTGCCGCCACCTCCTCTTGCAGTCGCTCCACGCCGGGGCCGCAGGGGATGAGGCTGTCCTTGGCCTGGCAGCTGGGGCAAGTGTCCGGCACCGGGGCTTGATAGCCGCAATGATGGCAGGTGAGGCGGCGGCGGAAGCGGTGCTCCACCAGCCAGGCCGAGCAGGAGGGGCAGCGCATGCGATGCCCGCAGCTGCGGCACAAGGTGAGCGGGGCATAGCCGCGCCGGTTGAGGAACAGCAGTGCCTGCCCGCCATCCTCCAGGGTCTGGTTGATCTCGCTTTCCAGGCGCGGGGCGATCCAGCGGCCGCGCGGCGGGCCTTCGCGCCTGAGATCAATCGGCGCAAGGCCCGGCACCTTGGCGCCGCCGAAGCGCTCCGGCAGAGGCAGGCGGCGATAGCGCCCGCGCCGTGCATTCACCTCGGTCTCGATGGAGGGGGTCGCGGAGGTCAGCACGATGGGCGCCCCGGCGAGCCGCGCCCGCACCACCGCCATGTCGCGGGCATGGTAGGCGACGCCGTCATCCTGCTTGTAGGCGGGGTCGTGCTCCTCATCGACGATGATGAGGGCGAGGTCCTTGAAGGGCAGGAACAAAGCCGAGCGCGCGCCCGCCACCACCTGCGCCTCGCCGCGCGCCACCGCCGAGAGCAGGCGCGCGCGGCGGCGGGTGGAGACGCCCGAATGCCATTCCGCCGGCTTCACGCCGAAGCGGCGGGTGAAGCGGTCGAGAAAGGCCTGGGTGAGGGCGATTTCCGGCAGCAGGATGAGGCATTGCCGACCTTGCCGCACCGCTTCCGCCACCGCCTCGAAATAGACCTCCGTCTTGCCGGAGCCGGTGACGCCGTCCAGGAGATGGGGCGCGAAGGCGCGCGCGTCCACGGCCGCCGTCAGGATCTGAGCCACACCCGCCTGCTCGGGCGAGAGGGTGGGGGCGGCATGATCGGGATCGGGGGGATAGGCGGCGGGCTCGGGCGGCAAAACGAGGGATTCCAGCACGCCCTCGTCCACGAGCCCGTCCACCACAGAGGGCGAGACGCCCGCCTCCCGCGCCGCCTCGCTCTTGCCGCGCACGAAGCCATCAGCCAGCACCGCCAGCAGCTTCTCCCGCGCCGCCGAGCGGCGGATGGGGTCCTTACCGGTGGGCCGCACGCCCACGCGCTCGCGCGCTTCGCCCGGGCTCTCCCCATGGCGCAGCGCCATGCGCAGCACCATGCCGCGGGGGGCAAGGGTATAGTCCGCCATCCAGTCAATGAGGCGGATGAGGTCGGGCGGCAGCGGCTCATAGGCGAGCTTGGCCTTCACCGCCTTCAGCTTGGCCGAGGCCACACCCTGGCTCTCACCCTTGCGTGGCCAGACGCAGCCGATCATGCCGCGTGATCCCAGCGGCACATGGACGAGATCGCCGGGCTTCAGGTCGAGCCCGTCGGGGACGGCATAGGAATAGGGAACGTCGAGGCCGAGCGGGAGCAGGACATCGACGGTGCGGGCGCTCATGTTCCTCTTTTGATCCGGCGGCGGGAAAAGGTCAAAGGGGCGGGATGCCCGGTCCACTGTTGCAAACGGGCCGTCTGTCCTTGGCAAGCGGAAGGGCGGCCATGCGCAGGACACCCTTGCGTCGCGGGCCGCGCGCGTCTACCTCCAGGCCATGAAATTCCTCGATCAAGCCAAGGTCTATGTCCGGTCCGGAGATGGGGGCGCAGGGTGCGTCTCGTTCCGGCGCGAAAAGTTCATCGAGTTCGGCGGCCCCAATGGCGGGGACGGCGGACGCGGCGGCGACGTATGGATCGAATGCGTCGACGGGCTCAACACGCTCATCGACTATCGCTACCAGCAGCACTTCAAGGCCAAGAAGGGCGAGCACGGCATGGGTGCCAACCGCACCGGCGCCAAGGGCGCCGATGTGGTGCTGAAAGTGCCGGCCGGCACCCAGATCCTGGACGAAGACGAGGAGACGGTCCTCGCCGACCTCACCGAGGTGGGCCAGAGGATCAAGCTGCTGGAAGGCGGCAATGGCGGCTTCGGCAACGCCTATTTCAAGACCTCCACCAACCAGGCCCCCCGCCGGGCCAATCCGGGCCTGGAAGGCCAGGAGCGCTGGATCTGGCTGCGGCTGAAGCTGATCGCCGATGCCGGCCTCGTCGGCCTGCCCAATGCCGGCAAGAGCACGTTCCTCGCCGCAACCACGGCAGCCAAGCCCAAGATCGCCGATTATCCCTTCACCACTTTGCATCCCGGCCTTGGCGTGGTGCGGGTGGACGGGCGCGAATTCGTGCTGGCCGACATTCCCGGCCTCATCGAGGGCGCCCATGAGGGCGTCGGCATCGGCGACCGGTTCCTGGCCCATATTGAGCGTTGCCGGGCGCTGCTCCATCTGGTGGATGGCACCAGCGAGCATGCGGGCAAGGCCTACAAGACCGTGCGCGCCGAGTTGCTCGCCTATGGGGCGGGGCTGGAGGACAAGCCGGAGATCGTGGCCCTCTCCAAGATCGACGCGCTCTCCCCCGAGCTGCTGAAGCAGCAGAAGGAGCGCCTCCAGCGCGCGGCGAAGAAGAAGCCGCTTTTGCTCTCCGCCCAGTCCGGCGCCGGCGTGGAGGCGGCCCTGCGCGCCCTTCTCTCCACGGTGGAGACCGCCCGCGCCGAGGAAGAGGCCGCCGCCCGCCCGAAGGCGGAATGGCGGCCGTGAGGCACGTGTGCTAGCATCTTTTCAAAGGTAGCTAGCAGATGGCGCGACAGCTCAATATCCGAAGCGACGAGGCCGTGGAGACGGCCAAGCGCTTGGCCAAGCGACATGGTCTCACGACCACGGAAGTGGTGGTGCAGGCTCTGCGTCGACTGGAACGCGCCGACCAGCCTTCTGCGGGCCAGATGACATCCGATCAGATGGCACACTTCGAGGCACTTCTTCGGTTGTCCGAAGAGGCGGCCCGCCAAGCGCGTCCGGGCGCCACATCCGACCACCGCGACATGTATGACGAAAACGGCTTGCCCATTTGATCGCCCTGGACACATCCGCCATCGTGGCTATTGCCTTGGCGGAGGAGGAGCGCGATGCCTTCATTCGCGTCATTGCAGTTCGCGGGGCTTTGGTTGGCGCTCCCACACTGCTGGAGACACGGCTTGTGCTCTCTTCCCGCATCGCTGCACCTGACACCTTCCTTGAGGGGCTGATCGGGCAATCCGTTATTCACACCGTGGACTTTTCCCTTGATCACTACCGCCTCGCGGCGACGGCCTTTGATCGGTTCGGCAAAGGCAGAGGGCACAAGGCTGGCCTCAACTTCGGCGATTGCCTCTCCTACGCGGTAGCGCAGGCGCGTGATGTGCCTTTGCTGTTCAAGGGCCAGGACTTCGTCCACACCGACATTCGCCCCGCGCTCTGACGCGTTATGTGGCCGGATGGGATGCGCGATGACGGCGGCCCCGCCTACGGCCTGCGCATCCTCCCCTGTTCCTGACGGCCCGCTTGGAGTATCGAGACGGCCCCTGTTCCTGCCGTGAAGCTCCGACCGTGACCGTCAAGACGCCCGCCCTCACCGATTTCCGCCGCATCGTCATCAAGGTGGGGTCGGCCCTCCTGGTGGATTCCACCCGTGGCAAGGTGCGCCTGGCCTGGCTCTCCTCGCTGGTGGAGGACATCGGCGCGCTCCATGCCAAGGGCAAGGAGGTGATGGTGGTCTCCTCCGGCGCCATCGCGCTGGGGCGTACGGTTCTCGGCCTGCCGCGCGGCGTGCTGAAGCTGGAGGACAGCCAGGCTGCCGCCGCCGTTGGCCAGATCGCGCTCGCCCGCACCTGGGCCGAGGCGTTGGCCCATGAGGACATCACCGCCGGCCAGATCCTGCTGACCCTGGGCGATACTGAGGAGCGCCGCCGCTATTTGAACGCCCGCTCCACTTTGGCGCGGCTGATGGAGCACCGGGCAGTGCCGGTCATCAATGAGAATGACACGGTGGCCACCTCCGAGATCCGCTATGGCGACAATGATCGCCTCGCGGCCCGCGTCGCCACCATGGCGAGCGCCGATCTCCTGGTGCTGCTCTCCGACATTGACGGCCTCTACACCGCCCCGCCGGCCCATAATCCCGATGCCCAATTCCTGCCCGTGGTGCCCCGTATCACCGCCGAGATCGAGGCCATGGCGGGGGCGGCGGGCTCGGAGCTGTCGCGCGGCGGCATGCGCACCAAGATCGAGGCCGGCAAGATCGCCACCTCCGCCGGCACCCATATGGTGATCGCCTCCGGCCACCGGAAAAACCCGCTGCGCGCCATATCCGAGGGTGCGCGCTGCACCTGGTTCCTCACCGGCGCCACCCCCGCCCGCGCCCGCAAGGCCTGGATCGCCGGCGCGCTGGAGCCGCGCGGCGTGCTGCATCTGGACGAAGGCGCGGTGGCGGCCTTGCGGCGGGGGGCGAGCCTTCTGCCGGCGGGCGTCAAGCGCATCGAGGGGACCTTCGAGCGCGGCGACGCCGTGCTGCTGCGGGGTCCCGACGGGGCGGAGATCGGCCGCGGGCTGGTGGCCTATGACAGCGATCATGCGGACCGCATCATGGGGCGCGGCACCGACGAGATTGAGGCCCTGCTCGGCATCGTCGGCCGGGCCGAGATGATCCACCGCGACGACATGGTTGTCAGCGGAAAATAGCCGGCTCACTTTGCCCTTTCCGGCGGTGCGGGCACGCGGAGCACGTTGCCGCCGGAGAGGCCCACATCCACCACGGGGCGCCCATCCGCCCGCGTCAGCGCGAAGTTCGAGGCCGCGGGGCGCGGCAGCGGCGCCTGGCCGATCAGGTGGGGCGTGCCGCGGAACGAGATGAAGAGAAGGCGTCGCCGGTCGAGCGAGGGGACGGCGAGGTCGGTGATGCCATCGCCGTCGAAGTCAGCCGCCGCCGAAAGCCCCTGCGCGTTCAAGCCGGCCACGTGGTTGGAGACGCCTGGAAAGCTGGCGATCTCCTTCAGCTTTCCCTGGTCCAGCGTGAAGACGCGCAGCAGGCCCACCACATGGGGCTGCTGCACATAGGCCACGTCCAGCCGCCCGTCGCCGTCATAGTCGGCGATGGGAACCGGGTTCAGCCAGCGGTGCGGCGCGCCGGTGGAGGGGCCGTGTGCCACGATCTGCAACGTCTCCCCCACAAGGGCGATCACCACCAGATCGGTGCCGGTGCGGCGATGGCTGCGCACCAGGACGATCTCGTCCTGCCCGTCGCCATCGAGATCGGCGAGGCGGGGGACGCGATCCTCGAACACCTCGTTTTCCGGCAGGACGAGGCTCACCACATGCCCCTCACGCGTGCGCACCACCAGGCGGGCGGCCTCGAAATCCGCGCCCAGCACGAAATGGTCATAGCGGCCCGTGGGATCGGTGAGCCAGGCCTGCGCGATGCGTCCCGTCCCCTCGGCGACCACAGAGCCGGGCAGGGGCGCGCTTGCCTCGCCCGCCTGAGCGGGCGGCCGGGCGGCGAGGAGCAGGAACGCTAAGGCAAAAGCGGCGCGCGACATGGTGAAGTCTCCTCCGCCACGGCGTGGCGGACCGGCATGGTATGCGTGTCATACGCAGCTTCGTCGCCTGCCATTACAAGACGTGCAGGCCGCCGGGCGCCCGGCCTCTGTCACGGCAGGGAAGCCGGTGCTATGTGTTGCCTCCCGCCGGGTCAGGTGGGCCACAAGGAATTCGTGAGCAAAGCCATGTCCGTCTCGTCCGCTGCCCGTGCGATGGTCCCCTCCCTCGAGGGTTCCGCCAAGCCGCCGGCGGATGTGAACGCCTATATGCTCGACCTCGGCCGCAAGGCGCGGGCCGCCGGCCGCATCCTCTCCGTTGCCGCTGCGAACCGGAAGACGGCGGCCCTGAAGGCCGCTGCCGCCGCCATCCGCGCCGCCGCGCCCGCCATCCTGCAGGCCAATGCCCGGGACCTGGAGCGCGCCAAGGCCGATGGGATGAGCGCTGCTTTCCAGGATCGCCTCGCGCTCACCCCGGCGCGGGTGGAGGCCATCGCCGCCGGCGTGGACATGGTCTCGGCGCTGCCCGATCCGGTGGGCGCTGTCACCGAGAGCTGGACGCGGCCGAACGGCCTGAAGATTGAGCGTGTGCGCACGCCGCTCGGCGTCATCGGCGTCATCTATGAAAGTCGGCCCAACGTGACTGCGGACGCTGCGGCCCTGTGCCTGCGCGCCGGCAACGCGGTGATCCTGCGCGGCGGCTCCGACAGCTTGAATTCATCCGGCGCCATCCATGCCGCCTTCGTGCAGGGTCTGCGGGAAGCCGGATTGCACGAGGATGCGGTGCAGTTCGTCCCCTTCGCCGACCGCGCCGCCGTGGGTGCCATGCTGGCGGGGCTCGGCGGCAATCTGGACGTGATCGTGCCGCGCGGCGGCAAGGGCCTGGTGGGGCGGGTGCAGAGCGAGGCCCGCGTGCCGGTCTTCGCGCATCTGGACGGCATCGTTCATGTCTATGTGCACGGGGCTGCCGACCTCGACATGGCCAAGACCGTGCTTCTCAACGCCAAGATGCGGCGCACTGGCATTTGCGGCGCGGCGGAGACGCTGCTGGTGGATGCGGCCTGCGCCTCCACCCATCTGGCGCCGCTGGTGAAGACGCTCCTGGACGCGGGCTGCGAGGTGCGCGGCGACGCGGCGACCCAGGCCGTCGACCACCGGGTGAAGCCGGCGGTGGAGGCGGATTGGGACACGGAATATGAGGATGCCATCATCTCCGCCAAGGTGGTTGATGGCATCGACGCAGCGATTGCCCATATCGAGGGTCACGGCTCCCACCACACCGATTCCATCATCACGGCGGACGCGGCGGCGGCGGCCAAGTTCCTGTCGGAAGTGGACTCGGCCATCGTGGTACACAACGCCTCCACCCAGTTCGCCGATGGCGGCGAGTTCGGGTTCGGTGCCGAGATCGGCATCGCCACCGGCCGCATGCATGCGCGCGGCCCGGTGGGCGCTGAGCAGCTCACCACCTTCAAGTATCGCGTGCACGGCGCCGGCCAGACCCGCCCGTGATGCCGGAGCATCGGCCCGTGCGCGTGACGCAGGCGGAGGCCGAGCGCCTGCCCATGGCCGTGCCCGGCCTTCGGGTGGGCCTGTTCGGCGGCTCCTTCAATCCGGCCCATGAGGCGCACCGCGCCGCCAGCCTCCTGGCTCTGAGGCGGCTGGGGCTGGACCGCATCTGGTGGCTGGTGACACCGGGCAACCCCTTGAAGGACAATCATCGCCTGCCTTCCCTCGCCCATCGCGTGGCGGCGGCGCGCAAGGTGGCGCGCCATCCGCTCATCGACGTGACCGGTGGCGAGGCCATGCTCGGCACCCGCTATAGCTGCGAGACCGTCGAGCGGCTGAAGCGGCGCATGCCGCGCCTGCGCTTCGTATGGATTATGGGGGCGGACAATCTCGCCACCTTCCACAAGTGGCAGAGCTGGCGGGAACTGGCCGATCTCGTGCCCCTGGCGGTGGTGGACCGCATGGGCTCCTCGCTTGCCGCCACCGCTTCCATTGCCGGGCGCGCGCTGGCCAAATATCGCATCGATGAGAGCGACGCGGCCATCCTGCCGACCTTGTCCGCGCCGGCCTGGGTGTTCCTGCACGGCATGAAATCGCCCGTCTCCTCCACCCGCATTCGCGCCGCACAAGAAGCGGGGCAAGGAAGAGGGGCGGGGGAGGGAGCGCGAAATCCTTGATGTTTGCTGGATTTTAAGGCATTGTTAGCGGTGCGGCTCCAGGGATCGGCTTCGTCGGTTCCCAGGGGGCCGTTGATTTGATCGAGAGGATCTGGACCCCTGTCCACGACGGCTCTTCTGGCGGCCGCCCCCACCCCGGCGCCCGCTTCAGTCTCCGAAGCGCAGCTTGATGCGGAGGAGATTCTCGCCTTCGTCACTGCCAGCCTCGATGACGACAAGTCGGAAGACATCGTCTCCATCGACCTGCGGGGCAAGACATCCATCGCCGATTATATGGTGATCGCGTCCGGCCGCTCGCAGCGGCATGTGGGCGCTGTCGCCGATCACCTGATCGAGGGCCTCAAGGCCAAGGGCGTGCGCAATGTGCGCGTCGAGGGTCAGCCGGCTTGCGATTGGGTGCTGATCGACGCGGGCGACGTGATCATCCACGTCTTCCAGCCGGAAGTCCGCAGCTTCTACAATATTGAGAAGATGTGGTCCGGCACCGCGCGCGCCTGAGCGTTCGACGGCCGCGCCGCGCGGAGGAGGTGCGGTGCGCCTGCAGCTTGTCTGTGTCGGCCGCCTGAAGGCAGGCGCCGAGCGGGAATTGGTTGGCCGCTATCTGGATCGGGCGAAAGCCTCCGGCCGCGCGCTGGGGCTTGCCGGCTTCGAGGTGGCCGAACTCTCCGAATCCGCCGCCCGCCGTGCCGAAGACCGCATGTCCGAGGAAGGCGGGGCTATCCTCGCTGCCCTTGCTCCGGGCGCCCGCATCGTGGCACTGGACCCGCGCGGCAAGCCTCTGACCAGTGAAGACTTTTCCGCCCGTATCGCCACCGTGCGCGATGCCGGCGCCCCGGCCATGGCCTTCGTCATCGGCGGAGCGGATGGTTTGAGCCCTGCCGTGCGTGAGAAGGCCGACCTGCTTCTCGCCTTCGGCGCCGCCACCTTTCCCCACCAATTGGTGCGGGTGATGCTGGCGGAACAGCTCTATCGCGCCACCACCATCCTCTCAGGCCATCCCTATCATCGAGCTTGAGCGGGCCACTCACCGCCCCGGCAGGCTGGCGCCGCCATCGACTCCGATCACCTGCCCGGTGATGAAGCTCGCATCCTCCGAGAGCAGGAAGGCGATGGCGGCGGCCACTTCTGCCGGCTCGCCCACGCGCCCCATGGGCACGGCCCGCAGCGCCCGCGCTTCCGATTCGCTGCCCGGCGGGCGGGCGCTGCGAAACAATTCCGTTCCGATGGGGCCAGGGGCCACCGCGTTGCAGGTGATGCCGAAGGGCGCCAGTTCCAGCGCCCAGGTGCCGGTGCACCCCATGAGCGCCGCCTTGGCGGCGGAATAGGCGGTGCGGTCGATGCTGCCATGCATGGCCCGGCTTACCACATTGACGATGCGGCCATGGCGGCGCGCTTTAAGGCCCTCGACAAAGAACTGCGTGACCTGCACCGCCGAGCGCAGGTTCAGGTCGATCACAGCCTGGAAGGTGGCAAGATCCACCGCGCCGAAAGGCTGGGGCATGACGGCGCCCACATTGTTGACGATGCCCGACACAGTGAAATGGCTCGCCACCTCCTCCAGTGCGGCGGTGGTGGCGACGACGTCGGAGAGGTCGCAGGCGATGAGTGTGCCGGGAAAGGCCACATCCTCGACGCCCCGGGCTAGACCGACCACGATCCGCCCCTCGCCAGCCAGACGCTGGGCGGTGGCAAGGCCGATGCCCTTGGAAGCGCCGGTGATGAGAATGGCGGTCTCGTCCATGCTGCCCCTCTCCTTCCTTATCGCGCCCCTGGCGCTTTGCCGGCATTTGGCCGGTCATGGTTTACGTCTCCTAAACCCGGCCCGGTTAAGGCTGCGTTCATGACCGCACGTCCGCGCCGGCACGCTCGCATCCTGACCCTCGGGGGCCTCGTCCTCGCGGGCGCCGGGCTGTTGCCGGCCGTGCTGGAGGCGCAGACCGCGCAGAAGCCCAGCCCCCCCGCCACCGCGTCCCCGCCGCAGCCGGCACCCCCCTCCCCCTTGCCGAAGCCGCGCCCCGGAGGGCGGGCGAATCTCGGGGAGTTGGACCTCGATACGGAGGCCATCCGAGCGGAGATTGCCCGCAACGCCGCCTTCCAGACCACGCTGCGCCAGGACCTTGAGGCCGCCCGCACGGATCGCGGCAAGCTCAACCGGCTTCTGTTGGATGCGACCACCCGCATCCGCACCGTCGAGCAGCAATTGATCGACCTGGAGCCGCGCCTCGCCACCCTCGACCGGTCCGCCGCGGATCTGCGGCAGTCATTGCTGCAGCGCCGCGACCTCCTGGCCGAGGTGCTGGCGGCCTTGGTGCGCATGGGCCGCAATCCGCCGCCCGCCTTGCTCATGCGTCCGGACGATGCGCTCGATTCCGTGCGCTCCGCCATCCTTTTGGGCGCGCTCCTGCCCGAATTGCGGGTGGAAGCGGAGACGCTGGCTGCCGACTTGAGCGAACTGTCCCGTGTGCGCGCCGAAATGGTATCGGCGCAGGATGCCTTGAAGGGCCTGCGCACGGCCCTGGAAGAGGACCGGGTGCGCATCGGCGCCCTGGTGGAAGAGCGCCAGAAGCGGGAGGCGGAAGCGCAGGTGGCCCAGCCGGGCGACCGGGCGCAGGCGGAGCTGGTGGCCCGGAACACTCCGGACGTGCACGATCTCGTGACCCGGCTCGAAACCGAGGTGGCTCCGGCGAGCCGCGCGGCCGATGCGGCCAAGGCGGGCACGGGAGCGTCTGTCGCCGAGGGCGCGCCCGGAACCACCGAACTGGCGGCCCTGTCCAACCCCGGACGACTGTCCCCCGCCATGCCGTTCGCGCAGGCTAAAGGCTTGCTGCCGCTACCGGTCGCGGGGGTGCGGGTGCGGGAATTCGGTGCCACCGATGCGGTGGGGGTCACCGAGAAGGGGCTCACCATCGCCACCCGCGCGGGCGCCCAGGTGGCATCCCCGGTGGATGGCTGGGTGGTCTATGCAGGACCCTTCCGCAGCTATGGGCAACTCTTGATCATCAATGCCGGCGGCGGGTACCATATCTTGATGGCGGGGATGGAACGGATTTCGGTCGATCTCGGCCAGTTCGTCCTGACGGGGGAGCCGGTCGCGGTGATGGGCGGCGGATCACGATCTGCCGGTTCAGCCTCGGGACAGCCGCAATTGTATGTCGAGTTCCGAAAAGACGGAGTCTCGATCGACCCCGCCCCATGGTGGGCGGCAACGGACAGTCAGAAGGTGCGCGGATGATGCGTCGTACGTCTTTCTTTGTTGTCGGCGTCGCGGCCGGCGCCTTGGGGGCGGTTCTCGCCACCCAGCCGGGCATGCTGTCCAGCATGGCGGCGCAGGCGGCATCGTCCGACACCTACCGCCAGTTGAATCTCTTCGGTGACGTGTTCGAGAAGGTCCGCTCCGACTATGTGGAGAAGCCGGACGACGCCAAGCTGGTGGAAGCGGCCATCAACGGCATGCTCGCCGGCCTCGACCCCCATTCCTCCTACATGGACGCGAAGAGCTTCCGCGACATGCAGGTGCAGACCCGCGGCGAGTTTGGCGGCCTCGGCATCGAGGTCACCATGGAAGACGGCCTTGTGAAGGTCATCTCGCCCATCGACGATACCCCGGCCTCCAAGGCGGGCGTGCAGGCCGGCGATATCATCACCAAGCTCGACGGCGAGCAGGTGCAGGGCATGACCCTGAACCAGGCGGTGGAGAAGATGCGCGGCGCGGTCAATACGCCGATCACGCTCACCATCGTGCGCAAGGGCCAGGACAAGCCGATCGAGATCAAGGTGGTTCGCGACACCATCCGCATCAAGTCGGTGCGCTCGCGCGTCGAAAATGGCGATATCGGCTATGTGCGTGTCACCTCGTTCAACGAACAGACCTACGACAACCTGAAGAAGGCCGTCGAAGATCTCACCGCGCAGATCGGCCCCGACAAGATCAAGGGCTACATCCTCGACCTGCGCAACAATCCCGGTGGACTGCTCGACCAGGCCATCGCGGTCTCCGACGCCTTCCTCGACCGGGGCGAGATCGTCTCCACCCGCGGCCGCAACGCGGACGAGACGCAGCGCTTCAACGCCCGCAACGGCGATCTGACCAAGGGCAAGCCGATCATCGTGCTGACCAATGGCGGCTCCGCCTCGGCCTCCGAGATCGTGGCCGGTGCGCTGCAGGACCACAAGCGGGCGACGATCCTGGGCTCGCGCTCCTTCGGCAAGGGCTCGGTGCAGACCATCATCCCGCTCGGCGGCAATGGTGCCCTGCGCCTGACCACCGCGCGCTATTACACGCCATCGGGCCGCTCCATCCAGGCCAAGGGCATCGAGCCGGACATCGTGCTGGTGCAGGACCTGCCGGACGAGCAGAAGGCCAAGATCACGGCCGCTGGTGGCGACACCACCCGCGGCGAGGCTTCGCTGAAGGGCCACCTGAAGAATGGCGAGGACGAGCAGGCGGGTTCGCCCTCCTACGTGCCGCCGGATCCCAAGGACGACACCCAGCTCAAGATGGCAGTGGACCTCTTGGAGGGCACCATCAAGAACGCGGCCTTCCCGCCCAACCCGACCAAGGCCAGCGTCGCCAACTGATCGGCGCCGCGCCTGTTCGGCTCCCATGCCCGCCGGGGAAACCCTGCGGGCATTTTTATTTTTGCGGGCGTGTCCGCGATTCAGATCAATGCACAGGCAACGCCATCGGGTGCGAATCGCAGTTTTGCGCGCCGCACGCCCAAAGCCTTGAGCTATCGGCGCCAGAAACGGCGCGTACACAGGGAAAGCGGCGGATCTGACGCAGCGGCACATGGGCCGCGGGGCTTCGATTTATGCCCCTGCGTCAGCGAAAAAAGCGCCTTTGCGGCGGCCGGTGCGGCAATGCGGCACGAATGTGGGAGATCGGTCATGTTGCCGCGTCGCAAAGCCTGTGTTAGGCAACCCCCGCAAATCGGGAACCGGCTCTGACGTGTTTCCGAGGGCGCACATCGATATTCCCAACAGATCAAGGGTTTGGGCATTGGACAGCGTGCTGGGCGCTGTCGGGCCACAAGATCCGAGAGAGGCGCGGGTGGCGGAGACGATCGTGTCAGGCATGGCGGGGCGCTATGCGACCGCACTGTTCGAGCTGGCTGATGAGGCCGGATCCATCGACGCCGTGAAGGCGGATCTCGACACCCTGGGAGCACTCATCCAGGACAGCCCGGATTTCGCGCGGCTGGTTCGCAGCCCCGTCTTCACGGCCGATGAGCAGCTCAAGGCTGTGGTCGCGGTGCTGGAGAAGCTGGGCGTCGGCGGTCTCGCCGGAAATTTCGTGAAGCTCGCGGCGCAGAATCGTCGGCTGTTCGCGCTTCCCGCCATGGTCTCGGCCTATGGCGCGCTGGTCGCCGCCCGCCGGGGCGAAGTGACTGCGCAGGTCACCGCCGCCGAGCCCCTGAGCGACACCCATATTGCCGCGCTGAAGGCAGCGCTGGCTGAAAAGACCGGCAAGGACGTGAGTCTCGACGTCACCGTCGATCCGTCCATCCTCGGTGGTCTGATCGTGAAGCTCGGCTCACGCATGGTCGATGCTTCGCTCAAGACCAAACTCAATTCTATCCGGCATGCGATGAAAGAGGTCCGCTGATGGACATTCGAGCCGCTGAAATTTCTGCCATCCTGAAAGAGCAGATCCAGAATTTCGGCCAGGAGGCGGAAGTCTCGGAGGTCGGCCAGGTTCTGTCCGTCGGCGACGGTATCGCTCGCGTCTATGGCCTCGACAATGTCCAGGCCGGCGAGATGGTCGAGTTCGAGAATGGCACGCGCGGCATGGCGCTGAACCTCGAAATCGACAATGTCGGCATCGTGATCTTCGGCTCCGACCGTGAGATCAAGGAAGGCCAGACCGTCAAGCGCACCGGCGCCATCGTGGACGTTCCGGTCGGCAAGGGTCTGCTGGGCCGCGTCGTGGACGCGCTCGGCAATCCCATCGACGGCAAGGGCCCGATCATGTTCGAGACGCGCCGCCGCGTCGACGTGAAGGCCCCCGGCATCATTCCCCGCAAGTCCGTGCACGAGCCCATGCAGACCGGCCTCAAGGCGATCGACGCCCTGATCCCGATCGGCCGCGGCCAGCGCGAGCTCATCATCGGCGACCGCCAGACCGGCAAGACCGCCGTGGCGCTCGACGCCATTCTCAACCAGAAGCCCATCAACCAGGGCACGGACGAGAAGGCCAAGCTCTATTGCGTGTACGTCGCGGTGGGCCAGAAGCGCTCCACCGTCGCCCAGTTCGTGAAGGTGCTGGAAGAGCAGGGCGCGCTGGAATATTCCATCGTGGTCGCCGCCACCGCCTCCGACGCGGCCCCCATGCAGTTCCTGGCGCCGTTCGCCGGCACCGCCATGGGCGAGTATTTCCGCGACAACGGCATGCACGCGCTCATCATCCATGACGACCTGTCCAAGCAGGCGGTCGCCTATCGCCAGATGTCGCTGCTGCTGCGCCGTCCTCCGGGCCGCGAGGCCTATCCGGGCGACGTGTTCTACCTCCACTCCCGCCTGCTCGAGCGCGCCGCCAAGCTCAATGACGAGAACGGCGCCGGCTCCCTGACCGCCCTGCCGGTCATCGAGACCCAGGCGAACGACGTGTCGGCCTATATCCCGACCAACGTCATCTCCATCACCGACGGCCAGATCTTCCTGGAGTCGGACCTGTTCTACCAGGGCATCCGCCCGGCGGTGAACGTCGGCCTGTCTGTGTCGCGCGTGGGCTCCTCGGCCCAGATCAAGGCGATGAAGCAGGTGGCGGGCAAGATCAAGGGCGAGCTCGCCCAGTATCGCGAGCTGGCGGCCTTCGCCCAGTTCGGCTCCGACCTCGACGCCGCCACCCAGAAGCTGCTGAACCGCGGCGCCCGCCTCACCGAGCTTCTCAAGCAGGGCCAGTTCTCCCCGCTGAAGGTCGAGGAGCAGGTGGTGGTGATCTTCGCCGGCACCAACGGCTACCTGGACGCCCTGCCGGTGAGCAAGGTGCGCGAGTTCGAGCAGGGTCTCCTGCTGGCCCTGCGCTCCCAGCACCCCGAAATCCTCGACACCATCCGCACCTCCAAGGAGCTCTCCAAGGACACCCAGGAGAAGCTGGTGAAGGCCCTCGACGCCTTCGCCAAGAGCTTCGCCTGAGCCCTGACGGACGCTCTTCGGCTTCCGATGGAAAGTGACGCAAAGGGACGGGTGCGATGGCGAGCCTGAAAGACCTACGAAACCGCATCGCCTCGGTGAAGGCGACGCAGAAGATCACCAAGGCGATGCAGATGGTCGCCGCGGCGAAGCTGCGTCGCGCCCAGATGGCGGCGGAAGCCGCCCGCCCGTTCGCGGAGCGTATGGATGCGGTCCTCGGCAACCTGGCCGGGGGCATGACCACCAGTGCGGATACCCCGCTGCTGCTCTCGGGCACCGGTTCTGACCAGCGGCACCTGCTGCTGGTCTGCACCGGCGAGCGCGGCCTGTGCGGTGCCTTCAACACCTCCATCGTGCGCCTGGCGCGCGAGCGGGCGCAGTCGCTGATGGCGCAAGGCAAGGACGTGAAGTTCTTCTGCGTCGGCCGCAAGGGCTATGACCAGATCCGCCGGCAGTTCCCCAACCAGATCGTCGAGCTGGTGGACCTGCGTTCGGTGCGGACCCTGAGCTTCATCAACGCCCAGGACATCGCCCACAAGGTGATTTCCCTGTTCGAGCAGGGCAGCTTCGACGTCTGCACCCTGTTCTATTCCAACTTCAAGTCGGTGATCGCCCAGATCCCCACGGCCCAGCAGATCATTCCCGCCACCTTCGAGGCGAAGGCCGGCGAGGCGGTGATCTATGATTATGAGCCCGAGGAAAGCGAGATCCTGGCGGACCTCCTGCCCCGCAACATTGCGGTCCAGGTCTTCCGCGCTTTGCTTGAGAATCAGGCCTCCTTCTACGGCGCCCAGATGAGCGCCATGGACAATGCGACGCGCAATGCGGGCGACATGATCAAGAAGCAGACGCTGGTCTACAACCGGACCCGTCAGGCCATGATCACGAAGGAACTCATCGAAATCATCTCCGGCGCCGAAGCGCTCTGACGGCAGCGGGACGGATAAAGGACGACGAAAATGGCGAACCCCACCGGACGCATCACCCAGGTCATCGGCGCCGTCGTCGACGTGCAGTTCGACGATCACCTGCCGGAAATCCTCAACGCGATCGAGACCACCAACCAGGGCAACCGCCTGGTGCTCGAGGTGGCCCAGCATCTGGGCGAGAACACCGTCCGCGCCATCGCCATGGACTCCACCGAGGGTCTGGTGCGCGGCCAGGCGGTGACCGACACCGGCGCCCCCATCCTGGTGCCGGTGGGCGAGGCCACGCTCGGCCGCATCATGAACGTCATCGGCGAGCCGGTGGACGAGCTGGGCCCGGTGGTCGGCGAAGCCGTCCGCGCCATTCACCAGCCCGCTCCCTCCTATGCGGAGCAGTCCACCGAAGCCGAGATCCTCGTCACCGGCATCAAGGTGGTGGACCTGCTGGCCCCCTATTCCAAGGGCGGCAAGATCGGCCTGTTCGGCGGCGCGGGCGTCGGCAAGACCGTGCTGATCATGGAGCTCATCAACAACATCGCGAAGGCGCACGGCGGCTATTCCGTGTTCGCCGGCGTGGGTGAGCGCACCCGTGAGGGCAACGACCTCTATCACGAGATGATCGAGTCCAAGGTGAACGTGGACCCGCACGAGCACAATGGCTCGTCCGCCGGTTCCAAGTGCGCCCTGGTCTATGGCCAGATGAACGAGCCTCCGGGTGCCCGTGCCCGCGTGGCGCTCACCGGCCTCACCGTCGCCGAGCACTTCCGCGACCAGGGCCAGGACGTGCTGTTCTTCGTGGACAACATCTTCCGCTTCACCCAGGCCGGTTCGGAAGTGTCCGCTCTGCTGGGCCGCATCCCCTCCGCGGTGGGCTATCAGCCGACGCTCGCCACCGACATGGGCGCGCTCCAAGAGCGCATCACCACCACCACCAAGGGCTCCATCACCTCGGTGCAGGCCATCTACGTGCCGGCGGACGACCTCACCGACCCGGCGCCCGCTGCCTCCTTCGCCCATCTGGACGCCACCACCGTGCTCTCGCGCTCCATCGCGGAGAAGGGCATCTACCCGGCGGTGGATCCCCTGGACAGCACCTCGCGCATCCTCTCGCCCATGATCCTGGGCGAGGAGCACTACACGGTGGCCCGCCAGGTCCAGCAGACCCTGCAGCGCTACAAGGCGCTCCAGGACATCATCGCGATCCTGGGCATGGACGAGCTCTCCGAAGAGGACAAGCTGGTGGTGGCCCGCGCCCGCAAGATCGAGCGCTTCCTCAGCCAGCCCTTCCACGTGGCGGAAGTCTTCACCGGCTCGCCCGGCAAGCTCGTCGACCTTGCCGACACCATCAAGGGCTTCAAGGGCCTGGTGGAAGGCAAGTACGACCACCTGCCCGAGCAGGCCTTCTACATGGTGGGTTCCATCGAGGAAGCCATCGAGAAGGGCAAGAAGATGGCCGCAGAGGCGGCCTGATCGATCCGGGAACCCCGAACGGGGGTTCCGGTTCTAGGACAAGGACGGCCGCGCTTGCCGCGCGGCCGCTGCCGCAGCCCAGGGCGGATCGATCCATGTGAGATCGGCGTCCGGGCCGGCAATGTGACGGCGGATTGAGAGGCAGACATGGCCAACTTCACGTTTGAGCTCGTTTCGCCCGAGCGGCTGATCTTTTCCGGCCAGGTGGACAGCGTCGATGTCCCCGGCTCCGAGGGTGATTTCGGCGTCGGCGCGGGCCACGCGCCCTTCATCGCCACGCTCCGGCCGGGCATCCTGACCATTCACGGCCAGGGCGCCCCCAAGCGCATGTTCGTGCGCGGCGGCTTTGCCGAGGTGAACGGCGCGGGCCTGACCGTGCTCGCCGAGCGCGCCACGCCGGTGGAGGAAATCCACCTGGACCAGCTGCGCCAGCTCATCAAGGACGCCCAGGAAGACCTGGCGGACGCCCGCTCCGACGAGGCCAAGACCAAGGCCCAGACCCAGCTGTCCGACCTCCAGCAGGTGCTGGACGTTCTGACCCAGCAGGGCGGCACCGCACACTGAGGCGAATTTGGCGCCAGCCATCGATTGAGACACAAAAGGGGAAGGCCCGCGCCTTCCCCTTTTTGCATTGAGGGTGTTGGAAAGCCGAAGCTGGAGCCTGGCCTGGGGCGGGGAGGGGGCCTTGCCGGCGGCTCCCTGTAGGAAAGCGTGGCTCTGCGAGCCCGCCGCCTCGCCGCGCGAGTGGGGGCTCGGATCCACTTCTCGGCCCCAGGGGCCGCGTTTGTCAGACCGCGAAGCGACGGAATTCGTTGGCCACCCGCTCATAGACGGGCCGCTTGAAGGGCACCACCAGTTCGGGCGCGCGCTCCAGGCTTTCCCAGCGCCAGGCCATGAACTCCGCCTTGTGGTGTCCGCCGCCGGGTTTGAGGATCTCGATCTCCCCCTCGTCCCCGGTGAAGGCGAAGGCGAACCATTTCTGGGTCTGGCCACGATACTTGCCCCTCCAGGCCTGGCCGACGATGCGGCCGGGAAGGTCGTAGGACAACCAGTCCTCGATCTCGCCCAGCTTCTTCACCGAGCGGATGGACGTCTCCTCATAAAGCTCGCGCAAGGCGGCCTCATACGGGTCCTCGCCCTTGTCGATGCCGCCCTGGGGCAATTGCCAGGAATAGGTCATGTCCACATGCTCGGGGCCGCCGGCGCGCTGGCCCATGAAGACACGGCCGGCACGATCGAAGACGGCGATGCCCACGCAGGGGCGATAGGGAAGGTCATCGGACGAGCGCATGGGCGGCGGATCCTGTGGCTGAAGCGGTCGGGCTCCAGATAGCAGATCGCGCCGCGCCGCGCGCGGGCCTTGCGCCGCACGCGGCCGGTCCGGAGCGCCCACTGCCCGGGGAAGCGGGGGCCACCCCGAGGCCCGGGCGTGCCCTCAATGGGTGAGGGCGCGATGGTGGGGGAGGGCGGTCGATCCCCAGGCGCGCAGCGAGGCCCAGGTGCGCCGCTCCAACTGGAAGCGGTCCACCGGAACCGAGGCGCCGAGCGCCTTCACGCGGCACAGGCCCACCCCGCACCACTGGAACGCGCACTTCTCCAGCACCCGGCGAGAGGCCGGATTGACCACGCGGGCGGCGCCCAGAATGCGGTCGTGGTCGGTCTCGGAGAAGACGAAATCGATGATGGCACGCACCGCCTCGGTGGCGATGCCGCGCCCCCAATGGGGCTCGCCGATCCAATAGCCGATCTCGGGCGCGCTCTCGCCCTTGCGCTGGCCGAAGCCGCACATGCCGGCGAAGGCGAAGCCGCCTTCCTGCTTTAGGAAAATGGCGAAGGTGATGCCGTTGGCGGTGGCGGCCAGGGTGTCGACGAAGGCGCGGGCGTCCGACGGGCGATAGGGATGGGGCAGGTTCGCGGTCATTTCCGCGATCCGGACATTATTGGCAAGGGCTGCAATGGCGGGCACGTCCTCGACCCGGGGCATGCGGAGCACGAGCCGCTCGGTTTCGAGGACGGGGATACTGCTCTCCTGGAGCAGGACCTGCGACGGGCACTCGACGATGGTCATGGCGGGCTCCTTGCCTCAAGGGTCTTCAGGACCGTGCGGACAAAACAAAACCGGGGAGACTGCCCGTCTCCCCGGTTTCATTCAGGAGCCAATGACACCCATGTCAGGCTCCCACCGGTTCGACGAGACCGGCGGGACCCTGCATTTTCAGGTCTCGCCGCTTATTCGGCCGCCTCAAGGGCGGGGACAACGGATACGAAGGTTCGGTCGTTGGCTTTGGTGCGGAACTCGACTTTGCCCGGAATGAGGGCGAACAAGGTATGGTCCTTGCCCATGCCCACATTGGTGCCGGGATGCCATTTGGTGCCGCGCTGGCGCACGATGATATTGCCGGCAATGACCTCTTGGCCGCCGAACTTCTTCACGCCAAGGCGGCGGCCGTCGGAGTCGCGACCGTTGCGGGACGAGCCGCCTGCTTTCTTATGAGCCATCTGAGCTCTCCAATCCTAAGATCAGGCGTCGGCAGCGGCCTCGGCGGCCGGCGCGTCCTGGGTGGTCTGGGCAGCCTTGGCGCTTTCGCCGCCGGGGCCGGTGATCTCGGTGATGCGCACCACGGTCTGCTCCGCGCGGAAGCCCCGCTTGCGGCGCGAATTCTGGCGGCGGCGCTTCTTGAAGGCGATCACCTTATCGCCGCGGGTCTGTTCCACCACCTCGGCGGTGACGGTGGCACCGTCAACGAGGGGGGCACCAATGACCGTGGCCGCGCCGGCCACCATGAGAACCGGGAAGGACACGCTCGCGCCGGCTTCGGCCTCGATCTTGTCCACCGTGATGACGTCGTCGGCGGCGACGCGATACTGCTTACCGCCTGTCTTGATGACCGCGAACATCTTGTCTCGCTTTCGTGTTCAGCCAAGCCTCGAAGGGCCGGCTTCTTTCGGTCGGGCTGGGATATGGGGCGCATGTCCCCACGCGAAGGGTGTCCCCTATCTGCGGGAGGCCTTTTTGTCAATGCGAAAAGGCCGGGGATGGCTTGCATCAATGCCGGCAAATCCTGCCCGCCTGCGGCTTCCGGTCTCAGTTTGGCATCGCTAAAAGGAGTCCAACACAGGGGGACATCATGCGTGACAAAGAGGCCGGCATGCCGGACGAGGTGCCGTCCATCCGCACCATCGCCATGCCGGCGGACACCAATCCCAATGGCGATATCTTCGGCGGCTGGCTCATGTCGCAGATGGACCTTGCCGCCGGCAATGTGGCCACCCGCCGGGCGCGGGGCCGCGCGGCCACGGTGGCGGTGGAGGCCATCACCTTCCTCGGTCCGGTAGCCGTGGGCGACGAGGTGAGCCTGTTCGCCAAGCTCACCAAGATCGGCCGCACCTCCATGCGCATCGAGGTGGAGGCCTGGCGGCGCGAACGGGCGAGCGAGGAGACCTTCAAGGTCACCGAGGCCACCTTCACCTTCGTGGCCATCGACGAGGTCGGCCGACCCCGTGCCATTCCAGTGGAGTGAGGCGCCTCAGGCCGTCGCCGGCGCGGCGGCCGTGGCGGCGATGGCATCGGTGATCTGGCGCAGCGTGCCCGCATGGGCCGCGATGGCCTCGTCCAGCGACAAGGCGGAGCGGATCCAGATCATGGACACCACCGCCACCATGCGCCCCTCCATCAGGACGGGGGCGGCGATGCTGGAGGTCTTGGGGCGGAACTCGCCGCCATCGCGCACGCCGAGGCCCCGGCGGCGCACATCCTCGATCATGCGCGTGAGCCAGGCCTCTTCCAAAAAGGGCTTGTCCTCCGGCTCGTCGAGCCGCCGCAGATGGTCGAGAATCATCACCCGTTCCTCGGGCGCGCAGAGCGCCAGATAGGTGCGCCCGGCGGAGGTGCGCAGCATGGGCAGGCGGTAGCCGATCATGCCCCGGTCGATGGAGAGCGGCGAGCGGGTGTGGGTGGTCTCCTGGATCACCATGGCCGCATTCTCATAGACGGTGAGGTCCAGGGGCCAGACCAGCTTGGGGCCGAACGTGCCGAAGACGGGGCCTGCCGCCTGGCAGACCCGCGAATGGGCGGCATAGCCATCCCCAAGGCTCGCCGCGAGGCGCGTCACCCGCACCTGGGCGGAGGAGGCGGAGAAGGAGAGATAGCCTTCCTCCTCCAGCGTCTGGATCAGCCGGTAGACGGTGGGCCGGGGAATGTTGAGGGCGCGGGCGATGGCCGAGGCGCCGGCGCTGCCCACCGAATTCACATAGCGCAGCACGGCGAGGCCGCGGCTCAGCGCCCGCACGCTCTCGCTTTTGTCCTGTGTCTCCTTGTGCTGGCCCGCCGGGCGGGGCGCCGCGTCGGTCTCGTCCATGGCTGGTCCGTTCGGCCGAGGGGATCGGCCCATGCGATGAACCGCCCCCGCCGGCCGCACGTCAAGCCCGGTGCCGATGGGTCGCCGGGGCCGGCTGCCCTTCAGCGGTCAGTCGCCCCAAGATGCGCAGCGGCCGGGAGCGTCACCGCCCCCCCCAGACCGGTGACGCTGCCTCTGGTCGCAGGCGTCGCCCAAGGGAAGGCGCGAACGTCCGGGGGAGGGCCCTTCGATTGGAGGGTCAGGCCGCCGAGGCGTGGGCCGGCCGATAGGGGGCAAGGGCCTGGGAAAGGGCGGCCAGTTCCGCGGCATCATGGGCCGCACCGGCCACATAACGGTCCGGCCGCACCAGGAGGGCGGACGTGTCCGCCTCGTCGAGCAGCGCGGCGAGGGCTGGTCCGTCGGTCTCGGTGAGCACCGCGATGCCCGCCTCGGTGAAGCCGCGCCGCACGCCTTCGCTGGCGGCGCGCCAGAGGCTCTCGCGCACCAGCAGGGCGAAGCCGTAGCCCACCGCCTCGTCGAGCCGCCGGCCGTCGGCGAGGCGCGGCTGGGGAATGCGCTGGCCGGCCCGGTCCGCCCGCCCGGCGGCAAGGCCCGCGCCCAGCTGCGGCACCCGGCTTTTCAGGCGGGCCACCCCGTCTTCGTCGCGGAAGGCGCTGGCGAGGGCCGCCTCGGTGTTGCAGGTATTGATGAGGCCGCCGAGGCGCATGGCGGTCTCGATATAGGCGCGGGCGTCCGGCGCGCGCTCGCTCTGATAGGTGTCGAGCAGGGCATCGGCCGCATGGCCGTTGACCACCGCCTCCAGTTTCCAGGCGAGGTTGGCCGCGTCCCGCACCCCCGAGCACATGCCCTGGCCCATGAAGGGCGGGGTGAGGTGGGCAGCGTCCCCGGCCACCAGCAGGCGCCCGGCGCGCCACTGGCGGGCCACGGCGGAGTGGAAAGTATAGACGGCGGCCCGCTCCAGTTCCGCCTCCTCCGGCTTCAGCCAGGGGGCGAGCAATTCCCACACCTTGCGGGGCGTGGTCATGGTGGCGGCGTCCTCGTGCGGGTGCACGGTGATTTCCCACCGCCTGCGGTCGCCGGGGCCGCGCACATAGGTGGCGGGGCGGGCCGGGTCGCAATATTGGATGGTGTGGTCGCCCAGCTCCGGCTTGTCCCGCCGCAGCATCACGTCCAGCACCAGCCAGCGTTCGTGGAAGCCGAGGTCCTCCAGGGAGGACCCCATGAATCGGCGCACCAGCGAGCGGCCGCCATCGCAACCCACCACATAGCGGGCGCGCACGGCACGGGGTGTGCCGGTGCCCAGTTCCTCATAGCGCACCTCGACGCCGGCGCCGTCATCGGTGAAGGCGAAGACATCGCAGCGGGTGCGCACCTCCACGGAGGGGAAGCGCGCGAGCCCGGCACGCAGGATGCGCTCCAGGTCCGGCTGGTGGAAGCGGTAGCTGGCTTGCCAGCCTTGCGGGCTCTCGCCCGGCGGGCGGGGCCAGTCCAAAAGCAGGGCGCCCTGCGCATCCACGAAGCGCATGCCGGGATTGCAGCGTGTGGTGGGCTCGATCTCATCCGCGAGGCCGATGGCCTGGAAGACGCGCATCACCTCGTCGTCGAAATGCACGGCGCGGGGCAGGTGGTAGGCATTGGTCTCGCGCTCCAGCACCAGGGTGGAGACGCCCTTCTGCCCCAGCAGATTGGCCAGGCACGCCCCCACCGGGCCGAGGCCCACGATGGCAACGTCGAAGATGTGGTCGGTATCGGTGAGCGTGGACATTTGGGTCCCTCGCGGATGTCAGGGGAAGAGGGAAGGGCTCAGCCGGGGACGTGACCATAGAGCCAGGGGCAATCCACCACCGCCGGGGCGCGGACGCCGTTGGCGGCGGCGTCGAGCCGCATCTGGCGCAGCCGCGCGCGGGGCTCTTCCGGCAGATAGAGCCGCTCATGGCCCCAGAAGCTCGGCCCCACAAAGGTCTCGTGGGGCTCCCAGGTGGCCGGATCGATCACCCGCCCGCCCCAGCCATTCTCCACGAAGAAGCCGGAGGGCGAATGGGCGTAGAAGGAGGTCATGTAGTCGTTGGTGTGCCGGCCCAGCGTGTAGGCGACCCGGCCCTCCTGCAACTGGGCGAGGTCATAGCCCTGGCCGACATCGTCGAGATTCTTGAACTCCACCATGAAGTGATGGAAGCCCGTCTGGCCCGAGCCCACCATGGCGAAGGAATGGTGGCGGCCATTCACATGGAAGAAATAGAGCGGATAGGGGGTGAGCCCGTAATCGGAGACGTGGAAGCCGAGGAGATCCCGGTAGAAGGGCAGGAGCGCCTCGATGCGCACGGCGTGCAGCACCGCATGTCCCATGCCCAGCGCGCCGGTGTTGAAGCCGGAAATGGGCCGGCCGGGCACGAAGGGATCTTCCGCCCGCATGGGATTGAAGAACAATTCCACCCGGTTGCCGTCGGGATCGTCGAAGGTTATGAGGTCTTCAACGAAGCGCTGGTCGGCAAGGCCGCGCGTGCCCCGCTTCACCGCGACGCCAGCGGCCTCAAGTCGGGCGCCGAAGGCGTCGAGGTCGCCCTTCTCCTCCACTTCCCAGCCGATGGCGGCCAGCGTCGAGCCGGGCTCATTGGCGACGAACAGGCGCTGGCGCTGGTCGTCCATGCGGAAGGTGGCGTGGCCGGAGGTGACATCCACCGCCTGCATGGCGAGGAGGCCGGAGGCGAAATCGCGCCAGTCCCTCATCTTGTCGGAGCGGATGCCCAGATAGCCCAGTGCGATGACGCCCATGGCTCAGTCCTCCAAAGCGGAAAATCGGATGCGGGGTGAGGGCGCGCGGGCCGTTGGCCGGTCCGCGCGCCAGGGATCAGGGACGCGGGGCGCCTGCTGCGGGCAGTTCGGTGCCCAGCGCCTCGGAGGCCGGCACGTTGTCGCGCCGGGTGATGTGGAAGCTCGCCCAGAAGCTCAAGGCGGCGCACAGCGCGATATAGAGCGAGGGCGCGGCAGGCATCTGGGTGCGCTCGATGAGCATGGTGGCGGCCAGCGGCGCGAAGCCGGACAGGATGGTCACGCTCACATTGTAGGACAAGGCGATGCCGGAAAAGCGCACCTTTGTGGGGAAGAGGTTCGCCAGCAGCGAGGGCCAGATGCCGCTCGCCAGCGAGAAGACCAGCGACAGGAGGCTCAGCACCAGCACCACGCTGGCATGATTGGCCAGCATCATGAAGAGCGGCACGACCGTGATGACCATCAGCGCCGAGCCGATGCGCAGGATCTGCTTGCCGGGCACATGGTCCCCCGCCCAGCCGGCAATGATGAGGCCGATGGAGGACACCACCAGCGCCGAGGTCATGCCCAGCGCCACTTCCGGCGCCGCATAGCCCAGCGAACGCACCAGGAAGGCAGGCATGAAGCCGTAGAGCAGGCCGTTGAAGCCGGCGATGATGGCGGCGATGCCGGCCGCCACCACCAGCGAGCGGCCATGGTCGCGCACCAGCTCCTTGAGCGGATGGCGGGAGGCCTTGCCGTGCAGGTTCACGAATTCCGGCGATTCCTCCAGCTTGCGGCGCAGCGCGAAGGAGACGATGCCGATGACGCCGCCGAACAGGAAGGCGATGCGCCAGCCATAGGCCGCCACGTCCTGGGGCGGCAGGGCATATTGGATGCCGAGATTGACCAGGGTGGCGATCAGCACGCCCACATTCACGCAGAAGATGATGAAGCCGCAGGCAAGGCCCGCCCGCCGGGGCGCCGCCTCCACCGCATAGGTCACCGCCCCCGGCAATTCGCCGCCGAGGCAAATGCCCTGCACCAGGCGGAAGGCCACCAGCAGCAGCGGGGCCGCGAGGCCCCAGGTGGCATAGGAGGGCAGGAGGCCGATGGCGATGGTGGCCAGCGTCGTCAGGCCCAGCGAGGCGATGAAGACCGGGCGGCGGCCATAGCGGTCACCAAGCCCGCCCAGCAGCACCCCGCCCAGCGGCCGCGCCAAGAACCCCAGCGCCAGAACCGAGAAGGACAGGATGAGCGACACATAGGGGTCGCTGGTGGGAAAGAACTGGGCCGAGATATATTGGACGAAAATGCCGTAGATGATGAAGTCATAGAATTCCAGCGAGCCGCCGAGGCTGGCCAGCATGATGATGCGCCACTGCGCGCGGCTGAGCCGGGGCGCGGGAGCGGCGGATGGGGTGGCGATGGCGCTCATATGTCCTCAGGCCCTCCGTAAGCCTTCTTGATGGGCGGGAATTGGCAATGGGGGATCGTTCGCCCGGCGGGTTGGCGCCGGACGGGGGGGCTTGTGCCTGTCGGGGCGCCGGGAGTGACCCGGAGCGCGCGACTGGCATGGACCCCGCCGGCGGCGCGCGTCGCGGTGAAGACGGCGCCGGGGCGTGGCGGGCGGGATCTGGGCGTCGGGAATGCGAACGGGCGTCCGTCGCGCCTCTCCTGACGGGCGGGCACGCGGGCGCCGGGGGCGCGAGGTCGGCTCGGGTGGGGATCTGCCGGTGCAGGGCGACCGCCCCACGCGGCCACGTCAGGCCACCGTGACCTTAAGGGACCCCAGCGCCGTCAGGGCCAGATGGGCGTGGGGGCTTGGCCGCCATCAGGGCGCGGGGTGGATGTGCCTCGGTCTCATGGGTTCCTCCCGTGTTTCTTATCTGTCCGAGATAGGCCCCTGCGACCGCATGCAACAGCGGAAAACCCCTCCTGTCCGCCTGGCGGACAGGAGCCTGCGTCATTCCGTACACGCCAGCGGCCGTGGGACCTGCCAAGGCGAGGCTTGATCCAGGGCGCCGCCACGGCCAAGGTCCGCCGTCTTCTGTTTCGTGCCCGAGCCCCCTCGCGATGCGCCTGCCCGTTCCGTCCGCCGTCCTGTCCGCTGCGCTGCTTCTCACGGCTGCGGCAGCCCCATCCTTTTCGCCCGCTCTTGCCGCCGATCTTTCCACCCCTGCCGCCGCTGTCACCGTGCCTCCGCCCATGGTGGATGCGGCCAAGTACCAGCTGACCCTTTATGGCTGGGCGACAGCACTGAACGGACATACGGGCGTGCGCGGCTGGCCGGCGGCCAATGTGGACATTTCCGCCATCGACGCTTTGTCCAATCTGGACGGGGCTGTCATGGGCTCGTTCATGGTGAAGAAGTCGGACTTCACCTTCCTGATGGACGTGGTCTACGCGAATCTCTCGGCCGGCTCGACGGCGGGGCGGGACGGGGCGAGCTATGCCAGCCTTGGCGTTAAGCAGGCCATCGTCTCCGGGCTGCTGGGCTATCGCCTGCCGGTGGGGCTGCCGCAGAACGTGGACCTGAGCGCCACTGTGGGCTTCCGCTACCAGCATCTGTCCGGCGACTTCCAGCTTCAGACGCCGTTCTTCGGGCTGCCGCTCAGCACCAGCGGAAACCAGGACTGGGTGGACCCCACCATCGGCCTGATGCTCAATTATGCCATCACCGACAAATGGTTCCTGAATGTCATCGGAGATGTGGGCGGCTTCGGGCTTGGCTCGAAGATCACGGCCCAGGGCTTTGCGTCACTGGGCTATATGTGGACGCCCAACCTCTCCACGGCGGTGGGCTACCGGGCCATCTATACGGACTATGTGAATGACGGCTTCGTCTATGACATGACGCAGCACGGCGTGTTCCTGTCCGCCGCCTATCATTTCTGAAGCGCGGCCTGCGGCCGCCTCACCAGCGCAGCAGGCGCCGGCCCAGAAGTGCGCCGAGCCCAGCCACGGCGAGAATGGCGAGGCCGTACCAGGTCAGCACGAAGAAGGCGGAATCGTCCGGGCAGTGGAAGGCATAGACCGCCGCGCCAAGGCCCCCCGCCAGGAAGCCCGCCGCCGCGCCGGCCTCCGCCGGCCGCGCCGGGGCGCCGCGCCGCAGGGCCATCAGGGCCGCGCCCAGCACCGGGAGAGAGAGCAACGGCACATAAGCGAGGCAATAGGGGGCAAAGCGGCCGATCAGGCCGGGCATCCAACTGCGTTCGGGGGTGGTGAGCATCTCCCCCGCGCAGCCCGCGAGCGCCACAGCGAGCGGCAGGAGGATGATGGCCCAGGACGGTCGCCGCGCGCCTGGCCGGGCAAGGCGCAGCGCGAGCGCGCCGGCCGAGGACGCCATGGCGAGTGCGACGCCGAATTTCAGCAGGATGCGCGGGTCCATCATCAGCCCCGCCAGTCCGGGCCGGATATTCAGCGTCGCTGCGAACAGGAGGGCGGCGCCCGCAAGGCCAGCCACGAGCGCGCCCGCGAGCCCGGCTTCAAGGCTCGGGCCAGGGCGGGGATCAGCGGCAAGGGCTCGGATCAGGTCGTCGGTCTTCACACGCGTCATCCTATTCCGTTTCTTCGCCGCGCAGCCGGTCGGCGAGGCGGGCGAAGGCGCGGTGCAAATTCACCCGTACGGCACCAGGCGTCAGCCCGAGGCGGCTCGCCGTCTCGCCCACGGAGGCCCCCTCCACGGCGATGGAGGTGAGCACATCGCGCTGGCGCGGCGGCAGCATGGCGAGATGGCGCTGCACGTCGCGATCATCGGTGCCGGGCCGCTCCTCCTGCGCGGGGAGGATTTCGGCGAAATCCTCGATGGGCACCTCCACCCGCCGCCCGCGCCGCCGCAGATGGTCCACGAACTTGTTGCGGGCGATCGTCCACAGCCACGGACCCAGCGGATCCGACGCGCGCCAGGTGTGCCGCTTCAGATGCACCGCCAGCAGGATCTCCTGCACCACGTCCTCGCTCTCGCCCACCCCCAGGCCGATGCTGGAAAAACGCCGACGGACGGCCGCGCGCAACGCCGGCGCCAGTTCGCGCAGGAGCTGCTCATAGGCCGTCTGGTTGCCGGCAAGCGCATCCCGCATGCCTTGCGCCCAGCGCCTTTCGCGATCGTCCATCCACGCTTTCCCAAACGTCAGTTCGCGCGACGAGGCCCCGGCGTTACATGCGCCCGTCCCTCACTGTGTTCGTACCGCACGTCCCGCGAATGGCAAATGCAAAGGCTGGCAGGGTGATGCGGCATGGGGATGCTCTCAGGAAGCTTCGGTCTTTTCAGAATGGCGGGCCCGGAAGCGGCTCACCTTATCGCGGTTGCCGCACACGCTCATGGAGCACCAGCGGCGGCGCCCGTTGCGGCCGCCATCATAGAAGACCATGTTGCAGGCCGGATTGGCGCAGTGCTTGAGCCGTTCCGGCTCGAAGTCGCAGAGGAAGCGGGCGACATCGAGCGCGATGGCGGCCTCGGCGCCGCCGGCCTCCTCGCGCAGGACATAGCGGTCCCCCTCGATTGCCATGCGCGGGTGCAGATGCACAGGGGCGAGCGCGCGATTGGCTGTGTCCGCGATGTCCGCGCGTGGCGGGCCGCCCTTCGCCAGATCATCGAAGAGGGTGCGCAGATCCCGGCGCAGGCCGAGCACGGCCTTGTGGGCCTTGGCCAGCGCGGAGGGCGGTGGTGGCTGCAACCGGGCCAGCACCGCCCAGAGCGCGAAATCGTCTGGCGTGGCGATGAGGTCGCGGGGGCCGTCCCCAGTCATTGGGGTGGTGTTGAGGAGGTCGATCCACAGCCGCCCGCCCAGGAACGGCACGCCGTCGCGGAAATCCCCCTCCGTGTGACGGGGGGCCGGATCGGGGGCGGCGGGCTTGCGGGCGTGGGGCATCAAGGTTCCGGCGGCTGGCGCGAACCTCCCGCATCTAGGATGCGCCTCGGGCTGGCGCAAGCGAGGCCGGCTGAGCAATGCCCGCCGGCCCGCCGGCCGTGCGCTATGGGGCCGTGCGATCGAGGAAGGCGAGGGTGGCGGCGGCGATCTCGTCCACATGGGTTTCGAGGGCGAAGTGTCCGGCCTCGAAGAGATGCACCTGCGTATCCGGGATGCACGCCTTCACATGGTCGACGCCCGCGAGCGTGAAGAAGGGGTCGTTCTTTCCCCACACCACCAAGGTGGGCGGCTGGCGGGCGCGCAGATATTCGGCGAAGGCGGGATAGAGGGCCACATTGTCCTGGTAGGCGTGCAGCAATTCCAGCTGGATGGCGTCATTGCCGGGCCGGTCGAGGCCCGCTTGGTCGACGATATAGCTCTCCGGCGCCACCCGCTCGGGCCGGGAGGCGCCATGCAGATATTGGAAGCGCGTCGTGTCGGCGGTGAGCAGGTTGCGCACGGGGACCTCCGTCTCGGCGGTGCGGTTTTCCCAGAAGGGGGCGATCTGGGCCACCACATCGGGGTTCCAGCCCTCCACATTGGCCACCGCATTCTGGAAGATGAGCCCGAGCACCCGCTCGGGGCGGCGCAGCGCCAGGCGCAGGCCGACGGGGCCACCATAATCCTGCATGAACAGCGTGTAGTCCGCCGCGCCCACCGCCTGGGTGAAGCCCTCGATCACCTCGGCGAGGCTGGCGAAGGAATAGGGAAAGGCGTCCGGCGCCGGGGCGGACGAGGTCCCAAAGCCCGGATAATCGGGCGCCAGCACCCGGTAGTGGCCGGCCAGAAGGGGAATGAGCTCCCGGTACATGTGGGAGGAAGACGGGAAGCCGTGAAGCAGCAGCACCACGGGGGCATCGGCGGGGCCGGCCTCGCGATAGGCGATGGTCAGGCCATTGACGGTGACGGTGCGGTGGAGGGCGCGCGTCGACGCTCCCGCGGGAGAGGCAGGCATTGGAAAATCTCCTGGTGTGGCAGAGGGGCGCCCGGCCGATTGCGGCCGGGCATCGGCCCGGTGATGGAGCAGGGATAGGGGTGAAGGATGTAACCTATCAATTATAATTTTATTGGTTACATTCGGATTCCTACACCAACGCCTCCAGTCGCGCCCGCAGGCGCGGAACGGCGAAATCCACGAAGCTGCGCACCTTGGCTGCGGCAAGGCGCGCCTCGGGATGCACCACATGCACCGGCATGGGCGGCGGCTCGAACTCCTCCAGCAGCAGCCGCAACCGCCCGTCTTTCACCGCATCCGCCACCTGATAGGACAGGACGCAGGTGATGCCCCGCCCCTCAATGGCGGAATCGATGGCCGCTTCCGCGCCCGTCACCGCAAGGCGCGGGCGGATCTCCACCGGCCCGCGCCCCCGGCCGGTGGGAAAGGCCCAGCCCTGGCCTTCCGAAATCTGGCCGAAGGTGATGCAGGGCAGGCCGGACAGGTCATCGGGCGTTGCGATGGGGGGCAGGCGCTCCAGCAGGGCGGGGCTGGCGCAGACCACCCGACGCACCTCGCCCACGCGGCGCGCAATCAGCCCGGAATCCGGCAGGCGGCCGATGCGGATGGCCACGTCCATGCCCTCGTCCACCAGATGCACCATCCGGTCGAGCAGCAGGAGGCGCCCCTGCACCTCGCCATGGGCATCGAGGAAGTCATCCAGGATGGGGCGCACATGGCGGCGTCCGAACACCGCCGGCGCGGTGAGGGTGAGCACGCCGCGCGGCGCCAGATGCTCGCCCGAGGCCTGGGCGAAGGCCTCGTCATAATCCGCCAGCAGCCGCCGGCAGGCGATGAGGTGGCGTTCCCCCGCCTCGGTGAGATGGAGCGCGCGGGTGGTGCGCCGCAGCAGGCGCGTGCCCACCTGCTCCTCCAGGTCCGAAAGCGCACGGGAGACGGCGGTGGGCGAACGCCCCAGACGCCGGGCGGCAGCGGCGAGGCCACCCGCATCCACCGCCAGCACAAAGGCCCGCATGGCGTCGATCCGGTCCATTTCCGTTTCCCTTCGTGCGAGATCCGCAAGAATGTCTTGCGGCTTATGTTCATTCTACGCAGCAATGGGCGCGGATATTTCATGGCGCACCGGCCAAATCGGCCGCCCGTTCCATGAAAGGACAAGAGCCATGACCCGCATTCCCGGTGTCGATCCCACCACCGCCACGGGCCGCAGCGCGGAGCTGCTCGGCGCCATCAAGGCCAAGCTCGGCGTGGTGCCCAATCTCTATCGCGTGGTCGCCCATTCGCCCGCCGTGCTTGATGCGACTTTGGCCTCCGGCGAGACGCTCAATGGCGGCGTGCTCACCGCCCGCCAGCGCGAAGCCATCGCCATCGCCACCGCCGAGGCCAATGGCTGCGACTATTGCCTCTCCGCCCATGTGCTGCTGGGCCGGGGCGCGGGCCTGACCGAGCCGCAGATCGCCGCCGCCCGCCATGGCGCAAGCGGCGATGCCACCTTTGACGCGATCCTCGCCTTCACCCGCGCCCTCCTGGAGACGAAGGGCCATGTGAGCGATGCCGAGATCGCGGCCTTGCGCGCCACCGGCCTTGGCAACGAGGCGCTGGTGGAGATCGTGGCGCAGGTGACGCGCAACATCTTCACCAATTATCTCAACCATGTGGCCCGCACCGAGATCGACTTCCCGGTGGTGCGCACCGCCGCCTGAGCGGCCTTCGACACAGACGGGGCGGCCCTGATGCCGCCCCGCATGCCCCGTGGGAGACCTGTCATGACTCAAAGCTCATGCGACATCGCGTTCACGCCGACCATCCGCGCCGAGCAGGAGCGGCGGGGCTCGCGCGCCCGCTATGCGGCGGTGGAGGCGCAGGGCGGCTTCCGCAGCGATCTGTCGGAATTTCCGCGCGGTTTCCTCGCCCGCGTGGATACGGCGTTTCTGGGGACGGCCAATTTGGAGGGGCAGCCCTACGTCCAGCATCGCGGCGGCCCGCCCGGCTTCATCCGCATCGCGGACGACCATCATCTCGTGATGGCGGACTTCCGGGGCAACCGGCAATACATCTCCACTGGCAACCTTGCGGACAATCCGAAGGCCTTTCTGTTCCTGATGGATTACGAGAACCGCCACCGCATCAAGCTGTGGGGCCGCGCCCGCATGAGCGCCGACATCGTGACCTATGCCGAGGTGCTGGGCATCGATCCCGCCGACCGTAAGGTGGAGCAGGTGCTCGTCTTCGAGGTGGAGGCCTGGGACGTGAACTGCCAGGCCCATATCCCCCAGAAGGTGGACGCCGCCGCCGCCGCCCGCGTGGTGCTGGCGCTGCGCGCGCGCCTCGAGGCAGTGGAGGCGGAGAATGCCGAGTTGCGTGAGCTGCTGAAGCCGGAGGCCCGCGCCTGAGAGGCGAAACGTCTCGAAGGCCCGGACCCCGTGGCGTCTCTGGTCACCTCAGAATGGGGCGGCCGCCAGGGTGCGCCGCGCATAATAGGCGAAGGCGGCGCTGTTGCGCCTGGGGGTATTGATCCAATCGCGCGCCTCGCGGGCGAGGTTGGGATCGATGGGCTGGATCGGCCCCGCCGCCATAGCCATCAGTTGCATCTTTGCCGCGCGCTCGAACGCCAAGGCGATGACGCAGGCTTCCTCGACCGTGCGCCCCGCCACCAGCAGGCCGTGATGGGCCAGAAGCAGCGCGCGCTTGGTGCCCAGTGCCGCCGAAATCAATTCTCCCTCGTCATTGCCCACCGGAACGCCCGGCCATTTGGGCACGAAGGCCACATCCTCATAGAGGATGCAGGTGTCCATGTGAGAGACCTGGAGCGGCACCTCCAGCATGCTGAGGGCGGCGGTATGGAAGGCGTGGCTGTGAACGATGCAGGTCACGTCCGGTCGCGCCCGATACACCCAGGAATGGAAGCGGTTGGCGGGGTTCGGCATGCCCGTGCCTTCCAGCACGCGCAGATGCTCGTCCACCAGCAGCAGATTGTCGGGGCTGATCTCGTCGAAGCCGAGCCCGAGGCGCTGCGTCAGGAAGGTGCCCGCCGTCTCGCCGCGCGTGGTGATCTGGCCCGCAAGGCCTGAATCATGCCCGTTATGGAACAGGATGCGGCAGGTGAGGGCGACCTTCTCCCGCATGCTGTAGGTGCCCTCGTCCAGGTGCGCGCGCATGTCTTCCTGCGACTTGGCCATCAGGCTGGTCTTGTCGAGGCTGAAGCTGTCGGGCTGCCCCATGATCATATCTCCTGTCGGGATTCGGTGAGGTCGGACCGCCCGGGGAAGAGGGGCTCGTAGCCCGGCAGGGCCTCGATGCGCCGGAGCCAGTGGGTGATGGCTGGGAACCGCCCCGTGTCCAAGCCGCCCATGGCGGCAAGGCGCGTATAGGGATAGAGGGCAACATCGGCGATGCTCGGATGGGATGGCGTTGCCACCCACCCGCTCTCCCCCGCGGCTGCCAGCTGGGCCTCCAGCTGCCGTAGGGCTTCATCTGCCTGGTGGCGCCAGTGCGCGAGCAGATCGGTGGCTAACGGCCAGTCGGGATGCAGCGCCAGATGCAAGCGCAACTGGGCCAGTGGATGCATGTGCTGGGACTGCTCGAAGGACAGCCAGCGCAGCACTTCCGCCTGCGCGAGCCGCCCCTCGGGCCACCACGGCGTGCCGTCCGCCAGATAGAACAGGATCGCCAGGGATTCGGACAAGGTCCGCCCGTCCGGCAGCTGGAGGACAGGCACCTGGCGCAGGGCATTCAAGGCCGCGAAGGCGTCGGTCTTCAGGTCGCCGCGGTCGATGGACAGCGACGTGCGCTTCAGCCGAACGCCCAGGAAGCTCGCCAGCAGCCGCACCTTCCAGGCATTGCCGGAGCGCTGTGTGTCATAGATGCGCATCGGGCCCTCACTGGATGCTGATGTGAGCGGCTTCAACCACTTTCGACCAGCGCTCGGTCTCGGCCGCGATATGCCGGGCATAGGCTTGGTTTCCGATGGGCATGGGCTCGATCCCCAGTTCCTGGAACCGCGCCAGGAGGGTGGGATCGGCCAGGACCTGTGCGAGCGCGTCCCGGAGCACCGTCACCCGGCTGTCGGGTGTTCCGGCTGGGGCGAGAAGGGCATTCCAGGAACTGACCACCATGCCTTCCACGCCCTGCTCGGCGGTGGTCGGCAAATCGGGGAACGCGGCACTGCGCTTGGTGTCCGTGATGGCGAGGGCCTTCAGGCGTCCGCTGGCCTGGTGGGGCATCACCACGGGGATGGCGTCGCACACGATCTGGATCTGGCCGCTCAGTGCACCGTTGACGGCGTCGCCGCCGCTTTTGAACGGGATGTGCTCGATCTTCGTCCCGGTCAGAAGTTCAAGCAGCTCCAGGGCCAGATGGGGCGAGGAGCCGTTGCCGGCGGAGCCGAAATTCAGCTTGCCCGGTTCGGCCTTCGCCCGCTCCACGAGCGCCTTCAGGCTGTTCACGTCGAGCGCGGGGGAGACGGCGATGATATAGGGAGAATTGCTGACCAGGGAAATCGGGACAAAGCTGGCCGGGTCATAGGACAGGCGTGGATAGATCATCTTGTTGACGACCTGCGTGCCCACCGTTCCCAGAAGAAGCGTGTAGCCATCCGGTGCCGCAGTGGCCACCGACTGGGCCGCCGTGGCTCCCCCGGCGCCGGGGCGGTTCACGACCACCACCGGCTGACCCAGCCGGTCAGACAGGCCTTGCGCCACGAGCCGCGCCACCACATCGGTGATGCCACCGGCACCGAACGGGACCACCAGCTTTATGGGCCGCGTCGGAAAGTCGTCCTGTGCCTGCAGCGGGCTCACGCCGCCTGCGAAAGCCCAAGCCACCAAGAGGCAGAGGCCGGCCAGCAGCCCCCTGGTACGATGCCTCAACATCTGCTCCCTCCCTCGCTATTGTCAGCGTTGTGGGGGAGCAAAATCTGTTTCATAGATCGAGTCAACAAGTTTCTTGTAGGAAACAATGTCTCTGAATTTCAAGCTGCTGCGCCTGCGTGCCAATCTCACGCTGGAAGAGGTCGCCCAGGCCACGGGCGTCACCCGGGGCTATCTGTCCAAGATCGAGCGGGGTCTGGTGAAGCCGTCCGTGGGCTCCGCGCTGAAGCTCGCGAAGGTGCTGAACGTCTCGGTGGACGAGCTTTTCGGCGATGCCGAAACGGGCGACGCGGTCATTGTCACCCGGGCCAAGGAGGGCACGCCGCAGGATACCCTGCGCGGCACCCCCCGGCTGGTGGCCAGCACCCGGGGCGGACATCGCATGGTCGCCTTCGTCATGAGGCCGGGCGAAGCGCGGGAGCAAAGCCATCCCATGAGCCACCATGAGGGGGACGAACTGCTTTTCGTCCTGGGCGGTCGCATCCGCCTGGAACTGCCGAGCCGGGTGGAGGATCTCGAACAGGGTGACGCCGTCCAGTTCAATGGCGTGGTCCCGCACAAGATCACCTCGCTCAGCGGCGACGAGGCGGAGGTGCTGATCGTCATCCGGGTCGACTGAGCTCTCGCCCTCCGCATTCCCGATCGGGGCCGGCTCGGCGCCCCTTTCTGGCGGGATGTTCGCAGCATCGCCCGCCCATCACAGCGCCGTGACGCATGTAACGGCCAAGCCGTTTCCGTCGAATGGATCATCGGAACCCGGTCTTGCCCATCCATGGGCGGCCGGCAGATCCGTCCGCTCCACGGAGACCGGCATGCTCGAAAGACTGCCCGCCTATCGGCCGCTCACAGGCGCCGATTTGCCCCTGCGCCTCGCCCATCGCAGCGAGATGACCGACGCCCTCGGCCCCATCACAGGCTGGCGCGTGCGGGAGATCGGCGACGGCAATCTCAACCTCGTCTTCGTGGTGGAGGGGTCGCGCGGCGCGCTCATCGTCAAGCAGGCGCTCCCCTATGCGCGCGTGGTGGGCGAGGGCTGGCCGCTCTCGCTGGCCCGCGCCACCTTCGAGTTTCATGCCCTGACGCGGCTCGGCGCCCGAGACCCCGGGCGCATGCCCAAGGTGCTCGCCTTCGACGAGACGCAAGCGCTGATCGTGATGGAGCATCTGACGCCGCATCTCATCCTGCGGCGCGGGCTCATTGCCGGGGAATGCTACGACGATCTCGGCCGGCATCTGGGCCACTATCTCGCCCGCACGCTGTTTCGCGGCTCCGACCTTCATCTTGGTCCGGCGCGGCGCAAGGCGGACACGGCCCTCTTCTGCGCCAATGTGGAATTGACGGGGATCACCGAGGATCTGGTCTTCACAGATCCCTTCCTTGACCACCCCCGCAACCGCCACACGCCGGGCCTGGAGCGGGAGGCGGCGCATGTGCGCGCAGACCGGGCGCTGACGCTGGCCGCCTGCGAAATGAAGGCGCGCTTCGCCACGCGGTCGGAGACCCTGCTGCACGGCGATCTTCACACCGGCTCGGTCATGGCCACCGCCACCGATACGCGGGTGATCGACCCCGAATTCGCGGTCTATGGCCCCATGGGGTTTGATGTGGGCGCGCTCTTGGGCAATCTCTTCCTCGCCTTCTTCGCCCAGCCCGGTTTGCCAGCGGGCAGCGTTGACCGCGCCGCTTATGGGGCGTTCATCCTGGATCTCGCCGCCACCGTCTGGGCGAGCTTCACCGCGGAGTTTTCCGCCCTCTGGCATTCTGAGCGCGCGGGAATGCTGGGCGGGCGGGATGTGTTCGAGGGGCAAGGCGATCCGCGCGGCGCGGACCTCCTGCTGAAGGCGCGTCTTGGCGAAATCTGGGAGGACACGCTCGGCTTTGCCGGCATCGAGATGCATCGCCGCATTCTCGGCCTCGCCCATGCGGCGGAGTTGGAAGCGGTGGCCGATGAGCGAGTGCGCGCCGCCTGCGAGCGCCGCGCGCTGAAGGCGGGGCGGGCGCTCGCGGTGGGGCGCACGGGCTTCGCGCGCATGGCGGATGTGTGCGCGCTGATGCTGGACCTGGCCGGCGGGGCGCGGCCGTGAGGGCCGCCCCCGCTCCGCCGTCAGCGCCGCGAAATGGCGATGCGGATGGTCTCGTTCGCCGCCAGCGGCGTGCCGTCCTTGGCCATCCAGTCGGGCAAGGCGGCAAGGTCCGCCCGGTCGAGATCGAGCAGGTTGATATGCCGTCCGAGGCTCGCCACCGCCTCCAGCGGCACGCCCACGGGGCGCCCGCCAAGGCCGAACCAGCCGCCATAGGGCATCACCAGCACGAGCCCGCCCTCCGGCGTGCGCACCACCTCGGTGACGAAGCCGAGCGTGCGGTCGTCGAAGTCGAGGACCGCCTGGCCGATCAGGTCGCCCACGCGCGCCTTCTGGGGAAAGCGGCGCTCCATGCGCTGCTGCGGGGTGAGGCCATCCTCCTGCGCTACCGGCTGGGTGTGCGCCCCGCCTTCGCGGCGGGTGACTTGTGGGGTGCTTTGCGGCCCGTCATCGGCGCGGGCGGGACCGGCCAGTGGCACGGCGAGAAGCACGGCGGCGAGCGTGGAGGTGAGAAGAAGCTGGCTCTTCATTTGGATGTATGTCCGAATTGAAAGGGTGAATAGAAAATATATCTGAAATTGAATTTCGTAAATCTAAATAAAGCGGGGCAGAAAATGTCGGATATATCTCTTCATATGGGGCGTGTTAGAGATCGCGCGCGCCGTCTGCATCCGCTTCCATTGCGGATTATGCATTGGGTCAATGCTGTAACCATGGTCGTCATGATCATGAGTGGGTGGAAGATCTACAATGACGAAGTGATCTTCGGCTTTCTCCACTTTCCCGAGGAGATCGTGCTGGGGGTGTGGGCGCAGCATGGGCTGCAATGGCATTTCCTCGGCATGTGGGTGCTGGTGCTGAACGGGCTCGCTTATCTCGCCTATGGCATCCTCTCCGGCCGCTTCCACCGCATGCTGCTGCCCATCCGGCCGCGCGAGGTGGTCGCGGAGGTGATCGCCGCGCTCACCTTCCGCCTGAAGCACGACGATCTCACCCACTACAATGCCGTGCAGAAGACCCTTTATGTGGGCGTGATCGGGGCCATCATCTTCCAGGTGGTCACCGGCCTCGCGCTGTGGAAGCCCGTGCAATTCCAGGGGCTTGTGAGCCTGTTCGGCGATTTTCAGGGCGTCCGCCTCGCCCATTTCCTCGGCATGGCGGCCATCGTCCTGTTCCTGGTGGTGCATGTGAGCCTCGCGCTCCTCGTGCCGCGCACCATCCTGGCCATGCTCACCGGCGGCCCCCGGCTGCCCGATGCCCCTCCCTCCGACCGCTGAAGGCGTGCCATGTCGCTCCGCAGACGTCCCTTCTCCCTCTTCCGCCCGCAACAGGTGCCCGACCGCGGCGTGCTGGTGGAGAACCGCAAGCTGGTTGAGGCCATCGACCGCCGCAAGGTGCTGCGCGGGGCGCTGAGCCTTGGCGCGCTCACCTTGCTCACGGGCTGCAACGTCTCGCAGGACGAGAGCGTGCAGACCGTGCTGCGGGCGGTGTCCGACTTCAATGACGGGGCCCAGGCCGCTTTGTTCGACCCCAACAAGCTGGCCCCCACTTATGACGTCTCGCAGGTGGTGAAGCCCCCGCGCTTCAATGCCTATTACGAGATCGAGGATGTGCGCCCGGTGGACCTGTCCACCTGGAAGCTGGAGCTGGCCGGCCTCGTGAAGGACAAGCGCCCCTGGACGCTGGACGCCATCAACGCCTTGCCGCAGCAGGAGGAGATCATCCGCCACATCTGCGTGGAAGGCTGGGACTATATCGGCCAGTGGTCCGGCCCCAACCTGAAGGACTTTCTGACCCGCGTCGGGGCGGACCTCAGCGCCCGTTATGTGGCCTTCCATGGCGCCGACGATTACATGGAGAGCATCGACATGGCCTCGGCGCTCCATCCGCAGACCATCCTGGCCACCCATTATGCCGGCGAGCCTATCACCGATCCCTATGGCGCCCCGCTGCGCCTGCGCACGGCGGTGAAGCTCGGCTTCAAGAATCCCAAATGGGTGCGGGCCATCGAGGTGACCAACACCTACCAGCAGGGCTTCTGGGAGAAGCAGGGCTTCAACTGGTTCTCCGGCCTGTGAGGGACCGCCCTGCGGCCCGGCACGGCCTAAACCCATGCTGAGCCTGCCGTCCGTCCTCGCGTGCGCCGCCATCGCGCTCGTCCTGTGGGGCGGGCCGGGATGGCTCCTCGCCACGCGCCTGCGGCTGGGGCTCGGGGGGAGCCTTGCGCTTGCGCCCGCGCTCGGCTGGGCGGTGCAGAATGCGCTGGCCTTGCCGATGGCGCAGCTGTTTGGCTTCTCGCCCGCCACGAGCCTTGCCGCCTCGCTGCTGGCCGGCGCGCTGGCGCTTCTTGCTGCCCCGCAGCCGGGGAAGCGGGCGCCCATGGCGCCGTTGCTTCTGTTCGCCGGGGCGGCGGCCCTCGTCGCTTTGCTGGCGGCGGCGGCGGTGTGGCCGAAGGCGGGAGATGGCGGCGTGCTGCTCTCCGCGCCCCTCTTCGATCATTCCAAAGTGGCGCTGATCGATGCCATCCTGCGGGAGGGCGTGCCTCCTGAAGATCCCGTCTATGGCGGTGCGCCGCTCACGGTATCTTATTATTATCTCTGGCATTTCGGCGCTGCCCAACTGGCCGGTCTCGTGGGCGCCACGGGCTGGGCCGCGGATGCGGCGGGAAGCTGGTTCACCGCCTTTGCCGCGCTCTGCCTCATGGGCGGGCTGGCGGCGCGCCTACGGCCGGGACGGCTCGCGCCAGGCCTGGTGCTGGTGGCCGCCCTCTCCGGTTCGCTTCGCCCCGCGCTGGCGGCGTTCGTGGGGCAGGCGGTCCTCGACAAGGTGCTGGAACCGGCGAGCGGTCTGGCGGGGTGGCTGTTCCAGGTGAGCTGGAGCCCCCATCACGTGATGGCCGCCTGTTGCGCGGTGCTCGTGCTCGGCCTGTTCCAGCGCCTCGCCGGCCGCGCGGGTCGGCCGGAGACCCTTCTGGTGGGTCTTGTGCTCGCGCTGGTCCTGGCGGCGGGCTTCCAGGCCTCGCTCTGGGTGGGCGGCATCATGCTGGCGCTGGCCGGAGGCGCGGTTGTGCTGGCGCTTCTGCGCGGATTGCCGCCCCGGCGGCGGCTGGCCTTTCTGGCACTGTGCCTTGGCGCGGCGCTGCTCGCTTTGGGGCTGAGCGCCCCCCTGCTGCACGCCCAGGCCGAAGCCGCGGCGGCGCGTGGCGGCGGGGTGCCGCTGGCGCTCGGCTTTTATCCGGTGCTGGCGCCCGATCTGCCGCATGCCGTGCGCCAGCTTCTTGATGTGCCGGCCTATTGGCTCGTCTTCCTGCCGCTGGAACTGCCTCTGGTCTTCTTGCCCGGCGCCCTCTGGCTGCTGCGCGGCCGGGGGGAGGACGCGCGCTTCACCCGCCTGCTGGCCCTGTTCGCCTTCGTCAGTCTTGCGGGCGGCTGGGTGCTGGTGAGCACGGCGGGGGAGAATAACGATCTGGGCTGGCGCGCCGTGCTGCCGGGGCTTCTCATCCTTATCCCGGCCGCTGCCGCGCAGGCGGCGGAGTGGATCGCCCGGCGGGCCCGCGCACGGCTGGTGGCGCTCGCGGTGGCGACGGCGGCGGGTCTTGCCGGCGGTGCCGTGGTCGGGGCGGGGAATCTGCGCGGGGTGCCGTCCCCTTCGGCGCAGGATTTCGCGCGCGCTCCCGACCTCTGGGCGGCGGTGCGCCGCCATGCGGGGCCGCAGGACCGGGTGGCCAACAATCCCGCTGCGTTCGCGGACATGACCCCTTGGCCCGTAAACATCTCCTGGGCGCTGCTGTCGAACCGACCCTCCTGCTTTGCGGGCAACGAACTGGCTCTGGCCTTCGCGCCTCTTTCGCCGCAGGCGCGGGCGGAGCTGACGGACCTGTTCGCGCGCGTCTTCGCCGGCACGCCGCAGGCGGACGACGTGGCGGCGATGGTGCATCGCCTCAATTGCCGGGTGCTGGTGGTGACGCCTCGGGATGGGGCCTGGGAGAACGATCCGTTCCGGGGCGCGCCGGCGCTGCGCCTCGCGGAAGAGGCGCCCGGCCGCTGGCGCATCTATGTGGCCGAGGGGTCAGGACAGTGACAGCACCACCACGCCGGCGACGATGAGCGCCGTTCCAGCGATCCGAGCCGGCGGCATGGGTTCGCCCAGCACAAAAGTCCCCGCCAGCGCCACCATCACGAAGCCGAGGCCGAGGAACGGATAGGCGAAGGAGACATCCACCTCCCGCAGCACCCGCAGCCAGATGAGCAGGCTGAGGCCGTAGCAGGCGAGCCCCGCCAGGATGCCCGGCCGCAGCACGAACAGCGCCAGCGCGGCAAGCCCGCTCTCGGCCTGGGGCACGCGAGCCCCCCAGCGCAGGAGCACCTGTGCCGAGGCATTGAGCACGACGCTCGACAGGATCAGCGCCAGCGCGCCGGGCAGGCTCATGAGGCGCGCCGGGTGGGTGCCGCGCGCGCGCGGGCCTCCGCCGCGAAGGCGGCGATGCCGGCGGCGAAATCCTCCTGCGGCCGCCAGCCCAGATCCTCCCGCAGCCGGCGGGAATCGGCGGTGATGTGGCGGACATCCCCCAGCCGGAAGCCGCCGGTGATGACCGGGCGCGGGCCGGCAAGGGCGGTGGCGAGGGCGTCCGCCATCTCGCCCACGGTGCGCGGCGTGCCCGATCCCACATTGAAGGCGGCAACGCCCGCCTCATGCCGCTCCAGGGCCGCCACCGTGGCGGAGGCCACGTCGCGCACATGCACGAAGTCGCGCCGCTGGCCGCCATCCTCGAACACGCGCGGCGCCTCGCCCTTGAGCAAGGCCGAGGCGAAGAGGGAGGCCACCCCCGCATAGGGCGTGTCCTGCGGCATGCCCGGCCCATAGACATTGTGATAGCGCAGCGCCGCCACGCTGCCTTGGGTCATGCGCGCCCAATTGGCGGCGTAAAGCTCCTGCGCCATCTTGGAGGTGGCATAGGCGTTGCGCGGATCAAACGGGGTTGCCTCATCCACCAGGCGATGCGCCAGCGGGCGGGCGCAATGGGGGCAGCGGGGCTCGAAGCGGCCGGCGGCAAGGTCTTCCGGCCGGCGGGGCGCGGGGGTGACGGCGCCATGCTCGGCGCAGTCCGCCTGCCCCTCCCCATAGACAACCATGGAGCTGGCCAGCACCAGCCGGGGCACGTTCCGCCGGGCCATGGCCGCGAGCAGGATGGCGGTGCCCGTATCGTTGGTGCCGGCATAATCGGGCATGTCGTCGAGGCTCACCCCGAGCCCCACCTTCGCGGCCAGATGCACCACCGCATCGACCCCCTCCAGGGCCTCCATCACCAGGGCGGGATTGCGCACATCGCCTCTGAAGAAGGCGACGCCCGCGGGCGGACGCCAGTCGCCGGAGCGGTGCACGTCGGCGCGCAGGCTGTCGAGGACGCGCACCTCGTGCCCATTGCGCAGCAGCGCGGCGAGCACATGGGTGCCGATGAAGCCGGCGCCGCCGGTGAGCAGGATGGTCATGGCGAAGTCCTCGGGAGGGGAGCGGGGGGCGCGGGCGTGCGGCGCAAGGTGAGGGCCAGCCGCAGGAAGGTGAGGGTGATGCGCATGGCGGCGTTCAGGCCCGCCACCAGATTGCCGGACACCTTGGAGACTCCGCCCCGCCGGCAGCGATGGTCCACCGGCACCTCCAGGCAGACGAGGCCGAAGGCGGCGGCACGCATCTGCATTTCCAGGTTCCAGCCATAGGTTTCCTCACCCATGCCCAAGGCGGCGAGGCGGTCGGCGCGGATGGCGCGCAGCGGCGACATGTCGGTGAAGCGCACCCCATAGGCCGCGCGGAGCATCACCCCCGCCAGGCGCCCCGCCACCAGCTGCTGGGCCGTCAGGCTGCCCGCCTCGCGATGGCCGCGCAGCCGCGAGCCCATGACGAAGTCGGCGGTGCCGGCAATCACCGGCCCGGCCACGTCCCCAAGGAAGCCGGGCACGTCGCTGCCATCCCCATCCAGGAAGCACAGGACCGGCGTGGCGGCGGGCGCCGCCTTCGCCCCCGCCGCGCAGGCCCGGCCATAGCCGCGCTCCGGCGCCGCCACCACCCGCGCCCCCGCCGCGCGGGCTTCGTCCGCCGTGTGGTCGGTGGACCCATTGTCCACCACGACCACGGCGCCGACCCCCTCCGCCAGCACCTCGCGCACCACCGCGCCGATGGCCTCTTCCTCGTTCAGGCAGGGGATGATGACGGCCACAGAAGACAGATCCACCCGCGCCATCACGCCGCCTCCCGGCCCGCTTGGCGGGCGGCGAGGAAGGCGGCGGTGGCGGGGGCCGGCGCGCCGGCATGGCGCAGCGCCTCGGGCAGGGGGCGGCCGGCGAGGTCATCCTCCAGCAGGGCATAGGTCGCCGCATCGTCCACGTCGTACCAGGGGGCGAGGACGCGCACCGGCAGGCCGATGGCTTCCGCGCGGGTGAGCGTCTCCGCCAGCACCGTCTCGGTGCTCCAGGCGATGTCGGCGAACAGGCGCGGCTCGCGATAACTCAGGCCGATGAAGGTGTAGCCGCCATCAAGGGCCGGCCCCACCACCACCGGCGCGCCCTCTTCCAGCGCTGCCATTGCCTCGCGCAGCAAAGCGGCGGGCAAGGTGGGGCTATCGGAATTGATGAGGATCGCGCCCCCATGGCCGGCGGCGAGAAGATCGGCCACCCCCCGGTCGAGGCGTGCGCCCAGGTCGCCCTCGCCTTGCGGCACGAGGCCCACCCCCTCCGGCAGCAAGGCGCGCAAGGCCGCCTCGCTGCCCACCGGCGTATAGACCGCATAGGCTCGCGCCCGTCCCTCAGCTTCCAGGCTGGCCAGCGTCCGGGAGAGGTCGCGGATGAAGCAGGCGGAGAGAGCGGCGCACGCCTCCGGCGCCAGAGGCGGGGAGAGGCGGGTTTTGGACGCGCCCGGCCGGGGCGTCTTGCAGAGGATGGCGAGGGCGATGGTGGACATCGTGTCACCTCATCGGGTTGGACGGGAGGGGAAGTCGGGCAGGAGATGATCGAGCGCCTGCGCCAAGTCGTGGAACAGGTCGTCGGGGTCTTCGAGGCCCACGGACAGGCGCAAGAGATCGTCGGGACAGGGCGAGCCCGGCCCTTCGATGGAGGCGCGGTGCTCGATCAAGCTCTCGGATCCGCCAAAGGACGTGGCGCGATGCCAGAGCCGCACGCGCCCTGCCGCCGCGATGGCCGCCGCGGCCCCCTCTTTCACCCGCACGGAGATCATGCCGCCAAAGCCCCCCGTCATCTGCCGCGCGGCGATGGCGTGGCCGGGATGCTCGGTGAGGCCGGGATAAAGCACATCCGACAAGGCGGGATGGAAGGTGAGGCGCACGGCGAGGCGCGCCGCGCTGCGGCTCTGTTCGCGCACCCGCAGGTCCAGCGTGCGCAGGCCGCGCATGAGAAGCCAGGCCTCGAACGGGCCGAGCACGGCGCCATGATGCTCCCGCACCTGCCGGATGCGGCGCCACAGATCGCTCTCGCCGGCGGTGGCGAGCACGCCGGCGATCACGTCGGAATGGCCGTTCAGATATTTGGTGGCCGAATGCATGACGAGGTCGGCGCCAAAATCCAGGGGGCGGCTCAGCACCGGGGTGGCCACCGTGGAATCCGCGCACAAAAGCGCGCCGGCCCGGTGGGCGATATCAGCCACGGCGGCGATGTCGGTGAGGGTCCACAAGGGATTGCTGGGCGTCTCGATCCAGACGAGGCCCGTCTCGCCGGGCCGCACGGCGGCGCGCACCGCGTCGAGATCGGCCATGTCCACGAAGGTGACCCGATGGCCATAGCGCGCGGCCTCGGTGAGCCATTGCTTGAAGCCGAAATACATGTCGCGCGGGGCCACCACATGGGTGGGGGCAAGGGCGAGGAAGACGGTGGTGGCCGCCGCCATGCCGGAGGTGAAGAGCAGCGCCTCGCTCGCCCCTTCCAGCTCCGCCAGCTCGTCCTGCGCCTGCTGGACCGTGGCATTGTCCTTGCGGCCATAGACATGGCCGGTGCGATAGCCGTTATCGGCGTCGCGGATATAGGTGGCCGAGACGTCGATGGCCGGCGCCAGCGCCGTCGTCAGCGGGCGCCGGACGGCGCGGGCGCGGGCGGCCAGCGTCCGCGGCTTGGGGATGAAATGGGGCCGGTCGTCCATGGTCCGCTTTTGGCTGTGGCGCCCCGCTGGCCGGCCGGGAGAGCCGGCGGCCGTCGGGGGTCACAGGGCCATACGCGGGCGGTGTGCGACGCGTTACGCGGCGGCGGGGCCGTCGCGTTTTCGTGAACGGTCGGCGGGGCGCGGTCTCAGGACCGCCGGGATTTTCCCGGCGTCTTGGCAGAGGCGGTCTTGGCGCCGGCCTTCCCGGTGGGTTCTGCGGCCAGCGAGGCTTCCAACTGGGCCTTGGTGGCGGCGATGTGCCGCCGCATGAGGCGCTCGGCATCATCCGGGCGGCGCTCGGCGATGGCGGCGAGGATCTCCCGGTGCTCCTGGAGCGCGCGGGCGCGCTGGTCCATGTCGCCGGACACGCGCTTGAGGCCCACCCGCATCTGGCCTTCCAGGGTCTGGAGCAGGTCATAGAGGCGGCCATTGCCCGATTGCTGGCCGATCACCGCATGGAATTCCGCATTGGTGGCGAAATAGGCCTCGGCGTCATTGCCCTCCACCGCGCGGGCCTGCCGCTCCAGGATCTCGTCCAGCAGCGCCATATGGGCATCGTCGATGCGCTCGGCGCACAGGCGCGCGGAGAGCGCCTCGGCGAACTCGCGCACCTCGTGGATTTCAAGAAGATCGCGCGGCTCGATGGTGACCACCACCACGCCCTTGCGCGGCTGTTCCACCGCCAAGCCATTGGCGACGAGGTTCAGCACCGCCTCGCGCACGGGGCTGCGGGAGACATCCAGCTGGCGGGAGAGCTCGGGCACGGAGAGTTGCTGGCCGGGCTTCAGCCCGCCTTCGAAAATGGCTTCCTTCAACGATTCACTCACCGCATCCACCAGCCGCATGGCGGGCCGCAGCTTGGGCAGCTTGTCCATTCGTTCCTCAGATCCCTCGCCCGTGAAGCCGTGTTGTCTGTCCGATATAGACCGTCCCGCCGGGGCTTGTCCTCCCGGCGGGAGGGCGCGGGGCCTACTTGAACGTCACCTCGTCGATGCCGGTGACGGCGGTGCGCAAGAAGCCGGTCTGCTTCATGAAATCGGCGAGGCCCTCAATGCCGGCGGTGCTGTCGGTGAAGTCGGTGTCGGGGTCCTTCAAGAGGGCCATGGCCTCCTCGGCGGTCTGGCGGCCGCCCATCTCCTGCGCCACGATGCGCCCGGCCTCCAGCGGGTCCTTGGCGATGAGGGCGATGGCGGCGGCGATGGCCCCTTGCAGGGCCGCGATGATGTCCGGGCGCGCGGTGCCGAATTTCTCGGTGGCGAAGGCGATGGCGAAGGGCAGGGGGCCGAAGGCCTCCTTGCTGTCGGCGATGCGCCGCGCCCCACGCGCCACCGCCTGGGACTGGAAGGGCGGCGAGGACATGTAGCCCGCGATCTGGTTGGTCACCACCGCCTGCAAGGCGTCGGGATGGGGCATGGCAAGCATGCTGGTGTCCAGCGCCTTGGCATCGCCGAACGCCTGGAGGGCGAGCTTGCGCAGCACGAAGGCCTGGTTGGTGTCGGGCGCGGGCACAGCGATCTTCTGCCCCGGCTTGAAGTCCTTCACCGACTGGATGGCGGGGTCATTGGTCACCAGCCACAGATTGGTGCGGTTGAGCACCGAGACCGCCTTCACCTTGAAGCCCCGGTCGCGGCCCACCAGGAACGGGGCGACGGAGCCCGCGCCCACCTGCACGTCGCCGGCCAGCATGGCCTCGCGGATGGCGGCGGAGGAGGCGATGGTCTTCCAGTCCATCTCCACCTGCCCCACCTTCGCCTCCACCGGGCGATTGGCCTTGGCGATGAGCAAGGGGGCATAGGACAGGCCCGGCAGCATGGCCACCGTGACCTTGGTGGCCTCAGCCCGCACCAGAGCGGGGGCGCACAGGGTGCCGGCGGCGCTGAGCAGGAGGGTTCGGCGCGTGATCATGGATCGGGTCCCCTATCTGGTCGTTTGGGTCGAGGATTGCTGCTTCATGCCCCAGCGCACGATGGTGCGGCGCTCGATGGCGGCGAGGACGAGTTCCAGCGTGATGCCGATGAGGGCCACCGAGATGATCCCGGCAAAGACCTCGTCGGTGCGCAGGAAGTAGCGGGCGTCATTGAGGAAATTGCCGAGCCCGCTCTTGGCGCCGGAGACCCCGAACACCAGCTCGGCGGCGATGATGGTGCGCCAGCCATAGCCAAGGCCGGTCTTGATGCCGGTCATGGTGTGGGGCAAGGCGGCGGGAAAGAGCACGTCGGTGATCATCCGCCACCAGCTCAGGCCAATGTTGCGGCCTACATTCACCAGCGTCTGGTTCACCGTGCGAAAGCCGGTGGAGAGCGCCAGGGTCACCGGCCAGAGCACCGCATTCACCACCACGAAGATCAGCGCATTGACGTTGAGCCCGAACCAGATGAGCGCGATGGGCAGCATGGCCACCGAGGGCAGCGGGTTCAGCATGGAGGTGAACAGCTCCACCGCATCGTCCGCGAAGGTGGAGACGCGGGAGAGGACGGTGAAGATGAGCGCCAGCCCCATGCCGATGGCCAGCGACAGGGCCAGCAATTGCAGCGTGGTGAGGGTCGCCTGGGCGAGGCGCCCGGAGGTCCAGCCCTCCACCAGCGCCTGCCCGACCTGGAGCGGCGGCGGGAAGATGAGCGGGTCGACGCCCGAAAAGCGCGTATAGGCTTCCCACGCCGCGATGAGCATAAGGAATTGCAGCGCCCGGCGCAGGGCCACGGGCAAGGCGGCCCAGCGCAGCTTCAGGCGAGGGGCGGGGGCGGCGTCAGTCGCCATGGACATGGCTTGCTCCTTCTCCCATCACGCCCGCCACATGGCGGCCGATCTCCAGCGCGCGCGGGGAGGAGGGCTCCCGCGCCGCCCGTGCGTCCACGATCTCCTTGATGCCGGAAGGGTGGCCGTCGAGGATGATGATGTCGTCGCCCAGCAGCACCGCCTCGGCGATGGAATGGGTGACGAAGAGAACGGTCGCCTGCGAGCGGCGCACGATCTCCAGCAATTCCAGTTGCAGGCGCAGGCGCGTCTGCGGATCAAGGGCGCCGAAGGGCTCGTCCATGAGCAGCATGGCGGGGTCCATCGCCAAGGCGCGGGCGATGGCCACGCGCTGCTTCATGCCGCCGGACAATTGGTGGGGGAAGCGATCCGCCGCATGCTCCAGCTTCATCAGCGCCAGCAAATCGCGGGCGCGGGCATCGGCTGCGGCGCGGCTGCGGCCGATGCGGCGCTGGGGATAGGCGATGTTGTCGAGCACCGTGCGCCAGGGAAAGAGCTGGTCGAATTCCTGGAACACCACCGCCCGGTCGGGGCCGGGCCGGTCCACCGCGCGGCCATTCACCTGGAGCGTGCCCTTCAAGGGCGAGAGGAAGCCCGCCACGGCTTTGAGGATGGTGGACTTGCCGCAGCCGGAGGGGCCGAGCAGGATGGCCGTCTCGCCGCGCGCCGCGGTGAAGGTGACATCCTTCACCGCGGTCACGGTCCCCGCCGGCCCGCCATAGCCCAGATGCAGGCCGGTGACGGCCAGCATGGGGCGTTCAGCGTCCGGCACGGTCTGTGCCTGAACCTGTCGCATCGTTCGTTCCTGTCTGGTCGGTTGTTCCTGCCTCTGCGGGCCGGTTTGGGTCCTGGTGTGGTGGTTAGATCACGGCGATGGCCTCGATCTCCACTTTGGCGCCGAAATGCAGGGGGCCGGTGGGCACCACCGAGCGGGCGGGGCGATGGTCGCCGAAGAAGTCCGCATAGGCGGCGTTCACCTCGTCCCAGCCGGCAATGTCCGAAATGTAGAGGGTGGTCTTGGCCACCCGCGTGCGGTCGCAGCCGGCGGGCTTGAGGATGGCCTCGATGCTGGCGAGCGCGAACAGGGTCTGCTCACGCAGCGACCGGCTCGGGTCCTGCCCGCGAAGCACGCCCAATTGGCCGGACACATAGACCGTGCCGCCGGCCACGATGGCCTGGGAATAATGCCCGCCGGGGGCGGGAGCCTCGCGGCTCATGACGCGGGTGAGGGGCGGTTGGGTGGGGTTCGTCATTTGGATCACCAGCCGGAAATGCGGGGCCAGAGCGCGCTCACCCGGCCGTCGGTGATGACCGCATACTGGTCATAGGCCGCGCAGGTCAGGCAGGCGTGGTTGGGCAGGATGCGCACGGTCGCGCCCACGGGCAGGCGGGCGAACCAGGTTTCGTCCTCCACCGGCACATGGCCGTGCTCCTGGTGGACGGCGGTGACCGATAGGGCGCCGAGGCGTTCGCCGGTGACGGCATCGCACACATAGCCATAGCCGGCATCGGGCAGGAATGTGTTGGCACCGATGTCCTTGGTGAGGGCCAGCGCCCCGGCATCGAGGATCAGCGCGCGGGCGGCATGATTGTGGCCGATGACGGTGGAGAGCACGGACACCGCAATGTCCTCCACCGTGCACATGTGGCGGGAGAGCTGGGCGAGGTCCCAGAACATATAGATGCCCGCCCGCGCCTCGGTGACGCCCTCCAGGTGGTCCGCATGAAGCACGGTGGGCGTCGAGCCGATGGAGACGATCTCCACCGGGATGCCCGCCGCGCGGATGGCCTGCGCGGCTGAAACCGCCGCGTCCCGTTCGAGCGCGGCGAGCTTCACCACGTCGGGGATCTGGTCGCTGCCATAGGAATGGCCCGCATGGGTCATGACCCCTCGGAAATCCAGGTGCGGCGCATGGTGGATGGCGCGGGCCAGTGTCACCACGTCCGGCGCGTCGGGCAGGAGGCCCGAGCGGTGCTCGCCGCAATCGATCTCCACCAGGAAGGAGAGGCGCGTGTGCGCCTCGACGCAAAACGCCTCCGCCGCCTCGATGACGGACACAGCGTCGGTGACCAGCAGCAGGTCCACTCCCGATGCCCCGATGCGGGCGGCGCGGGCGAACTTGCCGGGCGCGATGGCGGTGGCGAGCAGGATGTCCTTATAGCCGGCGGCGGCGAAATATTCGGCCTCCTTCAGGGTGGAGACGGTGATGGCCCCAGGACCGTCGGGCAGCGCCACGCGGGCCACGTCCACGGATTTGGCCGTCTTCAGATGGGGCCGCAAGCGGACGCCGAGATCCGCGCAGCGCGCGCGCATGCGGGCGGCATTGGCCTCCAGCTTTGCGCGGTCCAGCAGCAGGGCCGGGGTTTCGAGATCCTGCGCGGCAAAGCCGAGAGGGGAGGGGGCCGCTTCCATGTCACACCAGCTTCAGGAGAGGGTCGAGGGAATCGGCAATATAGTCCGGCCGGGCCGCATCCACCGGCTTTAGCCCCATGCGATTGTGCCAATAGACGGACATGCCCACGCCGCGCGCGCCCGGCACGTCGGAGGCCGATCCCGCCACGAAGAGGGTGCGGGCGGGGTCGACGCCGAGCTTCTCCAGCACCGCCCGATAGGGCTCGGGGCGGGGCTTGTAATAGCCGGCATCCTCGGCCGTCACCACGGCGGCAAAGTCCGTGCCGGTGCGGGAAACGGCGATGGCGCCCAGCGTGCGGGAGCAATTGGTGGCGATGCCCAGCGGCACCTTGCGGGCGAGTTCCGCGAGCACGCCCTGCGCCTCCGGCCAGCAGGTCAGCTCCGCCTGGCGGTCCGCCAGCGCTTGCGCCCAATCCACCGGGAAGCCGCAGGCCTGCGCAGCCTCGGCCACCAATTCCTCATAGGGCCGATAGCTGCCGCAGCCATAGGTGAGTTCGAGATATTTGCGCCGCCAGCGCAGCCCCGCCTCGGGCGAGCCGGCAATGTCGTTCCACAGCGACCAGGAATCGATCAGCGCGGTCAGAAGATCGAACACCACCGCGTCATAGCGGGCCGCGCCCGTCCTGTTTGCCCCGTCCATCATCCGTCCTCCTGCATGTTACATGTAGCATGTAGTTATGGGAGTCAATCGCTTCCCATCTGCAAGGGACGCCGGCGCGAGAAAAATGCGGGGGCGAGCGCAACCTTCGGTGTGCCCGGCCGTTATGCCCTCGGCTCGCGTGCGGGCCGGATGCCCCGTGGGCGCGATGGCCCGCAGGCCCGGCCACCGGCCGCGCGCCAAGTCCGCCATCCCCGGCGGCCGCGCGAAAAGCGAAGAAGAGGTTCTCCATGGCCATGTCCAAGAGCAGCCGCACCGGCACCCCGTCGAAAGCCACCAGCGCGCCCAAGGCGCCCGCCAAGGCCAGCACTCCGAAGGCGTCCCCGGCAAAGGCCGCTGCCGCCAAGCCCGCCGCGATGAAGAGCAAGCCCGCCCCCCTGTCGGACACCGCCGCCGCATCCGCTCGGGAGCGCCGCCTCGGCCCGCTGCGCACCCCCACCGATCTCGGCGCCGAGGCGACGCAGGACATTGCCGCCGCGCTCACCCGGCTGCTGGCGGACATGTTCGTGCTCTATGTGAAGACCAAGAATTTCCACTGGCACGTCTCCGGCCCGCACTTCCGCGACTATCATCTGATGCTGGACGAGCAGGGCGCGCAGATCTTCGCCACCACCGACGATCTGGCCGAGCGCGTGCGCAAGGTGGGCGGCACGACGCTGCGCTCCATCGGCCACATTTCCCGCCTCCAGCGCATCCCGGACAATGAGGCTGATTATGTGACCGCCCCCGACATGCTGGCGGAGCTGGCGCAGGACAATATCGCCCTCACCACCTATCTGCGCGAGGCGCATGCGGTGTGCGAGGACCATAACGACATCGCCTCCACCAGCCTGATCGAGAACTGGATCGACGAGGCCGAGCGGCGCACCTGGTTCCTCTACGAGGCCACCCGCTCCAACCACTGAGGCGGGATTTCCCGCCGCCTCTCGCGTGCGCGGGGCGGCGGGCACCTCATGACGAATGAGGTGCAAAGTCGTTTGAAATCAATGGTGTCCCTTCGGGCCTTTTTGCCCGCTTTTCCCGCCCGATTTCACCCCGTCCCCTCCACTCCCGCCGGATGCTGCGGCAGCAGCAGCGCCGCGCGAAAGGCCCCTTCGCCGCCCGAGAGCACCAGCGCGCCGCCATGGGCGCGGGCGACTTCTGCGGCGATGGCAAGGCCGAGCCCCGAGCCGTGGGAGGCGGCGCCCTTCTGGAACGGTTCGCACAATTGCGCCCGCGCCTCCGGCGGGATGCCCGGCCCGTCATCGGTGACGGCCAGCGCGAAGCCTGAGGGAATATCCTCCACCGCCACGGTGAGCCGCGTGCGCGCGCCATGGGCGAGCGCATTATGGATGAGGTTGGCGAGCGCCTCCCGCACGCTGATGGCGTCCGCCGAGATGGTGGCGGGGTCCATGTGCGGCAGGAAGGCGATGGACACCTCCCGGTCGAGGCTCAAGGGCACGGCCTGGGAGAGAACGGACTTCGCCAGCGCGTTGAGGTCCACTTCGGTGAAGCGCGGCGACTGGGCGCGATGCAGGATCATGGCATGGTCCAGCAACTGGCTGGTCAGCCGGCCAAGATCGGAGACCCGGTTCCGCAGGCGCTCCAATTCGTCCGGATTGGCGCTCCCCGCCGCCAGCAACTCGGCTTCCGCATCGATGGCGGCGAGCGGCGTGCGGATCTGGTGGGCGGCATCCGCGATGAAGCGCTGCATCATGCGCACCCGGGTGTCGAGCCGCTGCATGAAGCCGTCTATGGCGCCCACCAGCGCCCGCACCTCCGGCGGGGCGGCCACCGAGATGGGGCGCAGATCGTCGGGCCGTCGGCCCGCAATCTCCGCCTCGATGCGGGTGAGCGGGGCGAAGACGAGGCCGAGGCACAAGGCCGTCGCCACCAAGGCCAGCGTGTTCATGGCCGCGATCATGGCCAGGGCCTTCAAGGTCAGGTCGAAGGCGAGCGCATTGCGGGCGTCCAGCGTCTGGGCGAGCACGATCTCGATCCAGCCATCGCCGGGCGCGTTTTCAAGCTTCCGCGCGAGCACGGCGATGCGCACCTTGTGGCCGCGAAACATGCCGTCGGTGAGCACCACGCCGGAGCGCGCCGCGCGGGGCGGCACGTCGGCGGCAAGGTCGTCATGGCCAGCCACCACCACGCCGCGCCCGTCGGTCACCTTGTAGAAGACGAGGTCATAGGCCGAGAGGGTGGAAAAGGCGGCGGCGGGCGGCTCCAGCGCCACCACCCCGCCCTGGAGATAGATGTTCTCCGCGATCTGGATGGCGCCGCCGATGAGCAGCTTGTCATAGGCATCGCGGGCGGCCAGCGCCGCATATTGCCAGGCGGCGATGGACAGGATGAGCGAGCCCACCGCCAGCAGCGCGCCGACGATGAACAGCACGCGGGCGCGCAGCGAGGCGCGCAGCTCACGAAGCGAGGAGCTGATAGCCAAGGCCGCGCTCGGTGCGAATTTCCACGGGGGTTCCGGCGAGCTTGCGCCGCAGGCGGGCGACGAACTGCTCCACCGCATTGGGGCTCGGATCCTGGTCGAAGCCGAACAATTGCTCCACCAATTCTTCCTTCGCGACATAGCGCCCCGGCTTGGAGGCGAGGATTTCCAGCACGGTGAGTTCGCGCCGGGTGAGGTCGAGGGGCTGGCCGGCCACGGCGGCGGTGCGCCCGGCACGGTCGATGACGAGCGGCCCCACCTTGATGGTGTTGTCCGACATGCCCGCCGCCCGGCGCAGCAGGGCGCGGGCGCGGGCCTCCAGCTCGCGATAGTCGAACGGCTTGGTGAGATAGTCGTCGGCGCCGAGATCCAGCGCGCTGATGCGGTCGTCCACCGCCGAGCGGGCGGTGAGCACCAGCACGGGCGTGCGCAGGCCGCGCCCGCGCAAATTCTTCAGCACCGTGAAGCCGTCCATGTTGGGCAGCATCACGTCGAGGACCACGAGGTCATAGCTCTGCACCTCGATCAGCTCGCTGGCGGTGCGCCCATCCGTCTCCCAGTCCACCGCATAGCCCACGCGCTCGAAGCGGCTCGCCACCGCGCGGCCGATCTCCTCCGTGTCCTCCACCAGCAGGATGCGCACGATTGTCAGTCCCGGTCAGGTTCGTGTCAGCGATGCCGGCTATGATCCTAAGCAAGGTTGCCTGAGTGCACCAAGAAAAAAGAACGCGCCTTGTCGCACGGGAGGGACGATGACACTGCATCCATCCGAGACTCAATTTGCGCCCCTGCTTTCGGTTGAAGGCGTGACGCTGCAATACAAGACGCCCGACACGCTGGTGACGGCGACGTATCGCGTCGACTTCAAGGTCTATAATTCAGACCGCTTCGTTCTTCTTGGGCCATCTGGCTGCGGAAAGTCCACTCTGCTGAAGGCCATTGGCGGATACTTGCGCCCCACCGAGGGCAAGATCCGCCTGAAGGGCCATGAGGTGCGCGAGCCCGGCCCCGACCGCATGATGGTGTTCCAGGAGTTCGACCAGCTCCTGCCCTGGAAGACCGTGGGCGAGAACGTCATCTTCGCGCTCACCGCCTCCGGCCGCGCCACCGAGGCGGAAGCCCGCGAGCGCGCCCGCTCCTATATCGACAAGGTCGGGCTGACCAAGTTCATCGACAGCTATCCCCACATGCTCTCCGGTGGCATGAAGCAGCGCGTCGCCATCGCCCGTGGCATGGCCATGGAGCCGGACGTGCTCCTCATGGACGAGCCCTTCGCGGCGCTCGACGCGCTCACTCGCCGCAAGATGCAGGACGAGCTTTTGCAATTGTGGGAGGACACGCACTTCACCGTGCTGTTCGTCACCCATTCCATCGAGGAGGCGATCAAGATCGGCACGCGCATCCTCCTGCTCTCTCCCCATCCCGGACGGGTGCGGGCCGAGCTGAACAGCGTGCCGGCCGAGCAGATGGGCACCACGCCCGCCATCGAGCTGGAAGCCCGCATCAACGACATGCTGTTCGGACATCACTGAGGAGACGCCCCCATGAGCGAGACGCTTGTCCTGCGTCCGGAGATCGTCAATCCGGACACCCCCCTCGGCAATGTGGAAGTGGAAGCCTCCCTTTCCCCGTTCGAGCGGATCTATCGCATCGGCGCGGTGCGCAAAGCCTTCATCCTCATCATGCTGGCCCTCATCTGGGAAGGCTATGGCCGCTGGCTCGGCAATCCGCTGCTCTTTCCCACCTTCACCGAGACGCTCAGCGCCTTCTTCGAGAACATCCGCAACGGCGTCATCCCCGCGCGGACCCTGGTGTCCATGGAGACGCTGCTGATCGGCTACGGCATCGGCATCGCGCTCGCCGCCGTGCTCACCACGCTGGCCATCGGCTCGCGGCTGGGGGCGGATCTGCTGGAGGCGCTGACCTCCATGTTCAACCCGCTGCCGGCCATCGCGCTCCTGCCGCTGGCGCTGATCTGGTTCGGGCTCGGCAAGGGCTCGGTCATCTTCGTGCTGGTGCATTCGGTGCTGTGGGCCATCGCGCTCAACACCCATTCGGGCTTCCGCGCGGTGTCCAACACGCTACGCATGGTGGGCCTGAATTATGGCCTGCGGGGGCTGAAGCTGGTGCGGCTCATCCTCATCCCCGCCGCCTTCCCGGCCATCCTGACCGGCCTGAAAGTGGGCTGGGCCTTCGCCTGGCGCACGCTGATCGCCGCCGAGCTGGTGTTCGGCGTCTCCTCCGGCAATGGCGGGCTCGGCTGGTTCATCTTCGAGAACCGCAACCAGCTGGAAACCGCCAACGTCTTTGCCGGCCTCTTCACCGTGATCCTGATCGGTCTCGTGGTGGAAAACGTCGGCTTCGCCACCATCGAGCGCAAGACCGTGCGCCGCTGGGGCATGCAGCACTGACCTTTCGGTACCGACCCTCACGCATAAGGGCGCCCCACGCCAAAACCGGGGCGCCCGTCTAAACTCAATATATCGGGAGGACAAAATGGGCTTCATGAAGCATGTGACCGCCGCCGCCCTCGGCCTTGCACTGGTGGCCGGCGGAATGGGCGCGGCCCGCGCCGAGGTCAAGGAAGTCCGCATCTCCAAGGGATACGGCATCCTCTATCTGCCGCTCATCGTCATGGAAGACCAGAAGCTGCTGGAAAAGCACGCCGAAAAGGCGGGCCTTGGGGCGGTGAAGGTCAATTGGCTGATGCTGGATGGCGGCAATGTCATCAATGACGCCATGATGGCCGGCTCGCTGGATCTGGCCGGCACCGGCGCGCCGGGCTTCATCACGCTCTGGGCCAAGGCCAAGGGCATTCCCAATGTGGAAGTGGTGGGGGTCAGCGGCCTCAGCTCCACCGCCTTGTGGATGAACTCCAACAACCCCGCCATCCAGTCGCTGAAGGACTTCAAGTCCACCGACAAGATCGCCCTGCCGGGCATCAAGACCTCGCTGTCCGCCGTCATTCTCCAGATGATGGCGGCCCATGAGTTCGGCCCCGCCAATTATGCCAAGCTCGACCCGCTGACCGTGGGCCTGCCCCACCCCGAGGCGCTCGCCGCGCTGGTGGGGGGCAAGACCGAGATCACCGCCCACTTCACCTCCCCGCCCTTCGCCTATCTGGAGCTGAAGGACCCAAAGGTGCATCGGGTGGCCAGCTCCGTGGACGTGATCGGCCGCCTGACCATGGACGTGACCTTCGCGCCCAAGCGCTTCGTCGATGCCAATCCGAAGATGGTGCAGGCCTTCATCGACGCCCTCGACGAGGCCAATGCCCTGATCGCGCGCGACAAGCCGCTGGCGGCGGAAATCTATGTGCGCAATTCCAAGGTGAAGACCACCAAGGAAGAATTCCTGGAGATGCTCCAGGACAAGGACACCTGGTTCTCCACCACCCCCGAAGGCATCATGAAGATCGCCGACTTCATGTACCAGGCGGGCTCCATCAAGGTGAAGCCGGCCGGCTGGAGCGACCTGTTCGTGCCCCAGCTGAAGGATCGCAAGGGCAGCTGAGGTCTCTTCCCCCAAAAATGAAGGCCGCCACCGGGCAACCGGGGCGGCCTTTTTGCTGTCTTGTGCGCCGGCCGAATGCCGGGACGCCTTCGGTTCAGGTGCCCAGATACTGCGCCTCGCTCACCTGCTCCAGCCAGTCCACCGCCCGTCCGTCCAGGCGCTCCTGGATGGCGATGTGGCTCATGGCGGTGTCGGGCGCGGCGCCGTGCCAGTGCTTCTCGCCGGGCGGGAACCACACCACGTCGCCGGGGCGCAACTCCACGATCGGCCCACCCTCCCGCTGCGCCCGCCCGAAGCCGGTGGTGACGATGAGCGTCTGGCCCAGCGGATGGGTGTGCCAGGCGGTGCGGGCGCCGGGCTCGAAGGTCACCAGCGTCCCCGCCACGCGGGCCGGCGCGTCCGGCTGGAACAGGGGATCCTGGCGCACCGTGCCGGTGAAATAGTCCGCGGACGGCGTGAGCGAGGGCCGCTCGCCCGCATGTGTGATGTCCATCCCGCAAACTCCTCCATTTTGCCTCCCCCCACACATAGGCGCGAACCGTCCTCCCGGGCAGGGGGCAGAGCGGATGGCTTGGTGTAAGGTGCGGCGAAAAATTGGAGGACCCCATGCCCGCCGATCGCCGCATTACCGATCTCCTCGGCATCGACCTGCCCGTCATCCAGGCCCCCATGGCCGGCTCTTCCACCCCCGACATGGCGGTGGCGGTGGCGGAGGCCGGCGGGCTCGGCTCGCTGCCCTCGGCCCAATACAGCGTGCCCCAATTGCGCGAGGCGATCCTGGGCATCAAGGCCCGCACAAGTCGCCCGCTGAACGTCAACTTCTTCTGCCACGCCAACCCGGCCGATGACCCGGCCGCCCAGGCCGCCTGGCGGGCGCGGCTCCAGCCTTTTTATGAGGAAGCGGGCCTTGGCGACTTGGTGCCCCCCGCCGGTCCCGGCCGCGCGCCGTTCGACGATGCCTTCTGCGCCGTGGTGGAGGAGTTGCGGCCGGAGGTGGTGAGCTTCCATTTCGGCCTGCCGGCGCCGGATCTCCTGGAGCGGGTGCGGCGGACCGGGGCGCGGATCCTGTCCTCCGCCACCACGGTGCGCGAGGCCCTTTGGCTGGAGAGCCAAGGGGTCGATGCCGTCATCGCCATGGGCGCCGAGGCGGGCGGGCACCGGGGCAATTTCCTCACCCACGACATGGCCGGCCAGGTGGGGACGATGGCGCTGGTGCCGCAAGTGGTGGATGCGGTCTGCGTGCCCGTTATCGCCGCCGGCGGCATCGCTGATCGGCGCGGCGTTGCGGCGGCTTTTGCGCTGGGGGCCAGCGCCGTGCAGGTGGGCACCGCCTATCTCTTCACCCGCGAGGCCAATGTGAACGCGCTCTATCGCGCGGCGCTGGAGGGCGCAGCGGGGGATGATACGGCGCTCACCAATCTCTTCACCGGCCGCCCGGCGCGGGGCATCCTCAACCGCCTCATGCGCGAGGTGGGGCCGCTGAGTGCCCTCGCGCCCGCTTTCCCGACCGCCGGAGGCATGCTGGCGCCCTTGCGCCAGGCGGCCGAAGCCAAGGGCACGGCGGATTTCACCAATCTGTGGGCGGGGCAAGCGGTGGCGGTAAGCCGCATCGCCAGTGCGGCGGACCTGACGCGCGAACTGGCCGCCGGCGTGCCCGGCTGATCCTCAGGCGGGGACCCCTGCGGCAAAGCCTTCCAGCTGCCGCACCAGCACATCGGGCACCTCGATGATGCCTGCCGCGCGGCATTCCGCCCGCAGGCGCCGCGAACCGTCGAAGGGCATGCGCACCGGCCCGCCGCCGGCCACGGGGCGGGTGGCGCGCACCGCGTCTCCATAGGCGGAGGCGTTGCGGCGGAAGGTGTCCGCATCGCCCAACAGGTCCGGCTTCAGCGTGATGATGACCATGCCGAAATCCGCCAGTTCCGGCGGGATGGTCGGCGAACCCGCCAGCAATCCAAGCAGATGCACCACGATGGCGAGGCCCGATCCCTTCGGCCCGCCCCAGGCGGCAAAAGCGCCGGCGAGCGCAGCGGCGGGGTCCCGTGTGGGCGCGCCATCGCGGCCATAGGCGACGCCCTCGGGCAATTCGTGGCCAAGGCGCTTCGCCAGGGTGACTTCCGCATGGATGATGGCGGAGGTGCCGATGTCCCAGATCACCGGTTCGTCCGCCGTGGGAAAGCCGAAGCACATGGGATTGGTGCCGAACCGCCCTTCCGTGCCGCCATAGGGCGCCACCCAGGGTGAGGCGTTGGAGGCGATCATGCTCACAAGGCCACGGGCGGCGGCCATCTCGGCATAATAAGAGAGCATGCCCGTGTACCAGGTGCGGCAGGCGCCCACCACCGCGATGCCGGAGGTGTCCGCCTTCTCGATGGCGATCTCCATGGCCCGGTGCGCCACGAGATAACCGATCTGGTCGCCGCCATCGAGGCGGGCGGAGACGGGCGTCTCATGGAGGACGCGGATGGCTTCGCGCGGCGTGGTGGTGCGCTGGAAGCGCTCGGCCACCGAGACGGCGCGGGCGAGGCCGCCATAGTTGAGGCCCCGCAATTCGCAATCCATCAGATGGTCGGCAATGAGCGCCGCCTCCGCCGGGCTGTGGCCGAAGGCCTCCATGACCCGCTCCGCGAGGCGCCGGGCTTCGTCGAGGGTGAGGCGCATGGCGGGTGCTCCTGGTGTTTGGGGGCGGATGGAAGGCGGCGGCCGGCGCGGACACCCGGACGCATGGCTGTCGCGCCCCCTCCGCTCGTCATGCCCGGCCTTGTGCCGGGTATCCACGGGGTGGGGCCGGGCGGGCCGCAGTCGGTTCCGCGAACGGAGGGGCGTGGATGGCCGGAACCCGCATGCTTGCGGGTTCCGACAGGAGAGGCGCAAGTCGTCAACAGACGACTTGCGGGATAAACCCGGCCATGACGGCGGCCTCTGGTGCAATGGAGGCGCTTAGCATGCAGCCTTGGGCGCCGCGGCGCCGGCCGCTCAGCCGCCCGCCGCTTCCTTTTCCACCTCGTTGAAGGCTTCCTGCGCGGTGCGGAAGGAATCCACGCCGGCCGGGATGCCGCAATAGATGGCCACCTGGAGCAGCACTTCGCGGATCTCCGCCTTGGACACGCCATTCTTCAGCGCGCCCTTCACATGCATCTTCAACTCGTGATTGCGGTTGATGGCGCCGAGAATGGCGAGGTTCAGCATGGAGCGCGTCTTGCGCGGCAACTGGTCCTCGCGGCCCCACAGCCAGCCCCAGCAATATTCCGTGGTCAATTCCTGCATGGGGCGGTTGAATTCTGTGGCGTTGTTGAGCGAACGCTCCACGAATTCCTTGCCGAGCACGTCCTTGCGAATGGAGAGGCCGCGTTCGAAGACGTCGTTGGTCATGGTGGTCCTTCCTGGCTTTCAAGGGGAAAAGCGGCCCGGCGCTCGCGCCGGGCCGGAGGAGGAGCGGGGCCGGCGCGAGGGCGGATCCGCTCGGGAAAGGCCGGGTTTTCTGGTCCTGGCCTGGTGTGTCGGGGGCGCGTTGAGGCGCCTCAAAAAGGTGTCCGTCATGCCCGGGCTTGTCCCGGGCATCCACGCCCTTGGGAACAGACGGGCCACCGGCTCGAGGCCCCCGTGGATGGTCGGGACAAGCCCGGCCATGACGGTTCTGAAGGCGGCAAGCTGCTTGGTGAAGTCTTGCCCTTACTTCTTGGGCCAGAACGGCTCGGCCACCGCCAGGTCCTTCGGGAAGACGGTGACGGGGATGCCGTTCTGCCACTGCACAACGGTCATCTGCGCATCCACGCGCCGGCCCTTCTCGTCGAACTTGATGATGCCGCCGGGATAATATTTGGACGGTCCGCCGTCCATGGTGCGCAGGGCCTCGGCCACCGCCACCTTGTCGGCCTTGCCGGCCTTTTCCAGCGCGTCCTTGATGACCCACATGTCGCCATAGGTGGAGATGGCGTTCTGCGTCATCCAGGGCTCCTTGTAGCGGGCGTTCAGTTCCTTCACGAGGGCCTCATGGCCCTTGGTGGTCCAGGAACCCACGCAGGTCAGAAGCCCCTGCAGCAATTGCGGATTGATGGTCTGCAGGATGTCCGGCTCGGCAATGGCGATGCCGAACGAAATGGTGGGAATGCGGCCCTGGCCGAGGCCGAACTCGTTCATCTTCTCCAGCACCAGCTTGGCGTCGGAAATGACGGTGGGCAGGAAGAAGAGCAGGTCCGGCCGAGTGGAGCGCACCTTCTGGATCAGGGGTGTCGCGTCCGACAAGGGAGGCGTGAAGGTCTCGTCCATGACGAGCTCCAGGCCCAATTCCTTGAGCAGGCCCTCGCGCATGGGTTTCACGGAGGCGATGGAAGCGCCGGTATTGTCGGTGATGATGGCCACCGTCTTCGGCCGCTTGCCGGAGGCATCCTCGGCCAGCTTCATGATCAGCGGCAAGGCCTGGCGCGCCTGCGAGGCGGCGGTCGCCGAGGTCTGGAACACATAATGGAAGCCGCGGTCGGTGATGAGGTCGGAATAGGAGAGCGTCAGCATGGGCAGCTGCGCGCGCTCGGTCACCTCGGTGGCCGCCAGCGTGAAGGAGGACAGGTAGGCGCCGGTGGCGGCGACCAGATCAGGCTCCTGCGCCACCATGCGCTGGGCGGCATTCTTGGCCTTCTCGGTGGTGTCGCCGGAATCCAGCACCACCAGCTTCAGCTTGGCGCCGCCCAAGGCCTTGATGCCGCCGGCGGCATTGATGTGGTCCACCGCCATTTCGGCGCCCATCTTCATGACATTGCCGGGGCGGGCATAAAGGCCCGACAGCGGCACCAGCAGGCCCACCTTCACCTCCTGCGGCTGGCCGGCCGCCGGGGCGGCGGCGCTGCCTTGCGCGGGGGCTGCGGGGGCGGGGCTCGCGCCCTGCGCCAGCGCGCCGCCCGCCGCCAGCGTCGAGGCCACCGCCGCGAGCATGGTCCGGCGCGTCAGCGCGCGCGTCCAGGTCTCTTTCATGGTTGTTCCTCCCTTATGTTCTTTGAGGTTTATTTAGTTCTTATTTTCTGTCTTCAGATGTTCAGCGTTGAGTGCGATGTATTCGCAAGGTTGGAAAAGTTGGCGTCATGCCCGGGCCAAGCCCGGGTATGACGGCCTAAAGCGGGGCGCTCCGGCCGGCGGTCACTTCTTGGGCCAGAAGGGCGGGGCAACCGCCAGCGCTTCCGGGAAGACGGTGACGGGGATGCCGTTCTGCCACTGCACCACCACCACGCCCGCGCCGATGCGCCGGCCCTTGTCGTCGAACTTCAGAATGCCGCCGGGATAGTATTTGGAGGGCCCGCCATCCATGGTGCGCAGGGCGTTCGCCACCGCTTCCTTGTCGGCCTTGCCGGATTGTTCCAGCGCATCCTTGATGAGCCACATGTCGCCATAGGTGGAGACCACGTTCTGCGTCATCCAGGGCTCGTTATACTTGGCCTTCAACTCGGCCATGAGCTTTTCCTGGCCCTTCACACCCCAATTGGCGACGATGGTCATGATGCCCTGCACCACTTCCGGGCTCACCGACTGGAGCATGTCCGGCTCGGCGATGGTGATGGAGAAGGAGATGGTGGGCACCTTGCCCTGGCCGAGGCCGAATTCGTTCAGCTTTTCAAGGCCGAGCTTGGCATCCGAAATGGCGTTGGGCATGAAGAAGAAGAGGTCCGGCCGCGTGGAGCGCACCTTCTGGATGATGGGCGTGGCATCCGCCAGCGGCGGGGTCCACACCTCGTCCATCACCAGCTCCAGGCCCAGCTGGGGAAACAGCTTTTCCTTCAATGCCTTGGCGGTGGCGATGGAGGTGCCCGTATTGTCCATGGCGATGGCCACCGTCTTCGGCTTCTTGCCGGAGGCCTTTTCCGCCAGCTTCATCAGCTCCGGCAGGCCCTGCATGGACTGGGAGGAGGCGGTGGCGGCGGTCTGGAAGATATATTTGAATCCCCGGTCCGTGAGCAGGTCAGAATAGGACAAAGTCAGTAATGGCAGGCTGGCGCGCTCGGTGACTTCGCTCACGGCCAAGGTGAACGAGGACAGATACGAGCCGGTGGCGGCAACGAGATCCGTCTCCTGCGCCACCATGCGCTGGGCCGCGTTCTTGGCCTTCTCGACCGTGTCGCCGCAATCGATGGGAACGAGCTTCAGCTTCGCTCCGCCCAGCGACTTGACGCCCCCCGCCGCATTGATGTCGGCGACCCCAAGCTCGGCCCCCATCTTCATCACCGCGCCGGGTCGGGCATAGAGGCCGGACAGCGGCACGATGAGCCCGACCTTGACCTCGGCCGGCGACCCCTGCGCCATGGCGCGGGTGGAGAGCGCGAGTCCCGTGGCCGCCGCCCCGCCGACGAAGGCGCGGCGGGTCAGCGCGGAAATGAAGTCCTCGTCCATGTTATTCCTCCCTAGATCCGTAAGTCCTCGGCCTTGTTCCGGCCGTGTTCGGAGCGTGTTCGCTACATGCCGAGATAGGCCTGGCGCACCCGGTCATCGGCCCGGAGCGTGGCGTTGGAGCCGGACAGGACCACCCGTCCGGCTTCGAGCACATAGCCCTGGTCTGCCGATTCCAGCGCCTCGGCAACCCGTTGTTCCACCAGGAGAATGGTGAGTTTCGTCTCGCGGCGGATCTCGATCAGCTTGTCGAAGATGAAGTCCGCAATGGCCGGCGCGAGGCCCATGGAGGGCTCGTCCAGCATCAGGAGCTTGGGCGCGGAGGCGATGCCCCGGCCAATGGCCACCATCTGCTGCTCGCCGCCCGAAAGGGTGCCCGCAAACTGCTCTGATCTTTCCTTAAGCACTGGCATCAAAGAGAAAATCAGGTCGAGATTGCGCTTGAAACTGCGTCGTCCGGCCTCGGTAAAGGCCCCCATTTCGAGATTCTCCATCACCGAAAGGGAGGGAAAGACCTGCCGCCCCTCCGGCACATGGGCGATGCCCAGATGCGGCCGCTCGTGCGGGGGAACCTTGGCAAGGTCGCGCCCCTCGAAGCGGATGGCGCCGGCGCTGGGCGCCACCACGCCCGATATGGTCTTGAAAAGCGTGGTCTTTCCGGCGCCGTTGGGGCCGACAATGGCGACGAACTGGTCCGCCTCCACGCTGATGGAGACATCCTTCAGGACCGGGACCACGGAATATCCCGCGCAAACCCCCTCAAGCGTGAGCATGAGCCACCCATTTCTTGCCGAGATAAGCCTCGATGACCGCAGGGTTGCGGGTGACGGCCTCGGGCTCGCCATCCACCAGGACGGCGCCGTGGTCCAGCACCAGGAAGTGATCCACCAGGCGCACCATGGCCTGCATGGTGTGCTCGATGATGACGATGGTAACCCCTTCTCTTGCAAGGCGTTGCACCACCGCAACCACCTCGTCCGCCTCGCCATGGCCAAGGCCCGCCAGGGTCTCGTCCAGCAGCAGAAGGCGGGGCTTTCCGGCCAGCGCGCGGGCGATTTCCATCAGCCGCAGCTCCTTGGTGGTCAGCTCCGCCGCCACCTTGTCCGCCACCGCCGAGAGCCCGGCGCGGGCCACCGCGTCATCGGCGAAGCGCAGGGCCTCCTCCTCGCTTTTCGCCCGCACATAGGCGCCCACCCGGACATTCTCGCGCACCGACATGCGGGGGAAGGGGCGCATGACCTGGAAGGTCCGGCCGACGCCCGCCTCGCACAATTCGTGCGGGCGGCGGCCCACCATCTCCTTGCCGTCGAACGTCACCGTGCCCGTGTCAGGCTTGAGGAAGCCATTGAGAAGGTTGAACAAAGTTGTTTTCCCGGCGCCGTTGGGGCCGATGATGCCGAGGATCATGCCCTCATGCACATCGAAGCTGACATCCTGCACCGCCTTCAGCCCGCCGAAGGCCTTGGAGAGGCCCCGCACCGATAGCAGCACCTTGCCGCTCGGCGCCCGGCGCTGGCGCGCAGGCGAGGGGGTGAAGGTCACCACGTGGTCCGGCAACACCGGTGCGACGGAGGCCGGCACAACGGCGCGCTTGCGCCACCAATCCCGCACCTTCCAGTAGACGCCCTCCGGCGCCATCAGGATCACCGCCATGATGGCCATGCCGAAGATCACGCCCTGGATGCCCGGAACCCGCGCGCCCAGCTCCGCATGCAGGATTTCTGACACCGGGATCAGCACTGCCGCGCCGATCAGCGGGCCCCAGACGGTGCCGATGCCGCCGAACATGGACACGGTGAGCGCCTGGGCGGACACCAGCATGCCGAACACGGAGGGCGGGGTAACCACAAGCAGAACAACCGCATAGAAAGCACCCACCGCACCGGCAATGGCACCCGACAAGGCGATGGCGGAGAGCTTCCAGCGCAAGGTGTTGATGCCCGCCGCTTCCGCTGCCGCCTCGTTCTGCTTGATGGCGAGGAGCGCGACACCGAACCGGCAGCGCTCCACCCAGCGGGTGATCAGGACAACGATGAGCAGCATGACCAGCGCAACAAAGGTGTACAAGCGCGGATCGGAGAATTGCATGTAGGCGAAGGGCGTCTCCCGCTTGATCGGGATGGTCAGCTCCTGGTAGCCGAGCCACTCGAAAATATAGAGCAGCGCCAATGGGTAAGCGAGCATCGCCAGGGCGAAGTAATGGCCCTTGAGGCGGAAGGTGGGGAAGCCGATCAGCAGGCCGGCAATGCCGCCGATGAGGGCGGAAATGGGGATGGAGATCCAGGGCGAGATGTCGAAATAGATCTGCCCCAACACGGTGGCATAGGCGCCGAGCCCGAAGAAGGAGGCGTGGCCGAAGGAGACGAGGCCCGTATAGCCGGACAGAAGGTTCCAGGACAGGCCGAAGCAGGCCCAGACCAGCACCAGCGTGAGGGTGAGCTGGTAGTAGGAATTGGTGACCACGAGGGTCACGGCCGCGTAGATCGCCGCGACGATCAGCAAGGGGGCGAGGGAGCGAAGGGTCTGCATCACGTCCTCTCCACCATGCGGCCGAAAAAGCCCTGCGGACGCAGGAAGATAATGAGCAGGAAGACGACGAAGATCGCCGCGTTCTGAAGCTGGGTGGGGAGGACCAAGGTGGAGAGCTGCTGCACCAGGCCGATGGTCATGCCACCCCAGAAGGCGCCGGTGATGGAGCCCATGCCGCCCAGCACCACGCCGGCATACATGACGATTACGTATTCGAGGCCGATGAAGGGGTGGAACGGGTAGTTGGTGGCGAGCAGGCCGCCGGCCAGAGCCGTGACCGCGGTGCCGAGGCCGAACGCGATGCGGTAGGAGCGATCGATATCGATGCCCATATAGGTCGCCGCCACCGGATTGTCGGCAGAGGCGCGCAGGGCCTTGCCGAGGCGCGTGCGGGCGATCAGCAGCCACAGCCCCACCATGGCAACGACCGAGAACAGGGCCGCTATGCCGCGGGACTTGTTGACAAAAATGGAGACATAGTCGCCCCAGAATGGCCCCAACTCCCAGGCGCTGGAGGAGAGCGGCGTGCGGATGGAGGCGAGCACCGATCCGAAGACGATGAGGCCGCCATTCTGAAGCACCAGCGCGATGCCGAGCGTCAGGATGAGCTGGGCGAAGTGCCCTTCGCCTTCCAATTGCGCGGTCCGCTGCCCCGTCACCCGCGAGATCAGCAGCTTGTGGATGAAGTAGCCGAACAGGAACAGGAGCGGCGCCGACAGGACGATGGCCACATAAGGGCCGATCACACTGCCGAAGATCGTCTGTATTCCAAAGGTGAGGAACAGGTAATAGGCGGCATACATGCCGAGCATCATGAAATCGCCCTGGGCGAAATTGATGACGCGCATAACGCCGAAGATGAGGCCCAGGCCCACGCACATGAGCCCGTAAATGGCTCCCGCAAGGATGCCAGCGGCCAGCGCCTGGAGAATATTCTCGACCATCTGCGACGTCATGGCTGCATCCTCGCAGCCAGGGGCGCAGTGCCGCGCGGCACCCTCTTCATTGTGTTGGTCCTCCCAGTTTTCAGCCGGGCTTTCTGCCCGTTGGTCAATGGCCCTCCGCTGAGCGGAAGGTGTCATGCATGCAAAGCTGTGGCGGCGGCGCGGGGGGCGCCGCCGACCGGGGCCGCGCACAGGGTGGCGATCCGGCCGGCGTCCGGCGCCTCGTCCAGTCCGTCCACCCGTTCCTCGATTTCTTCCGCGCGCTCCGCCCCGACGAGGGCGCCGGCCGCAACGCGGAAGCGTTGGCGGATCTCGCTTTCGGTGGCGGGAATGACATCGACGAGGCGGCGGCTGATGGTGGCCCCGCCGGCCAGTTGCACCACCACCTCGGCCCCCTGTGCGGCGGGGAAGCGGGCGGTGAATTCGCCGTCCCGCTCGAGGCGGATGAGGCTGGCGACGCGCAGGATCTCCGGCTCGTCCAGGCGGCGATAATTGTCTTCCTCCACCGCCTTGCGGACCAAAGCGGCGGCAACACCGTACTGGATGGACATTTTGGCCTGGAGCGCCCGCTCATAAGGCCCGGCGAAGTCGCAGCCGGGATAGCGGATGGCGGCGTCCGGCAACAGAACCGTGACCTCGCGGATGGTCTCCCGCCGGTCGATCTGCTGCGCCACGCGCAGGGCCGCCTGGGTGGCGGTCTGGGCGAAATTGCAGGCGGGGGCGGGCTTGTTGTAGACCGCCAGAACTTCCGCCTGCCCGCGGGGGAACAGCGTCACAGGCTGCGAGAGAGCCGCGCGCCGGAAGGCCATGGCGAGGCCCGCCTCACCTTCCAGGATGTAATCCGAGCCCACCGCGCCCGCTCGGGCGAGATCCACCGCCAGGATGGCAGCGCGCGCCGCGAAACCGGGGTGGAAATACATGTCGCTGCTGCCCTCGTGCGGCCATTGGTTGAGGCCGCCTGAGGCATTGGCGCCGAGCGCCAAAGCCGACATGGTCTGGCTTTCTGACAGGTCGAGCAAACGGCTGCCCGCCGCCGCGCCGGCAATGGGGCCGAGCAAGCCGGTGGGCCGAAAGAGGCGGGCGAGGTCGGCATTGAAGAGCGCGCGCCCGAGCCGTCCGCCCACCTCGTAGCCAACGGCTGCTGCGCTCAGGAACGCCGCGCCCGATATGGGGGCACGCTGGCTGAGCGCCAGGAGAACCGGCCAGATCACTACGCCGTGGTGGCCGATGCTGGCGGCATGCATGTCCTCGCGCACCAGCCCGTGGCCGGCAGTGGCATTGGCGAAGGCGGCGTCGCCGGTCGGCGCGGTGACGGGCGTGCCGATGATGGTTGCGCCTTCGCTGGTGCGCGGCGCGACGGCAACGGCTTCGCGGCTCCAGGGAAGGTCGGCGGCCTCGAAGGCGCAGGACAGGAAGTCCAGCAGGCACACCTTCAGCTTGTCTCGCGTGGCGGCGGAGAGGTCGTCGAGGCGCGTCGCCCGCGCCTGGAGCGCGAGGGTGCGCGAGATGGAAAGCGGGCGCGCGGCCGCGTCCTGCATCGTCATGGATGCGTCTCCTCGACCTTTTGCGTGTTGTCCGGTCCGGCCAAGTGGGGCCTTGGACGCGGTATGTTTTGGTCGCCTGCGCGACGTTTGGGGCGCGTCCGGGGCTTGGACCCGGACGCGCTAAGGATCAACCGCGGATCTCGACCCCCGCCCATTCCTCGGAGAGGCGGGCGATGCTGGTGAAGTCGGAGTCCGGGCCATATTTCGCCTGGGTCAGGGCCAGGATCTGGCGGACGACGGCGCCCATGATCATGGGAATGCCCATGGCCTCGGCCTCGTCGAGGCACAGGCGCACATCCTTGTAGGACAGGCCCGTGGCAAAGCCGAAATCGAAGGTGCCGGGCAGGACGGAGCGGGGGAACTTGTCCTGCGTGGCGCTGTTGCGGCCGGACGAGACGTTGATGATGTCCAAGAGGATCTTGGGATCAAGTCCCGCCTTCACGCCCATGGCCATGCCCTCGGACGAGATGACCAAGGCGGCGGCGGCCAGCAGGTTGTTCACGAGCTTGGCCGTCTGGGCAAGGCCCGCCTTCTCGCCGGTATAGAACAGCTTGCCGAAATGCTTGAGAATGGGCTGTGCCGTGGTCTCGTAGGCCTCGCGGGGACCGGAGATCATCAGCGCCAGCGTGCCGCCCTTGGCCCCCGCAATGCCGCCGGAGACGGGCGCGTCGATGAGCGCGATGTCCCGCTCGGTGAGGCCCTTGGAGACGATCTGCGAGGCGCCCGGACCGGAGGTGGACAGGTCGATGACCGTGCGCACCGCATTGCCCCGGCAGATGCCGCCCTCGCCCACCGTCACCGCCTTGACGATATCCGGCGTCGGCAGGCTGAGAAGGACGGTTTCAGCGGTCGAAGCCACTTCCAGCGGTGACGCCGCCAGGCGCGCGCCGCGCGCCACCAGGTCGGCGGTCGCCGCCGGCTGCGTGTCGTAGACGCATAATTGGTAGCCCGCATCCAGTAGGCGGCCCGCCATGGCGCTGCCCATGCGGCCGAGACCTACGAACCCAACAAGTTCACCTGCCATGACGCTTCCTCGGCGCTCTCTCGGCGCTCCCTGGCCGCAGGCAGGCCATTGGTCCCGAGGGACACCTTGCTGCGGCTCGTCGATTGTTGAGGGAGGCTAAACCGGAGAATTGGCGCGCGTCATTGCCGTTTCCGACATAACAGATTTCTCACGCCTGATCTTCGCGCTGCAGCGCGCCGGTGGCGACCGGCATATTGGAGGACCAGGCGCCCCGACGCACCAGTTCCTGCACCTGCCGCCGCACCATGGAGGCCAGCGCGCGCGTGGAGAAGGTGGTGGGGCGCTGGCTGGAGGTGGCGAGGATCAATTGGCGGGTGATGACCGGATCGACAATGGACCAGCTTTTCATGCGCCCCGCCTCGATCAGATGGCGCGCCGGGCCATAGGAGAGCAAGGTATAGCCGATGCCGTTCTCCACCAGGCTCAAGGTGGAGGGCATGGCATCCACCTCAATGATGACGTTGAGGTCGATCTCCGCCTCGCTCAGCAGCGAATCCACCACCAGCCGCAGGCCGTGGGGCCGGGAGGGAATGATCATCGGGATTTCCGGCAGGCGGCGCGCAGGAATGGGGCCATCGGGAAGACCGAGCGGATCGTCGATGGCGCCGAGCAGGTTGATCTCCTCCTGGAGCAGTGGCTCGGCACGCAGATTGGACGTGCGGGGGGCGTTGTAGAGCACGGCCACATCGATCTTGCCGGTGGCGAGCCATTCCAGCAGATGGCCGGAAAAGCCTTCCACCACGCGGATGGCCACCATGGGAAACTCGGCGCGAAAGGTCTTCACCAGGGGCACGGTGAGCACCGCGCCCACGGAGGGCGGCATGCCCAGCGCGACTGTGCCGCGTGGGGAGGACCGGAGCGCCGTTACCTCGTCCGTGGCACGGGTGACGGTGTCCAGCACAGTGTCCGCATAACCGTGCAACAGCTTGCCTGCCTCGGTCAGCACGATGCCTCGCCCGTTGCGATAAAACAGCTCGATCCCCAGCTCCTCCTCCAAGGCCTTGATCTGGCGGGATAAGACCGGCTGGGCGACCGACAGCACGGCGGCCGCGCGCGAGAAGGAGCCGAATTCCGCCAGCGTGGTGAAGGCCTTGAGCTGCTTGAAGTCCATCCCGGGTCTGCTTTTCTGGTGATTGGCCGCCTCTTGTGGCGCGGGCGGCGACGCCAATTCCAGAATAACAGTTAGCACGCGCGCGACAGCGGACACAGCGCGGCGCATCTGACAGTGTTCGCGCCCGCTGACGCAAGACGTCTTCGCAAACGCCATTCAATGGAGCGCGTCGTCCCGCGGGTCCTGCCCGAGCCGGCCGGCGCGTCCCGCCGCACGGCCAGAAAGGCCGGCGTCAGGGAGGACACAAATGCCTGAACACAAGACGGAAACAGCGCTTCTCACCGGTGCTGCCGGCGGCTTCGGCCGCGCCATCGCCCGCGCCTTGATCGCCTCGGGGCGCAAGGTGGTGCTGGTGGATCGCAACAAGGAGGCGCTCGCCGCCTTCGCGGCGGAGCTGGGCACCAATGCCTTGCCCGTGGTCCTCGATATTTCCGACTATCCGGCGGTGGATCGTCTTCTCGACCAGGTGCCCGCGGCGTTCGGCCCCGTCGATATCCTCATCAACAATGCCGGCCACGACATTGGCGGGCGTTTGCCCTTCGTGGAGGGCTCGGCCGATGACTGGACGGGGATCATCCAGACCAATCTCATCGGCACCATGCGGGTGACGCGCGCGGTGCTGCCGCCCATGGTGAAGCGCGATCGCGGCCACGTGGTGAACGTCTCGTCCATCAATGCGGTGCGCCTCGTGCCGGACATGACCGCCTATTCCACCTCCAAGGCGGGGGTGCGGATGTTCACTGAGACCTTGCGGGGCGAACTGACGGAGAGCGCGGTGCGTGTCACCGAGATCCTGCCCGGCCTCGCGCGCACCGGCATCATCCGAACCCGCTACCGGGGGGATGAAGAGAAGGAAAAAGCCTATTTCGACCAGTTCAAGATGGCGCTGGATCCCGAGGACGTGGCCCGCACCATCCTCTTTGCCCTCGACCAGCCGCCCCATGTGCAGATCGCCGAGATCGTGGTGCTACCGGTGAACCGCTACTGACCGCCTTGGCCCTCACGCTTTGCGGGCATCCAGGAAGCGGCGGAACGCCTCCAGCGTCGTCTCGGAGACATAGTGCTCCATGCCTTCCGCATCGGTTTCGGCGGCCTGTTCCGGCACGCCAATGGCCAACAGAAGGTCCACGACGAGGCGATGCCGGACACGCACGCGCTCGGCCATGGCAGCGCCAGCCTCGGTCAGGAAGACCCCCCGATAGGGGCGGGAGGTGACGAGGCCCTCCCGCTTCAGGCGCGCCAGGGCCTTGGTGGCGGTGGGGTGGGTGACGCCCAGCCGGCGGGCGATGTCGGTGACGCGCGCCTCCCCATGTTCGGCGATGAGGTCGCCGATCAGTTCCGTGTAGTCTTCCAGGATCTCGGAGGAGCGGGCCGTGCGGGCGCGGTCGAACCGGCAGGTGTCGTCGGCGCGGGTGTCGTCGGCGCGGTGCTCATCCGCCCGGCTTTCCTCCGTCGCGCCTTCCGGCAACGTGCTCTTCTGCGGCTCGTCGGTGACCGGCATTTTCGCGGTTCGCGCCACTCCGTTTCCTCTCCGGGCCGTCCAAGCCGGGAGGCCTAGGACGGAATGAAATTTGAGCCACACTATGAAGCCATGGCTACGGATTGCAATCCGTGCGGAACGCCGTGGCTTGGAACGACCAGCCCTTCGCACGCCGTGCCCGTTGCCCATTGGTCTTTCGTCGCATCGGGAAGGCTCTTGCAATAAATGTAGCCGCGGCTACATTTATTGGTGTCAGCAACAAGACGCTTGCGTGCCATGAGCGACAGCCTGTCTCCCGCCGCCCCCCAATCGGTCAGCGATCGCACGCGCCTTGCCATCGAGGACGTTTTGGCTGGCCGTCGCCGTGGACCGCTCTCGGCCCTGCTGTTCGTCGGCCCGGCGGTGATCGCCTCCATCGCCTATATGGATCCCGGCAACTTCGCCACCAACATCCAGGCGGGCGCCGGCTATGGCTACACGCTGCTGTGGGTGGTGGTGATGGCCAATCTGGTGGCCATGCTGTTCCAATCGCTTTCCGCCAAGCTGGGCATCGTCACCGGGCGCAACCTGGCGGAGCTGTGCCGCACGTCTTTCTCAAAGCCGATCGTCATCGCCATGTGGGCGGTCAGCGAGGTGGCGGCCATGGCGACCGACCTTGCCGAATTTCTCGGCGGCGCGGTCGGCCTGTCGCTCCTGTTCGGATTGCCGCTCCTGGTGGGCATGGGCATCACGGCTGTCGTCACCTACGGTATCCTCCTGATCGAGGGGCGCGGATTCCGGCCCTTGGAGCTGGTCATTGGAGGGCTCGTGGCGCTGATCGGCCTGTGCTACCTGGTGGAGATCCTGATCGCGCCGGTAGACTGGGGTCAGGTTGCACTGGGCGCCGTGACGCCGCAGATCCCCGACGCTGCCGCCCTCACTATCGCCGTGGGCATCATCGGCGCCACGGTCATGCCCCATGCGCTTTTCCTGCATTCGGGCCTGACCCAAAGCCGCTCACGGCCGCGCGACATCGGCCAGAAGCGCCTTTTGGTGCGCTTCTCCAATCGCGAGGTGGTGGTGGCGCTCTCGGTGGCGGGCCTCGTCAACATGGCCATGGTCATCATGGCCGCCAGCGCCTTCCATCTCGGCCATAGCGATGTGGCCGAGATCGAGACCGCCTATCACACCCTAACGCCCTTGCTGGGGGCTGCCTCCGCCGGGGTGTTCCTGGTCTCGCTGATCGCCTCGGGCATCTCCAGCTCCGTGGTGGGCACCATGGCCGGGCAGATGATCATGCAGGGCTTCATCGGCATCCGCATTCCCCTGCTGGTGCGCCGTCTTGTGACCATGGTGCCCGCCTTCGTGGTGGTGGCCATGGGTGTGAATGCGACCCACGCGCTGGTGCTGAGCCAGGTGGTGCTCTCCATCGCCTTGCCGGTGCCCATGATCGCCCTGGTGCTCTTCACCGCCCGGCGAGACCTCATGGGCGAGTTCGCCAATTCCCGCCTCGTCAACGTGCTGGCCATTGGTGGCAGCATCGTCGTGCTGAGCCTGAACGGCGTTTTGCTGGCCCAGGCCTTCGGCGTGCCGATCCCGGGGCTTGGCTGAAAAAAAAAGGCCGGTGCACGAAGGCACCGGCCAGCGGGAGGAAAGGGATGAGGCGAGGGCGCGCGGCGTCCTCTCCTCGAAACGTTCAGTTGGACGGATAGGGCCGGTGAAGCTGCACCTCGGGATTGAGGGAGACACCGAAGCCCGGCTTGTCCAGCGCGGACGCCTTCAGGCGGCCGTTCACCGGCACCGGCTCGTCCAGAAGCAGCGGGTGGAAGGCGGGGCGCACCTCGTCCGCATTGGGCGCGCTCATGATGATTTCCGTGAACGGGCTGTTATGGCGCGTGATCACGAAATGGTAGCTGTAGGGGCCCGAGCCGTGGGGCACCATGAGCTTGCCATGGGCGTCCGCGAGCGCCGAGATCTTGATCAGCTCGGTGATGCCACCGCACCAATTCACGTCGGGTTGGATGATGTCGCAGCAATTCATCTCCAGCAGCATGCGGAAGCCCCAGCGGGTGGCCTCGTGCTCGCCGGTGGTCACCAGCATGCCGGTGGGTGCCTGGCGCTTGAGTTCGGCATAGCCCCAATAATCGTCGGGGGAGAGGCACTCCTCGATCCACTTGAGGCCGAATTCCTGCGCCTTGTGGGCAAGGCGGATCGAATAGTTGAGGTCGAGCGCCATCCAGCAATCATACATCAGCCAGAAGTCGTCGCCGACCTTGCTGCGCATGTCCGCAAGCAGCTCGATATTCTTCTTCAGGCCCTCGTCGCCCTCGGCGGGGCCGTGGAGCAAGGGCAGCTTGCCGCCGATGAAGCCCATCTGCTTCGCGAGGTCCGGCCGGGCGCCGGTGGCATAGAAGGACAGTTCGTCCCGCACCGGGCCGCCGAGCAAGGCATGAACCGGCTCGCCGCGGATCTTGCCGAGCAAGTCCCACAGGGCGATGTCGACGCCGGAAATGGTGTTCACCACCACGCCCTTGCGGCCATAGAACTGGGTGCCGAAATACATCTGGTCCCAGATCTTCTCGATCTCGGTCACCTGCCGGCCGATCAGGAAGCGGGAGAGGTGCTTCTCCACGATGAAGGCGCCGATCTCGCCCGCTGTGGTGACGCCGACGCCCACTGTGCCGTCGGAGGCCTCCACCTCGACCACCAGCGTGCCGAGCACATTGATGCCGAAGGAGCGGCGGCTCTGCCGGTATTCCTCATAGCGCGCCATGGGGGTGGCGATATGATCGTCGATCCAGTGATAACCCTGGGTGTCGTGATAATCGGCGCCGCCGCCGCGCACGGTGAACGCGCGGACCGCCTTGATGGTCGGCATGGCCATGGTCTTGTCTCCTTATCGCCCCGCGCGCGGCGCGGGGCGTTTGGGTTTCCAAAAGCGGGCAGGGTTCAGGCGCGCTTGGCCTTGGACGAAACGGGCATGGTCGTGGCCCGGCCGATGGCCAGGATGAGGACCGCACCCAGAAGTGTGGTGCCGGCCAGCAAATAGAGGCCGGCGGCCTGCGAGGCGAAGGCGGCCTCCGCCCAGGTCTTCACATTGGGCGCCACGAAGCCGCCCAACGCGCCCAGCGAATTGATGAGGGCGATGCCGCCCGCCGCAGCCACGCCGCCGAGATAATCGGTGGGGAAGGTCCAGAAGATGGGCTGCACGGCGATGAAGCCTGCCGCCGCAAAGCACAGGGCGATCAGCGCCAAAGCCGGCGACGTGGTGGCCACCGAGGCGGCGATGCCGAGGCCGGACACGGCGAGGATGGTGGCGGCATAGCCCCGCCGGTTGCCCGAGGCATCCGACATGCGCGGCAGCACATAGGCGGCAACGAGTGCACACACCCACGGAATGGCCGAGACGAAGCCCACCTGCAGGCCCACCTTCGTGCCGAGCAGGTTCGCCACCTGCGTCGGCAGGTAGAAGACGACGCCATACACGCTCATCTGGATAAGGAAATAGATGAGCGCGAAATGCAGCACCTTCATGTTGCGCATGGCCGCCAGCAGATGGGCGGGCCCATGGGCGGTCTTGTGGCTCTCCTCGGCGGCGATGGCGCGTCCGAGCTCATCCTTCTGCGCCTGCGTGAGCCACTTGGCGTCGGCCGGCTTGTTGTCCAAGTAGAAATAGGCCCACACGCCGACGACCACCGCCAACAGGCCCTCCACCATGAACATCCACTGCCAGCCATGCAGGCCGCCGAGGCCGTGCCACTCCAGCAGCAGGCCAGAGAGCGGCGAGCCGAAGATGAAGGCGAGCGGGGCGCCGAAATAGAACAGGCCCATGGCCCGGCCGCGCGCGAAGGAGGGGAACCAATAGGTCAGATAGAGGATCACGCCCGGGAAGAAGCCGGCCTCCGCGGCGCCGAGCAGAACGCGCAGCGTATAGAAGGTGGTTTCATTGTGTGCGAACATCATGGCGGCGGAGATCAGGCCCCAGGTGACCATGATACGCGCCATCCAGATCTTGGCGCCCACGCGATGCATGATGATGTTCGAGGGCACCTCGAACAGGGCATAGCTCAGGAAGAAGATGGAGGCGCCGAGCGCGAAGGCGGCGTCGGAGATGCCGGTATCCGCCTGGAATGCCTTCTTGGCGAAGCCCACATTGGCCCGGTCCAGGAAGGCGAGCACATACATGAGCAACAGGAACGGCAGCAGCCGCTTGGTGACCTTGGAAATCGTCGCCTGAAGCGACGGGGACGGGGCAGGCATCAGCCTCTCCATATGGAACGTTGCCTCCGACCGTCTCGGGGTCATTCCCGGACGATTCTGTTCTTGGCGCGCCCGGTCCTGCCGGGCGCGCGGGAGACGGCGGCCTCATGCCGCCAGGATCTGTCAGGAATGGGGGTCAGTAGACGGCGCGGCCGCCGGAAATGTCGAACACCGCGCCGGTGGAGAAGGCGCATTCGGCAGAGGACAGCCAGGCAATGAGGGCTGCGGCCTCGTCCACCTCCAGGAAGCGGCCCATGGGGATCTTCGACAGCATGAAGTCGATATGCTCCTGCTTCATCTGGTTGAAGATCTCGGTGCGGGCGGCGGCAGGCGTGATGCAGTTCACCAGGATGTTCGACTGCGCCAGTTCCTTGCCCAGCGACTTGGTGAGGCCGATGAGGCCTGCCTTGGAGGCCGAATAATGGGAGGCGTTGGGATTGCCTTCCTTGCCGGCGATGGAGGCGACATTCACGATGCGCCCCCAGCCATTGGCGATGAGGTGCGGCACCACCACCTTGCAGGTGATGAAGGGCCCGACGAGATTGACGTCGATCACCCGCCGCCACACCTCGGTCTCCAGCTCCCAGAGCTTGGCATTGCCGCCGGTGATGCCGGCATTGTTGACGAGGATGTCAATCTTGCCATGGCTGGCGAGGACGCCCTGCGTGGCTGCGACCACGGAGGCTTCGTCGGTCAATTCCACGGTCTGGGTGCTCACCGTGCCAAGCTTGGAGAGCTCGGCGGCCGCCTCCGCGAGGCGGGTGGCGTCGATATCCCACAGGCTCACCTGCGCGCCGGAGGCGAGCATGCGCTGGGCGGTGGCATAACCGATGCCGCGGGCGCCGCCGGTGATGATGGCGACGCGGTCCTGAAGGTCGATCTTGGTCATGATTTCCTGCTCCCTCAGGCCTGGACGGTGGTCTGGCGCTGTTCGCCGAGGCCGGCAATGCCGAGCCGCATGACCTGCCCCGCCTTCAGATAGACGGGGGGCTTCTGTCCAAGGCCGACGCCGGGCGGCGTGCCGGTGGAGATGATGTCGCCCGGCTGGAGGCTCATGAATTGGCTGATATAGCTCACCACATGGGCGACGCCGAAGATCATGGTGCGGGTGGAGCCGTCCTGGTAGCGATGGCCATCCACTTCCAGCCACATGTGCAAGTCCTGCGGGTCCTTCACCTCGTCGGCGGTGACCAGCCAGGGGCCGATGGGGCCGAACGTGTCACAGCCTTTGCCCTTGTCCCATTGGCCGCCGCGCTCGATCTGAAAGGCGCGCTCGGAGACATCGTTGACGATGCAATAGCCGGCCACATGGGCGAGAGCGTCGGCTTCGCTCACATATTTGGCGGTCTTGCCGATGACGATGCCCAGTTCCACTTCCCAGTCGGTCTTCTGCGAGCCGCGGGGAATCTCCACATCGTCATTGGGGCCGACGATGGAGCTGGTGGCCTTCATGAACAGCACCGGCTCTTCGGGCACCGGCAGGCCGCTCTCGGCCGCGTGGTCGGAATAGTTGAGGCCCACGCACACGAACTTGCCCACATTGCCCACGCAGGCCCCGAGGCGGGGATTGCCGTCCACCAGCGGCAGGCTTGCGGTGTCCACAGCCTTCAGGCGCTCCAGGCTGTCGGGGAGCAGCGCGGCGCCGGCAATGTCGGGCACGAGGGCGGAGAGGTCGCGCAGGCGGCCCTCGGCGTCGATGAGGCCAGGGCGTTCCTGCCCCGCCGCGCCATAGCGAACGAGCTTCATTCTAGTCCTCCCATGCGGTTGGCCGTTGCTTCGGTCACGGCCGGACCGTTTGAGCCATTTCGCGCGGGACGCTAGCCGACTGATCGATAACGCGATAATGAGAAGTTCTGTTCAGTCCATTCCATTTGGTTATCGCCATGCGCGACCTCGGCCCGCCCACCCTTCTCTCGCGCCTGCGCTTCAAGCAGCTTCGTCTCGTGGATGTGCTGGGGCGGACCGGCAACCTGCGCCGCACGGCTGTTGAGCTGAACATGACCCAGCCCGCCGCCACCAAGATCTTGCAGGACCTGGAGGAGATGCTGGGCGTGCGGCTGTTCGAGCGCACCCCGCGCGCCATGGTGGCCACCGAGATCGGCGCCCATGTGGTGGACTATGCCCGTCGCGCGCTCACCGATGGCGAGCGTTTCGTCAGCGGCCTCGCCAATCTGAAGCGTGGCGGTTATGGCGCGCTGGCACTGGGGGCTATCATGGCCACTGCCTCGGACCTCTTGCCGCGCGCCATCGCGGAGTTGAAACGCCAGCGCCCGCTGATGACCATCCAGGTGCTGGCCACCACGTCGGACCAATTGATCGCCGCCCTTGATCGCGGCGAACTGGACCTCGTCATCGGCCGCATTCCCTCGGTGCGGGACCGGGCGAAGTTCGACTTCGAGCCGCTGTCGAAGGAGGAATTGTGGGCGTTCGCGGCCACCTCGCACCCGCTGGCCGGGCGCACGCATCTGGACCTCGCCGACATGGGCGACATGCCCTGGGTGCTGCAGCCGGCGCCGAGCCCCATGCGTCTCCTCATCGACACCGCCTTCGCGGCGGCCGGCCTGCGGACGCTGGACAATCTGGTGGAGACCTCCTCCATCTTCGCCACCCTCAATCTGGTGCGGCACGCGGGCATGATTTCCATGCTGCCGAAGACCATCGTGGCGCAGGAGGTGGCGAGCGGCGGCTTCGTGCGGTTGCCGCTGGAGGTGGAGGGGCGCCTGGACCCCTATGGCATCGTCACGCCGAAGGGTGTGGCTATGACGCCGAACGCCAGCGACTTCCTGACCATTCTCAAGGCGCTGGTGGCGCAGGATGCGGCCGAGGCGGCGGCGCGTCCGCGCCCCACCCGAAAGGTACGCGCAGGCCGGCGGCCAAGGGACACGCCGGCCTGATTGGAAGCTCACGCCGCCGTGGCAATCCGGGCCAACGGCGTCTCCACGTCGCGCACCAGGCTCTCGCGAGAAATGCCGGCGAGCGTCTTGGCGCCGGTGAGCGTCATGGCCACCCGCATCTCCTTGGCGATGAGGTCGAGCACATTCTCCACGCCCTTGCCGCCGGCGGTGGCGAGCGCATAGACGAAGGCCCGGCCCAGCAGCACGCCATCCGCCCCCTGGGCCACCATGCGCACCACATCGAGGCCGTTGCGGATGCCGGAATCGGCCATCAGCGTCAGCTGGCCCTTCACCTTGTCGGCGATGGCGGGCAGGGCTCGCGCCGAGGACAAAACGCCGTCGAGCTGCCGTCCGCCATGGTTCGACACCACGATGCCGTCCGCGCCGAAGCGCACCGCATCCTCCGCATCCTCAGGGTCCAGAATACCCTTGATCACCATGGGTCCCTTCCAGAATTCGCGGATCCATTCCAGGTCGCGCCAGCCAATGGCGGGATCGAAATTCGCCCCGAGCCAGCCCACATAATCCTCAAGGGTCGTTTTGTGCCCGCGATAAGCCGAGACGTTTCCAAGATCGTGTGGCCGCCCCATCAGCCCCACATCGAACGCCCAGGCCGGATGCGTCATGGCCTGGATGATCCGGCGGATCGCCGCATTGGGGCCGGACATGCCGGAATGGGCGTCGCGATAGCGCGCGCCGGGCACCGGCATGTCCACGGTGAAGACCAGTGTGCGGATGCCGGCCGCCCAGGCCCGCTCCAGTGCATTCTTCATGAAGCCCCGGTCTTTCAGCACATAGAGCTGGAACCACATGGGACGCGCCAGCTGGCTTTGCACCTCCTCAATGGGGCACACGGAGACCGTGGACAAGGTGAATTGCACGCCCCGGCTGAACGCCGCTTTCGCCGCCTGAACCTCCCCCCGGCGTGCAAACATGCCGGTCAGGCCCACGGGGGCTAGGGCGAGGGGCATGGACAGGTGTTCGCCGAACAGGTTGGCGGAGAGGTCCACCTCGCCCACGCTTTTCAGGACACGCTGGCGCAGCGCCAGGAGCGACAGGTCGGAGACATTGCGCCCCAGCGTATACTCCGAATAGGCACCGCCATCGATGTAATGGAACAGGAAGGGTGGCAGGCGGCGGCGGGCGGCTTCGCGATAGTCCGCGGAGGAGGAGATGATCACGGCGTGGCGTCTTTCATTGGGCGGGTCTGAGACAAAGCGCGGGAGGAGCGGTGCCGCCTGTCCGCATCCTCCTCGATCTTGCGGAGCGTTTGCTCGACGAAGTCGAGATGCCGGCGCGCGGTCTCGCGCGCATCCTCGGCGCGCCCTTCGCGGATGGCCGCGACGATGGCGCGGTGCTGGTCATCCAGTTCGTGCGCTGTGCGGGGCAGAAGATAGAGCCGCTCAAGGCTTTGGGAGATGCTCTGGCGCAGGAGGTCGAACAGGCCGGACATCACCTGCCGCAGCACCGCATTGTGCGAGGCCTCGGCAATGGCCATGTGGAACGCCGCGTCGGCCCGTGCCTGCGAAGCGGCGTCAACGTTCGCCGATCCGGTGACAGTGCGCAGTGCGGCGTCAAGGCGGGCCAAGTCTTCCGCGCCGGCACGCAAGGCGGCGTGATAGGCCATGTCGGCATCCAGCGATTTGCGGATTTCCATCACATCGCGCCAATAGCCCGGCTCCGCCTCGGCCATGGACGCCAAGGGGGCGAAGGCCTGACCCAGTGGCTCAGTGGGCTCGGCCACGAAGCTGCCTCCGCCACGGCGGGTCACCAGGCGGCCACGGCTCGCCAGGTGTCGGATGGCCTCCCGCAGCGTGGGACGGGACACGTTCAGCTCGGCGGCAAGGACGCGCTCGGCCGGCAGGCGCGCGCCGGGCTCCAGGCGCCGTTGGGCGATCAGCGTTTCGATTGCGTCCGCGAGGTTTGCCAAGGCCAGACCTTCCGGCGAAATTGAAAATTGGATAGGCCAAT